>DATENH010000250.1:0-9449 GCA_035275145.1 Steroidobacteraceae bacterium | reverse complement strand
TTCCTGCGCGAGCGCATCTTCCAGCCGCTCGGCATGAGCAACACGGTGGCGTACGAGGAAGGCATTTCGACTGTGTCCAACCGCGCGTTCGGCTACACGCAAGAGCAGGGGAAGTGGAGCCGGACCGATCAGAGCCAGACGAGCGCCGTGCTCGGCGACGGCGGCATCTATTCGTCGATCGACGACCTCGCGAAGTGGGATGCCGCGCTGTACGACGGGCGGCTGCTGCGCCCGAGCTCACTGCATGCGGCCTTCACGCCCGCGACACGCACGGATACCCCGGAAGTGGAATACGGCTTCGGCTGGCGCATCACAGGCGAGACCCTGTGGCACTCCGGCGAGACCGTCGGCTTCCGCAACGTGATCGTGCGTTACCCAAAGCGCCACCTGACGGTGGTCGTCCTGACCAACCGCAACGATCCAGAGCCGTACAAACTGGCCCTGGAAATCGCGAAGGCGGCGATCGCGCCGCGCTGATCGCCGCCGCAGGTCGGGCTTTAGCCCGACACCGACATCACTTCTTCTCGATAAACCTGATCGCCCGCGACGCGTCGAATCCCAACGCGCGGGCGATATGCAGGAACTCGATGACGTCGATGCGGCGTTCGCCGCCTTCGTATTTCGCGACGAAACTTTGGTGTTTGCCCAGTTTGTCTGCCAGCTGCTGCTGGGTGAACCCAGCTCGGTCGCGGGCATTGATCAGGTACTGGGTCAGGCGCACATGTTCTGCCGAGCGCAAGGACTTCAAGGTGGCGGGCTCCGTGTCCGGGCCCGTATCTGTAATCCCGCTTTGCGATTATCCCAATTTAGGATACGCTGTCCTCGTCCGAAGTTGCTAGCATACGAGTCATGGTCACGGACGAAGACACGGATACGACCAAGGTCGCAGAGCAACTGCCGATCGAGCCGCCAGTGGACTATTCCGCCTGGATGCAACTGCGGCCGCGCATCACCAAGGAGCTGTTGCAACTCGCCAATGCCGGGTCGCTGCCGACCGGCGCATCGCTCAAGCGCGTCTGTCGTCTCCTCTTCGGTCCGGAGTGCGGTCCGCGCGACGAGACCCGCTTCCTGATCTTCGCGGCGCCGATCGCGCGCAAGATCGCCATCGGGCTGGCGAACCGCGCCGACCGCGTCGGCGACAGCGACGTCAAAGTCCAGGACCTGGTCGAGTGGCTCGGCTGGCTGGACCGCTTCGACCCGATGTGCGCCGCCATGATCGACCTGCACTACTTTGCCGGCCTTACGACCAAGCAGACAGCCGCCGCGCTGCGCCTGGCACCCGAAGTCGTCATCCGGGACCTGCGGTTCGCCAAGGCCTGGCTGCAGACGAAGCTGATTTAGCCTCGATCTAGCCCCGCCTTCTGGCCTCGTGCTCTAATCGCCGTCCGCCGCAAGCCGGACCGCGATCGATGAACACGCCCGCCAAGCCCAAAACAGCCATTTCCCCGACCCGCGAGGAGAACTACGCCGAGTGGTATCAGCAGGTCGTGCGCGCCGCCGACATGGCTGAGAACTCGCCGGTGCGCGGCTGCATGGTCATCAAGCCGTGGGGCTTCACGCTGTGGGAAAACATGCAGCGGGCGCTCGACGACATGTTCAAGGCCACCGGCCATCAGAACGCCTACTTCCCGCTGTTCATCCCGCTGTCCTTCATGCAGAAGGAAGCCGCCCACGTCGAAGGCTTTGCCAAGGAATGTGCGGTCGTCACGCACCATCGGCTGGAGGCCGGACCGGACGGCAAGCTTCGCCCGGCGGGCGAGCTCGAAGAGCCGCTGATCGTGCGGCCGACGTCCGAGACGATCATCGGCGACGCCTTCGCACGCTGGGTGCAGAGCTATCGCGACCTGCCGCTGCTGCTCAATCAGTGGTGCAACATCGTCCGCTGGGAGATGCGCACGCGCATGTTCCTGCGCACCACCGAGTTCCTGTGGCAGGAAGGTCACACCGCGCACGCCACCTCCGAAGAGGCGGTGGAGGAAACGATGCGCATGCTCGGCGTCTATGCGGACTTCGTCGAGAACTGGCTCGCCGTGCCCGTGATCAAAGGCGAGAAGACTGCGGGCGAGCGTTTCCCCGGCGCCGTGCAGACCTTCAGCATCGAAGCGATGATGCAGGATCGCAAGGCGCTGCAGGCCGGCACCAGCCATTTCCTTGGGCAGAACTTCGCGAAGGCGAGCGAGATCAAGTTCCTCGATCAGAACGGCGCGCAGCAGTACGCGTGGACCACGAGTTGGGGCAGCTCGACACGTCTTATCGGCGCCATGCTGATGACGCATTCGGATGACGACGGCTTCGTCGCGCCGCCGAAAGTTGCGCCGGTTCAGGTCGCGATCCTGCCGATCTGGCGCTCGGACGAAGACAAGCCGCGCGTGCTCGAGTATTGCCGCAAAGTGGCGCAGGAGCTGCGGGCGCAACGGTACGTGGATCGGAACGTCACCGTGATCGTCGACGAGCGCGACGAGCGTGGCGGCGACAAGGTATGGAACTGGATCAAGAAGGGCGTGCCAGTGCGGTTGGAGATTGGACCGCGCGACATGGAGAAGGACGCGCTGTTCGTCGGTCGTCGCGATCGCGCGCCGAAGGACAAGCAGAGCATTCCGCGCGCCGAGTTCGTCGCTTCGATCGCAACGACTCTGCAATCGATCCAGGACACCTTGTTCGCGCGTGCCAAGGAGCTGCGCGAAAAGCACACGCGTCGCATCGATTCCAAGGAAGAGTTCTACGCATGGTTCACCGCGCCGAAGGTGCCTGAGAACGCGCCGACGCCGATCCACGGCGGGTTCGCGCTGACGCATTTCAGCGGCGACGTGAAAGTCGAAGAACGCATCAAGAGCGAGCTCGGCGTCACCGTGCGCTGCATCCCGCTGGAGAAGAGCGAGCCGGGCACCTGTCCGTTCACCGGTCAGCCCAGCCCGCAGCGGGTCGTGTGGGCGAAAGCCTATTGATCGATCCCGCAGCGCGCGCGGCGCGGACGCGCGCCTGGTTGCAGCTGCATTTCTGCGTCGTGCTGTGGGGCTTCACAGCGATCTTCGGCCGACTGATTTCCCTGCCCGCGCTGCCGCTGGTGTGGTGGCGCATGACGCTCGTCGGCATCGCGCTGATCGCCGTAGCGAAGTTCTGGCGTGGCGTGCGCGCCTTGTCGGCGCGACAGCTCGCGATCTACGCGGGCATCGGCGTGCTGGTCGCGTTGCACTGGCTGACGTTCTACGGCTCGATCAAGCTTTCCAACGCTTCCGTCGGCGCAACGTGCATGGCGCTGATGTCGGTGCTGATGGCGTTCGTCGAGCCGCTCATCGTGCGACGGAAGTTCGATCCGCGCGAGCTGCTGTTCGGCCTTGCGGTGATCCCTGGCGTGTTGCTCGTCATCGGCGGAACGCCCGTCGCCATGCGGCTCGGCATCGCCGTCGGTGTGCTCTCGGTGCTGATCCTCTGCATCTTCGGCGCGCTCAACAAGCGCTACATCAGTCATGCCGAAGCGCTGACAGTCACCGGTGTGGAGATGAGCGCCGGCGCGCTGTTTCTCACGTGTGTCGGGCCGCTCTTGCCGGGCGGTGAGGCCTTGTTCGCATTGCCATCGCTTCGCGATGGCTTGCTACTGCTCGCGCTCGCGATGGGCTGCACGCTGTTGCCGTTCACGCTCGGCCTCGTCGCGATGAGGCAGTTGAGCGCGTTCGCGACCGCACTCGCGCTGAATCTCGAACCCGTGTACGCGATCGTGCTCGCGATCCTGTTGCTCGATGAGCAACGCGAGCTGGCGTGGCCATTCTACGCCGGTGTCGCAATCATCCTGGGCGTGGTGATTCTGCACGCGCGGATGATGCAAGCACCTGCTTCGCCAGATACAGCGCCAGAGGCCCGAGCATGAGCGATGTAACGACACCGGCTGTATAGCCGCCCTGGATCACCGACCACACTGGATGTGTGATTCCGTTGATCGCTTCGATGACGATCCAACCCCACAGGATTGTCGTCGCGATCGGCCATTGCCGCCGGACAGGAAAGAAGTAACACCACGCGCCGAAAGCGACGATGCAGATGTTCAGGGAGACGAACCCGCGTTGCAGATCGCTCGACACGAGTCCGGAGACGAAGCGCGCGGGCGGGAACGATTCCCACAGGCCCCAGATGGATTCTTCAGTGGAGTGCGCAGCCTGCGCGAGAACGAGAGCACCGAATGCGGTCTGCACCCGCGACAACGGCGTCAGCCTTTAGCTTTGCTCTGCTGTTTGGAAAATCGCAGGTTGAGGCGTTCGACGTATTGCGCGAGCAGCGCGGAGACTTCGCTGTGCACGCCGGCGCGCATGCCGACGATCGTGTTCGCGCCCTGTGTGATCACATAGCGCTGCCAGACGCCTTCCTGACCTTCAGGCGCTGGCACTTCGTCGACGGATTCGAGACAGAACGGTGTGTCAGCCGAGTGCCCCGAGGAAGCGGGAAAGCTTGTCATCGGGGCACTAGGGTTTGCAGCTTATTACCAGCGACCGCCGCCACCGCCGCCACGCGGGCCGCCACCGCCGCCGCCGCCGCCACGCGGCTTGTCCTGAGCCTCGTTGACCTTGAGCGGACGGCCGCCCATCTCGAAACCGTTGAGGCTCTGGATCGCCTTCTGGGCATCGGCGCGGGACATTTCCACGAAGCCGAAACCGCGAGGACGTCCGGTTTCACGATCGTTGATCAGGGAGACCGATTCGACCGTTCCGTGCTGCGAGAACAGGGCGCGAACGGCTTCTTCAGTGGCACTGAATGGCAGGTTGCCGACGTAGATCTTGCTCATCGAAGAATTTCTCTCGTTGTTGGCGACGCAGATGAGCTGAAGGTTCAGCCCGAACACGTCTTGATTAAGCCTACCGCGGCCAGCGCGGCTTCCTCGGTTCGAGAACGATTCGGTTTAGCTGAATTGGCGCCAGTGCAGCCGTGCAGGGCGGCCATAAGGAGATAAAGAGAAAGGTTACGAGCCGGCGCCACTATACCGCGCGAACCGCGGATTCGCTCGCCTTTCGTTAACATATGTCAGTCACGAGCGGAGGGTGCACATGATCCATGGAGCATGTATTTGTGGCGCAGTTCGCTGGACGTTCGAGGGCGTCCCCGACGGCGCAACTGCCTGCAATTGCACGGCCTGCCGCCGCTACGGCGCGCTCTGGGCGTACGACTTCGAAGGCGAAGGCGTCAAGGTATCGGGGCCGGCGCAGGCGTTCGTCCGGGGTAAGGCCCTCAGCTTCAACTTCTGCCCGACCTGCGGCTGCGTTGCGTTCTGGCGCGGGAAAGAGGTCGACAAAGAGGGCCGGCGGCGCATCGCGGTCAACCTGCGGCTGGCCGAGCCGGACGACGTCGCGAAGATCCCGATCGATCACTTCGACGGCTTCGGCACCTTCGACGACCTGCCGCGCGACGGCCGCTGCGTATCCGACTACTGGTTCTGAAGCTCAGCGCTGCGCCGCGTAGATCTTCACCAGCTCGTAAAGGAAATCGCGTCCGTCGTACAGCGACTGCACGCGCACGCGCTCGTTGAGCCCGTGGATGCCGCCGAGATCCGGATCCAGGAACAGGCCGTTGAGGCCGTAAGTCGGAATCCCGGCCGGACTGAGGAACTGCCCGTCCGTTGCGCCCGGCTGCAGCAGCGGGATGACCGGTACGCCGGGATAGATGCGCGCGGACACTTTCTCGATCGGTCCCATGATCTCGCGCGTCAGCGGCGGCACGACCGACGACGGCCCACGCGTCTCCAACGTCGAGACTTTGACTTCCGTGTCCGCCGCGACTTTCTCCAACGTCTGCCGAACGCTCTCGACGGGTTCGCCCGGGTAGATACGGCAATTGACGTTCGCACGCGCGCGCTGCGGCAGCGCATTGGTCGCGTGTCCCGCGTCCAGCATTGTCGCGACGCAGGTCGTGTGAAGCATGCCGTTGTAGGTCGGATCTTCCGTCACCTTTGCGACGGCTGCGGCGTCGGTCGGATCCGCAACCAACTTCGTCATCGCCGCGCCCATTTCGCCGCCGACGATTCCCGCCATGCGTGAAAAGTAAACGCGCGTCGTGTCGTTGAGCTTGATCGGAAAGTCGTAGTGCTCGATGTGCGTGAGCGCGCCGGCCAGGTGATAGATCGCGTTGTTCTTCACCGGCCGCGAGCTGTGACCGCCCGGGTTCGTGACCTCGAGACGGAAGTTCTGCGTGGTCTTCTCGCCGGCCTGCACGCCCATCATGACGCGCTTGCCCGACGCATCGAGCATGCCCCACGCGCCTTCATTGAGAGCGAACGCGGCGTCGATGAGGTCGCGCTTCTCCTTCACCAGGTACTCCGCGCCGTTGAATGCGCCGCTGGTTTCCTCGCCGCAGGTCAGCGCCATCTTCACCGTGCGACGCGGCTTCGTCCGTTCGCCACGCAGGCGAATCAGCGTGTCCACCCACGTTGCGGCCATGGACTTGTCGTCCAGCGAACCGCGCGCATAGAAATAGCCGCCTTCCTCGATGAGCTTGAACGGATCGCGCTCCCAATCTTCGCGATGTGCTTCGACGACGTCGATGTGAGCGAGCAGCAGGATCGCTTTCGCCTTCGCATCGGTCCCGGGCAGGATCGCAACCAGTCCGCCTTCCTTCGGATGCTCGGGCGTCGCGAAGAGATGCAAGTCGCTATCGGGATAACCGGCGGCGCGCAGCCGGGCGGCCATCTTCTGTGCGGCCTCAGTGCAACTTCCCGCGGACAGCGTGGTGTTCGTCTCCACCAGCTCGCGATAGATCTCGCGAAACGCTGCTTGATCCGGCCGCAGGCCTTCGGCCTGTGCGGCCGGGCCGATCATCAAACAAAGTACCAGGCAGGCGGCAGCGAGCTGCGACGTGTTGTTCATGTATCCCCCTTGCGTGGCGCACAGGATAATCGACGGTGCCGGGGGAAGAAACCGGGGGAAACTCAGCAGCGCAGCATAAGTAGGAGTGCTGTCTCACTCGCGGCGTCGCGCGCGATCGACGCGTACGATCAGATCGTCCGCGATGGGATGAGTCGCGAACGGGTTGAACGAAAATCTCGAAGGCAGCGCGAACGAAACTTCGGTTCCAAATTTGCCCGGCTTGACCAGTCGCAGCGTGACCCGCTGCGGGTTCACGTTGGTGGACGCATTGACGTTCATGATGTTGGCGAGCGGCACCCGCTCCTCGTCGCCGCCCTTGCGGATCAGCAGGAAGTCGCCGCCGTCGTGCACCTCGTCGGCGAGGTTCCAGACCAGCTTGCGCATGAGAACGAAGCCGAGTGTCGCCATGAAGAGAGGCATGACGATGAATGGCCAGCGCTCCTCGCTGCCCAGGTCACCCCGCGAAAGGGCGACGCCTGCGAACACCACCAGAAAGCCGAACCAGGCAAGTGGCAAGACCTTCTTGTAGAACATGGTCGAACCCGACGAAATCTTCTTCACGGCTTCGATCTCTCTGCAGCATCCAACTCGCGCAGCCATGCCAGGATCAGCGGCGCAGCCGCCAGCATCGACGGGTCGTGTCCCACCGGACCGACGTCGATGGCAGTAACGTCGACGTTGCGCGCTTGCATCGAACGCGCGGCAGCCAACGCTTCCTCCGGTACCACGTCCTGGTCTTTCGATCCGTAGTAAAGGCGAACGGGCGCACGCGGGGTGACATCGATCAGGCTGTTCGCCGCAAATGAGTCGAGATACCAGTGAGCCTCATTGCGATCGAAAGCATCGAGGAAATTCTGGTTGAACATCCGGCGCGGATCTGGCGGCAGAGCGCTGACGATCTCCTTCGGCTTCGCGCCGGCGAACACACGATCGACGATCGCTGCGTATTCCGGCGTGAGCACGCTGTCCAGCGAGTGGTTGTAGTACGCCGCTTGTCCCCACGCCGCGTACGCAAGATAGAGCGAGTGAGAAGGCGCGCCGCCCTTCAACGCGGCCGGCAGCGACACACGCCGAAGGTCGTACGCACCGGCGACTTGCGCTGAACCCAGCACAGGTTTGCCTTGGCTCTCGAGCACGCGCAGCGCCGCGAGACTCGCCCATCCGCCTTCCGAAAATCCCGAGAGAAATACGGGGCCGTTCGGCACGCCCGGCACACGCTGGCTCGCCTCGATCATGCCGGCCACCGCCGGTCCGATCGCGTCGGCGATGTAATAGGGATGCCGCCCCGGCGAATCGCCCATCCCCGGGTAATCCGGCGCGATCAGCGCGTACCCGTTACCTGCAAAGGCAATCGCGGCTGCCAGCCCGGTCCCATCGAGCTGCGAAGGAACCGCCGTGCGCGTCGTGCTGGTCCCGTGCTGGAAGCTCACCAATCGCCGCGGCACGACATCGCGAGGCAGTGCCAGCAGTCCGCTCAATTGAATCGTTTCGCCGCCGGAGCTGACGGAGTACTGCATCCGATAGCAGTCGACGGAGTTCTCGACCGGAATCCCATCGACCCCGGCGAACGTGAGCAGCACACGTGCCTTGAGAGTGGAGATTGTTTTCAGCGGGGTCAGTCGCACCTCTTCCGGCGCCTGAATCGCGCGCGGATGCATGCAGGCAGACAGCAATGCGACGAGGAGCGATGCCAGCCATGCGATGCGCATGGCGCGAGTAGAGCACATCCGATCGAGCTCCGACAAAGAGCTCGACCGGATGCACGATCGTCTAGAACTCGAAACCGATGCCGACGCGGCTGACCGAGTCGCCGCCGCTGACCTTGGCGATGCTGCCACTCAGCAGCAGGTTGCCGTTGAACGCGTGGGCGATCGAGACGCCGACTGCAGTCTCGCCGTCGTAGTGACCGGCGCCGACGTTGAGCGCAGTCTTGCCGATTTGCGAGGACATGGCGGTCGGCAGCGCCGAGCTGGCGGCGATACCGCGAGCGGCATACTCACGCGCCGACCGCACGAGGTCGTCGGTACGCGCGTTAGTCAGCGCGATCTGTTGATCCGTGTAGTCGCGACCGGCGCTGATTTGCGGGGCGCGCTTCCATTCGTGTTGGTACCGAGCACGGTGGCGGTCTTAGGTCGTTCGTCGATCTGCGAGCCGGAACGTCAGCCGGTTTGCGGCTCTGGTGTCGACGAAACTGCGAACGTGTTCCGGACGCGCTCGGAGCGGAGGAAATAGGGAATCCAGATGATCGCCTGGATGATGCCCCGGATGAGCTCGCCGAAGCCCGCCGCCGACTCATCTGCAACCGCTGGAATTTCCGCTCCGAGGAGCAGGTCGACGAGCTGGATCGCGATATTGAGCGCCAGCCAGGTGATGAAGATCGCGGGCGTGCGGCTCGATTTGCGTACGAACAGATAGCCGAGCCACAGCGTGAAAACGAGGAAGCCGACATTGGCGAGCAATTCGTAGATGACCACTGTCGCCCACAGCGGATGATAGGCGCCGGCGCCCGGCTCCGTGAGCTGCTGCCAGATCTCCGGGTCAAAAACGGGCAGCAGCTCGACGAGCCCCTTGAGCAGGACGAGCGGTGTGAGGACCAGGCCGATC
>DATENH010000249.1:0-17420 GCA_035275145.1 Steroidobacteraceae bacterium | reverse complement strand
AGATCGCGCGGCGGTTGATCGATCGGTATTACGAAGGGCATTCGCCGGAGTACAAGCGCAAGGCGCTCGAGCAGCTCACGAAGATGACGCAATAGCCGACGGCCGCTTGTGTCCGAGGTGTTGGGTCAGGCAGCGCTTGAGCTGTTCGCGATCGAGGGGCTTCGTAAGGTAGTCGTCCATCCCGGCGCGGCGGCAGTCTTCGGCGGCACCCTTCATGGCGTGCGCCGTCAACGCGATGATCGGGATACGCATCGCGCCGTTCTCGCGTTCTTCGCGCCGGATCTCGCGCGTTGCTTCATAGCCGTCGAGTTGCGGCATCTGGCAATCCATCAGGATCAGGTCGTACGAGCCGCGGCGCCACGCTTCTACCGCCTGATGCCCGTCCTGCGCCACGTCGACGACGAAGCCTTCCTTCTCCAGCACTCGCGAGGCGACCTTCTGATTGACGACGTTGTCCTCCGCCAGAAGGATGCGCGGCCGGCGATCGGGAGCTGCGGACGGCGGCGGCAGGGCGAGCGCAGGCAGCGGATTCTCCGGAGCGGCTGCGGGTGCAATGAGAACGGCCTCCGCTTCGGTGGGCGAGAGATCGCGCGACGCGACCTGCGTCACTGATGTGACGAGCGTGAACCAGAACGTCGAGCCCATGCCGGGAATGCTTTCGACGCCGACGGTGCCGCCCATCAGCTCAGCGAGTCGCTTGACGATCGACAACCCGAGGCCCGTGCCGCCGTAACGGCGAGTGGTCGACGCATCGACCTGCGTGAACGTATTGAACAGCACCGCGCGCCGCTCCGGCGCGATCCCGATGCCTGTATCGCACACGGCAATGCGCACGGTCAGATCAGGATCGCGGCGGTTGACGACGCTGACGTCGACTGTGATTTCGCCGCGCTCGGTGAACTTCGCGGCATTGCCGCCGAGGTTGACGAGGATCTGCCGGATGCGCGCGGCGTCGCCGAGGATGTAGGCGGGCAGGCGCGGGTCGATGACCGCGCGCACCGGCACGCCCTTGGCCTGCGCAGGCACGCTCACGAGGCGCACGGCGTCCTGGATCAGGGCGCGCAGATCGACCGGCGCGCGCTCGAGCTCGAGCTTGCCGGCTTCGACCTTCGAGAAATCCAGGATGTCGTTGATGATGCGCAGGAGCGAGGACGCGCTGTCGCGAATCGTCTCGACGTATTCGCGCTGCGCCGGATCGAGCTTCGTGTCGAGCACCAGCTCGGTCATGCCGATCACGCCGTTCATCGGCGTGCGGATTTCGTGACTCATGTTGGCGAGGAACTGCGATTTCGCGCGCGTCGCCTGCTCGGCGGCTTCCTTCGCATGCGCGAGGTCGCGAGTGCGCTCATCGATCAGGACTTTCAGCTCGCGCGAGCGGCGCTGCAGCTGCTGCTCGCGCAACCGGAAAATCAGGAAGCCGAGCAGCAACACGGGCACGACGCAGGCGACTTTGAACCAGGTCGTCTCGTAGAAGTGCGGCAGCAGCTCGAACGACTGCGCTGCGCCGATCTCGTTCCACAGCCCATCGTCGTTGCAGGCGATGACGCGGAACACGTATTTGCCCGGCGGCAGTCGCGTGTAGTACGCGGTGCGGCGCGTGTTCGCTTCGACCCAGTCGGCCTCGTAGCCTTCGAGTTTGTAGCGGAAGCGCACGCGCTCCGGCGCGAGCATGCTCATTGCCGCGTAGTGGAACTCCCAGTTCGCGCTGCCCGGCGGCGCCCGCAGCTCGCCGTTGAGGTCGAGCGCCTGGCCGTCCGCGATGATGCTTTCGAGCACGACGGGCGGCGCAAGCTCGTTGCTCCGGATACGGCTCGGATCGACACGCACGATGCCGCGGATGCTCGGGAGCCACAGCGTGCCGTCGCTGGCACGGAAACCGGCGCGCGTGTTGCCGCCGACGAATTCGCTGGTCCGCAGGCCATCTGCGATGTGGTAGGCGCGGATGTGCGGCGCCGCCGAGCCGGGTCGCGCGACGAGCATTTCGAGCTCCTTGCGCGCGACGGCGAACAGACCGCGATTGGTCGAGAGCCATAACGAGCCGCGCGCGTCTTCGACGACCTGCAGAATGTTCTCGCGCAACGCCGGTGCGGCCTGCGCCAGCGAGACGAAGCGGCCATCGCGGTAATAGACGAGACCTTCGAGCGTCCCGAACCACAGCGCGCCGCTCTCGTCCTCGTGGATCGACACGATGCGTGGGCTCGGCATGCCGTCGGGGATGCCATAGCGATGCAGCTCTTCGCCTTCGAGCATGAGCAGGCCGAATGCATCCGTCCCGATCCACATGCGGCCGCGTCGATCCTCGTACACGATGCTCGTCATGAACGAGCCCATCCCGCGCAGCGCGGCCGGCGCCGGCTGGAGGCGACCCTTGACGACGGTATCCATGCCGATGTTCGTGCCGAGCCAGATGCGGCCGGTGTGATCCTCTGCGATCGCTTTCACAGCGTCGCCGCTCAGGCCTTCCGCCGTGCTGAACCGTGTCAGCCGGCCGTTCTGCAAGCGATAGGCGCCGCGGCCTTGCGTGCCGAACCACAGTGCGCCCGAGCGATCTTCGAGCACGGCGCGGACGCGGATGTCCTTCAACCCGAGTCGCGGCGACAGGTATTCGAACTGGCCTTTCGAGTAGCGCGTGAGGCCGGCATCCGTGCCGAACCAGAGACTGCCGTCGCGTCCCGGCGCGACGCTCCACGTGAGACTGCCGGGCAATCCTTCCGGCGGGCCGTACGGGATGAACTTGCCCGCGTGCAGCCGCTCGAGACCGGCGCCGAACGTGCCGAGCCACAGGCTGCCTTCAGGATCTTCCACCAATGCGCGGACGTCGTTGCTCGTGCGCTCGCGCATGTCGAGCCAGCTCGGCTCGCCGTTCCCCAGGCGCAGCAGGCCCGCACCGGTCGTCGCGACCCAGAGATTGCCGTCGCGATCGCGCAGGATCGCGCTGACCGCGGCGCCGAGATCCTGCGCACCGGCGTAGGGCTCGAACTGACCGTCGCGACCGCGGAACAGCCGGCCGTCTTCGGTGCCGATCCAGAGCGCGCCGTCGTCGTCTTCGAACATCGCGCGCACTGCGTCGCTGCCCGCGCTGTCGGCGACATGGACTTTCTCGAAGCGGTCCGCGGAGCGGCGATACAAACCGCCGACGTTCGTAGCTGCCCACACCGTGCCGTTGTTGCCGACCTGCACAGCGCGGATCGCGGTATCCGCGAGTCCCTGATCGTGGCCGTAAGAACGCACCGTCGTACCAGCGATCTCGAACAGCGCCGCGTCCGTGCCGACCCAGATGTGACCGTCGTTGCCGGAGACGATCGCGCGGATGTAGCCGTCGTGCAGGCCCGGCTCATCGTAGGTCTTGAACTGTCCGTGAGCGAATGTCAGGACACCGACGCGCGTCCCGACCCACAGCCGTCCTTCCGCATCGACGTGCAGCTTGGTGATGACCCGCGAACGCAACTGCGGCGTGTTGCCGCGATCGAAAACGGTGAAGCGCACACCGTCGAAGCGCACGAGTCCTTCATGCGACGCGAGCCACAGATATCCATCCGGCGTGCGCGCCAGGCCTTCGACGGAGTTCTGCGGCAGGCCCTGCTGGATCTGCCAGTTGTCGAAGACATACTGGCTGACGGCCAGGTGCGGATCGAGTGCGAGTGCCGGCCGGACAGTCGCGAACAGCACGCAGGCCGCGGCCAGCAGCCACACGGCTGCTTCGACTGTGCGATCTGCGATTGCACGATATGGGCCCATCAAGTACGAATATCGGCTGGACCGCTCGCGGCTGGAGATCCGGCTGCGGCAAAATGTGTGAACCAGTCCCCGGTGGGCGAGGAGCGAGGCGACATATGTCCGAAACGCGGGTGCACAACCGGTCCTACGGGGCGCTCAGATCCACGCTGATCGGCTACGGCGTGCTCGCCTTCACATTTTTTCCGCCGACGCGGACGTTGATGCTGTGGGGCGTCGGCGTGCAGGTCGTGCTCATCGTCGCGCGCAGGCTGGTCGAGCGCCAGGTCCGCGATCCGGCAATCGCCGCCCAGGCACTGATGCTGCTCGAGTTGCTCGGTGACGGCGCCACCGTCCTGCTGTTTGCCATCGCGACATTCAGCGGCATTCTGCGAGTCGAACAACAAGTCTGAGGGGAGTCACTCATGGCTGAGCATTACGAAGGCGGCTGCACCTGCCGTGCGGTGCGCTATCGGATGACGAGCAAGCCGATGTTCGTGCATTGCTGTCATTGCCGCTGGTGTCAGCGCGAGACCGGCGCATCGTTCGCCCTCAACGCGCTGATCGAAAGCACTCGTGTCGAAGTGCTGCAAGGTCAGCCCGAAGTGATCAACACACCGTCCAACAGCGGCAAGGGACAGAGGATCGCGCGGTGTCCGACTTGCAAGATCGCGCTGTGGAGCAACTACGGCGGCATGGGCGATGTGGTGCGCTTCATTCGCGTCGGCACGCTCGATGAGCCGGACCGCTTTCCGCCCGACATCCACATCTTCACTGCGTCGAAACAACCGTGGGTGGTGCTGCCGCCGGGTGCGAACGCCGTGCCGGAGTACTACAGCAGCAAAAACGTGTGGCCCGCGGAAAGTCTCGCGCGCCGCGCCGCAGTCCTCGGTTGAGAGGTAACGAACATGCTTCAGCTCCGTCCCAATTGCGAATGTTGCGACAAGGATCTGCCGCCGGAATCGACCGAGGCGCGCATCTGCTCTTTCGAATGCACGTTCTGCGTCGCGTGTGTGACAACTGTACTGAAGGGCAAGTGTCCGAACTGCGGCGGCGAGCTCGTTGCGCGACCGCGCCGCCCCGCAGACAAGCTCGCCAAGTATCCGGCCTCGCTGCAACGCGTGCTGAAACCGCAAGGCTGTGCCGGCGCAGCCTGAAAATTCCGCACAAAACTGCCTTCCGCAGCAAAGGTTCTGAGCTGCGGAGGGATTCGACGACCCACCAACGTTAGGCCGCGGTTACGCCGCTGCGCACTGCCGGCGCACGCGGCGCGCGGGCATTTTGTGTTCCATCGATCCACTGGCCTGTTTCGAGGAGGCAATCGCTGTGAACACCCTGACGAGATCCCTGTTGTCGATCGCGGTCGCCGCAACGCTTGCAGCGTGCGGCGGCGGAGGCTATGGAGGCGGAGGCGGCAACAACTATCCGCCGGCGCCACCCCCCGTGACGCTCGCCGACGCTCAATTCGTGCTGGAGCGCTTCGACGGTCTCGGTGTCGCCAGCACCGGCGCCAACGACGCTGCAACCGATGCCACCGGCAAGTTCCAGTTCGCGACCGGTCAGGACGTGCGGCTGTTCGTCGGCACGGGTGCGAACAAGCTGACCCTCGGCACCGTCACGCCCACCGCCGTCAACGGCGGCGTTGCGCCGATCGGCCTGCAGGATCTCAAGGAAGTGCAGAACGATCAGGACCAGGTGCTCGGCAACATCCTCGTGCTGCTGCGAGCGCTCGATGCGGACGGCGATCCGACCAACGGTGTGAAGATCGATGCAGCGGCCAACACTGCGGTCGCCAATGCGGTGGCCGGCGGCAAGGTCGTGAACTTCAACCAGACTGCTGCGGCATTCGCGGCAGACCCGGTGATCGTCGCGCTGCTCACTGCGCTGAACCGTCAACTCGGCGACGCCAAAGCAGCCCTGATCGACTTCAGCGAGCTGTTTCCGCAGAGCCGCTCCAGCTCGATCGCGCTGACGAGCGATGACAAGCGGCTGGTCGTGGTCAACAGGCAGAAGGCTTCCGCGTCGGTGTTCACTGTCAGAGCGGAGAATGGCAGCGACGTGAACGAGGCGCCGGTCGAAGTGCCGGTCGGCAAGGAGCCGCGCTACGTCGCGATCACTCCCGACAACAAGCGCGCGCTGGTGACCAATACGATCGAGGGCTCGGTGTCGGTCATCGATCTCACCGCGGCTAAGCCGGCAGTGATCGGGCAGCCGATCAGCGTCGGTGTCGAGCCGCGCGGCATCGCGATCACGCCGAACGGCAAGTTTGCGTTCGTCGCCAACTTCACGATCGGCCAGGTGACGATCATCAACCTGGAGACGCTGGCGGTCGTCGGCTCGGTCAAGACCGGCGGCAATCCGCAGTCGATCGCCATCAGCAACGACGGCGACAGGAACGATCGCGACGAGCGGGTCTTCGTGACGCGCATGTTCGGCGAGCTGATCAAAGCGGACCGGCCGGACGGCTTCGACGATGCCAAGCAGGGCGTCGTGGACACGTTCACAGTCGGCGCCGCTGTCGACGGCAACGCGCAGGTCGCGCAACTTGCGCTGGCGCCGTTCGACTCCGGCTTCAAGGCGGACCGTCGCCAGTTCTGCCAGGAAAGCCGCGATCAGATCGAAGGCACGGTGCTTGCTCCGAATACCCCGCCGTTGATCTTCTTCAACAGCGGCAAGGACGGCGTGGACAACGGCCCGGCGGACGACCTTGCGAATGCGACTTTCTGCGTCGGCGATCCCAACGACCTCACGAAGCTCGCGGCCGTGCCGCAGCAGGTCTATCCCAACATGCTGTACTCGGCGCTGATCCGCGGCCGGCACCTGTACGTGCCGAACGTGGGCGCTTCGCCCGAGCCGCCAGTCAAGTTCAACGTCAACGTGCAGGGCCTGGTCGGCGTCGTGGATCGCACGCTCGCCACCGCCGGTGCGGAGGACAAGGCGCTGTCGTTGAACCTCAACGCGCAGGTCGGCAAGGAGACCGTGGTCGGCGACCCGCGGCAGACGCTCGACAAGCTGTTCCTCAACGATCTCGTGGCGGTCGATGCCGACCGCGTGGGTCGCAACTTCCTGTTCGTCAGCCGCGGCGGCAACTACGTGCTGCGTGCCGGCCTCGACGCCAACGGCAAGCTCAACATCCTCGACGGCGGCAACCCGCAGAAGGCGAAGCGCCTGCAAACGGGCAACATGCCGACCGGCGTCGTGATGAGCAGCGATGGCACGCGCGCCTACACCGATAACGAGCTGAGCATGTCGGTGACCGCGCTCGACCTGACCAACAACGTGGTTCTGGCTCGCGACATGGAGTCCAGCAAGCCGCCGGCGCTCGGCACACAGGAGCATCGCAATCTCGTCGGCAAGCTGGTGTTCTTCACGGCGCTCGGCGTGCCGGACAGCGGCGTGTTCGACACGGAGCTGCGTAACATCGTCCCGCTGCAGCATCGCGGCAAGGCCTCGGACAACGCGTGGTCGAGCTGCTCCTCGTGTCACGAAGACGGTCACAGCGACAACGTCACCTGGATCTTCGAGACCGGTCCGCGCCAGACGATTCCGCTGGAAGGCATGTTCACGCACGATGTGCCCGACGTCGCCAGTCGGCTGAAGGATCAGCGCGCGCTCAACTGGAGCGCGGTGCGCGGCTCGAACACGGACTTCAACGCGAACTCCATCGGCATTCAGGGCGGCACCGGCTTCGCGAAGGAAACCGCGACCGGCGACCGCACGGCGCTGGTGTTCAATCACGGTCCGGTGTTCGGCATCAGCGACGCACTCGACGCGCTCCAGGAATGGGCGACGACGATTCGCGCACCGATCGTGCCGAAGCTGGCGAACGAAGCGCCCGGCCGTGCGGTGTTCGACGCGAACTGCGCGTCGTGCCATGGCGGTGCGAAGTGGACCAAGAGCCAGGTCACGCAAGCGTTCCTGTTCGGTGACGCCGGCAACGGTCTGGTGGCGACCTTCCCGCGCAATCCGATCGGCGCCGGCTTCTTCGAGCTGGATCCGCCGGGCACCGGTACCCCGGGCGTGAAGCCGTTCGACCCGGCGCTCGCGGTGAATGGACCGCAGCTGCTGTCGATCACGCGTGACGCAGTCAAGGTGACCATCCTCGACGACGTGAACACCTTCGTCGGTCCCAAGGTGCTGCCGGCGGGGCAGTTGGAGATTCGCGGTGCCGCGGCCGTCGCCGGGCAGTCGACGCAGGGCTTCGGGGCGTTCGGCGGCGCGGGCTTCAACTCGCCTTCGCTGCTCGGCTTGAGCGAGTCGGCTCCGTACCTGCATGACGGCTCGGCTCAGACGTTGGAGCAGGTCATGGCGAAGCACTCGCTGGTGAAAGGCGGGCCGGCAATCAGCACCGTGCTGAGCGCGCAGGACCTCAAGGACGTGCTCGACTTCGTCCGCACCATCGACGACGCCACGCAGCCGTCGCTGTCGGACATGGACAAGTTCCTCGAGGCACACCCGCCCGTGCGGTAACTCCCGGCGCCGCGGGCTTCCCGTGCACCGCGGCCCTTCAAAGCCGCACACTTCGGTGTGCGGCTTTTTTTATAGCCGACTTTTCTATAGCCGGAAGTCGAACATGACGTGGTCGTGCGTACCGGGATCGCCGCCCACCGATGCGTACAGCCGCATCGCTGCAGTGTTACCTCGATCCGTCAGCACCCAGGCCTGGCCGCAGCCGACCGCTCTGCCGGCATCGAACAGCATGCGAAGCAGGGACTGAGCAATGCCCCGGCGCAGATGCGTCGGTGCGACGCCCACTTCGTTGATCCACAGCTCGGCCGGCTTGTCCGGATGCACGTAGTGCACGCCGGAAGCGAAGCCGACAACGATTCCGTCGTCGATCGCGACCGCCAGGTGATGCCGGGCGTCGCCGAGGAATTCCCGCACCAGCGCCGGCTGGATCTCGCCGTCGAAGAGCTCGTCTGCAACGCGGTCGAGCACCGCGCTGTCGCCGGCACCCAGCATTCGGTATTGAAGTGTCATGCCGTATAGTCAGCCAAGAGGTGTTCCGATGGCGAGCTGGCAGGCAAGAACGACGAGTTTCGTGTTGCGGCACTGGTTCAAGCCGCGATTGGCGCGGACTCCCGACGCGTTGGCGGCACGGAAGGTCATGAGCGGCGGATCGCCGATGCCGGCGCCGCGCGGCGCGCAAGTGACTTCCGGCACCGTGGGAGGCATCGCTGGCGAATGGCTGGTGGCCGACGGCGTGCCGACGGTCGCGACACTGCTGTACCTGCATGGCGGCGGCTACTTTGCCTGCACGCCTCAGACCTACCGCGCAATTACCGCTACCTTCGCGCTTGCGGGATTCAAGACGTTTGCGCCGGACTATCGCCTCGCGCCCGAGAATCCATTTCCGGCGGGGCTCGAAGACGCCGTCGCGGCGTATCGCGGCTTGCTGGAGACCCACACTCCGCAACAAGTCGTCGTAGCCGGCGATTCAGCGGGCGGTGGGCTCAGCATGGCGCTGATGCTGTCGCTGCGCGAACGCGGAATTCCGATGCCGGCTGCCGCGGTGCTGTTCTCACCGTTCGTCGATCTTGCTGCGACCGGCGAGTCCGCTCGCACCAACAGCGAGCGTTGCGCGATGTTCGACAGCGGGTCCTTCGGTCGCGCGGCGCAGTACTACCTGGGCGATCGTGACCGTCGCGCCCCACTCGCATCGCCGCTGTATGCGGAGTTGCACGGACTGCCGCCGTTGTTGATCCACGTCGGCTCGGATGAAACCTTGCTGGACGATTCGCGTCGGCTGGCTGATCGCGCGCAGCGCGCCGGCGTGAAGACGCAGATCAAGATCTGGCCGGCCGTTCCGCACGTCTGGCAGTTGTTCCAGCGCTGGGTACCGGAAGGCCGCAGCTCGCTGCGGGAGGCGGGGATGTTCTTTGCCCGCGAGGTCGAGGCGGCTCGCATGGGTTAGCCAAGATGCGGAATGACTCTCGCCAAGACGCCAAGACGCCAAGGAAGACAAAGAATTCTTAGTCCGGACTTTCGAATCTCCTTTTCTTCCTTGGCGATCTTGGCGTCTTGGCGAGAGAATTTCCGGAAGTCGGGGGTTCAGCCCGACAGGTAAACCCGGCGTCCGATGTGACGCAAGCGGATGCGCGGATCGATGTGCACCGCGTGACCGGCCTTCGCGGCGAGCTCGCAGAAAGAATAGTCCTCGGACAGGAACTCGCCGTCGACGACGCAGCTCCGGAAGAAGTGGTGTGTGTTCTGCCCATCTGCTCCGCGATAGGCCGCGACTTCACCGGCCCGCGCGATGTCAGTGAACACGCGGCGCTCGACTTTGAGAAATCCCGCACCAGCGTGCCGCACCGGAAACGGCTTGCCCGCCGCGATCTGGCGCTCGACGGTCGCATCCTGCGGCTCGAACACCCAGCCGCCTTGATCGCGCTTGCGGGGATACATGCCGCTGGTCACGCCGTGCGGCGAGCGCAGCAGCGTCTCGAGATCGGCGCGGCCGAAGCCGATATCGCCGTCGATCATCACCAGCGTCGTGCAATCGCTGGCGAGGAATTGTCCGGCCAGCATGTCACGCGCCAGCGAGATGTTCGCCTGGCCTTCGACGCACGCCCACGCGTAATACAGGCCGTGACACTGCAGCAGGCCGTTGATGAAGTCGCGCTCCGCGCGCCCATCGTGCAGCGGCGTTGCGATCAGCACCTTCATCAGAAGCTGCGCTGGAAACGCAGACCCAGGCTCACGTCCTGGAAATTGATCAGCTCGTAGCTCTCCAGCCGCTGATACTCGATGTAGCCCGACACGCCGTGCTTGAACTGCGCGGAGAAGCCGGCCGCGAGCCGCCAGTACGAGCGGTCCGGATTGTCCGTTTCGACCAGGATCGGCGGTGTGGGATTGCTGCCGGCGTCGAAGGGATCGGCAGCGAAACGCACGCCGAAGACTTCGACCTGATCCTCGAACTCGCGCACGAAGTCCGTGCGCAGATGCGGCAACAACACGCCCCACGACAGGTTCCACGCGTACGTGAGCCGCAGCCCGAGGTTGCCGGTGAACGATTTGAAGTTCTGTTCGTCGTAGGCGAGGTTGATCCCGGGCGCGCCGTTCTCGGTGAAACCGTCGATCGTTGCGTCGACGTAGAACACACCGGCCGTCGGCGAAAGTGTCAGCCCGCCGAGCAGGAAGTCATAGCCGAGCGAGGCGCCGCCGCTGAGCGTCGCGCCATCGGTGTCGCCGTGTGCGTTCTCCGAGACCAGACCCGTGCCATCGACGTACGTGATGTTGCGCTGGGCGTCGTAGCCGACGCTCGCATAGTTGAGGATGGCGTCGAGATAGAAGTTCTTGGCTGCGTACATGGAGCCGTACAACGATACGGCCCACGAGGTCGCGTCCAGTTTCCCTTCGCCCGCGGGCTGGAACTCGACGCTCGAATCGCCGTAGGCGAGCGCGACGCCGCCGACGGCCTTGTCCGAGAAGCGGTAGTCCATGCCGAGCAGCAAGCCCCACTGATCGGCATCGAACTTCGGCGCAGCGGCCGATGCGTCCTTGTTGCCGAAGCTGTAATTGCCGCGGCCCCACAGACCGAGCTTGTCGGAGAGCAGGCCGCCCGGCTCGGCCGCGTCGCTCGCCGCACCGCCGCCGAGGAATCCTCCGACCATCTCCTGCAGCTCGGCCAGCGGTACGTGCTTGCCGTCGAGCATCAGGTCGAGACCCGCGAGGCTCAGGCCACGCGCGCCGCCGCGCAACGCGATGAGTCGATCCATCACGCCGACGTATTGGAAGTTCGCGAACAACAGCGTCTGCGTGCGTGCTGCGGAGAAATCGTCGCCGTTGAGCTCATCGAGCGCCTGGCGCTGATTCTCCACCGAGTTGTTGAACGACAGGCCATTGCAGCGCGTGAGCAAGGCAGCTTGCTCCGACGTCAGCGTCTCGGCCTGCGACAGGCGAGGGCAGAGGCTGTCGAGTGCTTGCGCCATCTTGCGCTGGTTCGGCGTGAGGTCTGGAATTTCGCTCAGCGTGGTGCGTGTCGGCGCGGTCGCGACGTTGATCGTCACGGTGTCCGTGGCGGCAATGCCGGCATCGTCGGTCACCGTCAACGTGATGACTTGCGATCCGTCCGGCAGACGCACGGTCGGATTCGCGCCAGTCGCGATCTGCGTGCCGGCAGCGTTGCGCCACACGTAGGTCGCGATGGTGCCATCGGTGTCGGTCGACGCGCGGCCGTCGAGCACGACGTTCTCGCCGGGCTCGAGGTCAGTGTCCGAGAGCGTCTGATCCGGACCGGCGTTCGCGATCGGCACCTGGTTCGCAACCGTGATCGTCACTGTCGCGGCGCCGTTGCGGTAGTCGGGATACAGGCTGTATTCGGAGAGCTGATAGCTGAACTGCGCCGTGCCCAGGAATCCCGGCGCCGGCGTGTACAGCACGTTCGTGCCTTGCACGACTGCAGTGCCGCTGGTCGGCGCCCCGGTCAGCACGATGCGCGACACGTTCGGGTCTGCATTCGTGTCGTTCGCGAGCACCGAAATGATTCCCACCTGTCCGCGCCCGACGGTGGCCGTATCGTCGACCGGCACTGCCTCCTGGTCCTGTTGATCGATGCAACTCTTGTCGGAAAGCGCAGTCAGCGCCGGCGGCAGATTGTTCGATAGCGGATCGAACGTGAGCGTGCCGGTTGCGCGCGTCGTCGGTGTGTCCACGCCGTCGGCGACGGTATAAGTGAGGACGAAGCGCGAATCGAGTCCGGCCGGCCGCGTCACCTGGATGCAGTTCAAGCGGACGACGACCGTATGGTTTGGCAGGTCCGCCGAGGCACTGACGAGCTGCACCGGGCGCGAACCGCTGGCCGCAAGATTGTTCGCGACGACGTTGAAGGTGAACGTCGGCACGCTGCTGCCAGGAGTCTGGAAAGTCTGGTTCTGTGCCGTTGCGGCGCTTGCATCTTGCACGGCGGCTGCCGCAACCAGGACAGCCGGCACGTACAGCGCACGCCGAGCGCGAGCACCTTGCTTGCGATTCCTCATGTCGTCTCCCCAGGCCCGAGCCGCAGTGAGTCAATCCCGCTGATTCGTTTGCCGGGAGGATACACCGGGGTCTCGTTGACAAGTGCTACGCTGGGCCCAATGGCCAATACGTCTGCAGAGTCCGTCACACTCCGGGTGAGCGAAGGCTGCGCCGTTTCGGCTCTGCTCGACCGGCCGCCGAACACCCGGGCTTGCTTCGTCTTCGCTCACGGTGCAGGCGCGGGGATGCAGCACGGATCGATGGCGTCCGTGGCCGGCGACTTGTCGCAGCAAGGCATCGCGACCCTGCGGTATCAGTTTCCATACATGGAGCGCGGCTCGAAACGTCCCGATCCGCCGGCGCTGTGTCATGCGACCGTGCGGGCTGCAGTTGCCGAAGCTGCCCGGGTGTTGCCAGGACTGCTGCTCGTCGCTGGAGGCCGGTCGTTCGGTGGCCGCATGACGTCCCAAGCACAAGCGCTCGCGCCGTTGCCAGGTGTCGCCGGCCTGGCGTTCCTCGCCTTTCCTCTGCACCCGGCGGGACGTCCCTCGCAGGAGCGGGCCGAGCACCTGGCCGACGTCGAGATTCCGATGCTGTTTCTGCAGGGCACGCGCGACGAGCTCGCGACGCTCGAACTGCTGCAGCCGGTCGTGCAGCGTCTCGGCGCACGGGCTACGCTGAAACTCCTGCAGGAAGCCGATCATTCCTTTCACGTGCGGGCCTCGTCGGGCCGCCGCGACCCGGACGTGAGGCAGGAGCTGGTGCGCGCGCTGGTCGACTGGATCGACGGACTGCATTGATGAGCGACAAGAAGAAGCTGAAGATCGCGGCCCTGGTCTCGCTATCGTTCACGGGCATCGTCGTGCTCGTGATGGTGCTGCTGGTGAAGGGCGTGGTCACCTTTCAGATGGCGATGCTGATGCTGGTCGCGCTGCTCGGCCTGTATTTCGGCTTCGGTGTGCTGATCTTCATCTATCGCTTCGTCGACCGGCTGAAATAGCCGGCGCCTGCTTGTAGGGGAACTTCCTGGGCTCCGCGGACGTTTGCGCGGAAGTCGGTGATTTTTCTGCGGGAGGATGCTCATGAACCCGAGGATTATGTGGGCCGCCCTGGCGGCAACGGCGATCGGCCTGACGGCCTGCGAGAAGCAGGGCCCGGTGGAGCGCGCCGGCGAAGAGGTCGACGAAGCGGTCGACACCATCAAGAACGGCGGCGAAGAGTCCACGGCGAACAAGGTGGACGACGCGTTGGACGAAGCGCGGGACGCCGTCGAAGACAAGACGAAGAATTGAGACCTTTTCATGCAGCGAGCCTGCGATCCGCCGCGTCTCACGGCGCGGTCGGATCGTCGGGCGCGCGCATTTTGGTCGTGGAGGACGATGGCGTTCTCGCGCTCAACCTCACCGACACACTCGACGAGCTCGGCTACACGGTTGCCGGAACCGCGACGCGCGGCGACCAGGCCATCGATCTCGCGCGGCGCCTGCATCCGCAGTTGATCCTGATGGACGTCGGGCTCGACGGCGAGATCGACGGGATCGCAGCCGCGGAGGCCATCCGCGACGAGCACGACGTGCCGGTCGTGTTCCTGACATCGCACGCAGACGACGACACGCTGCACCGTGCGACCCACGCGGATCCTTCGGCGTACCTCGTGAAGCCGTTCAAGGCACCGGACCTCCGCTGCGTCATCGAGATCGCGCTTCACAAGCATGCAATCGACGTGCGGCTGCGCGAGAACGAACGCTGGTTGGAGCTGACCCTCCAGCAACGCACGGCCGCGCTGGAGGCTGCGAACAGCGAGCTCGAAGCGTTCAACTATTCGGTTGCGCACGATCTGCGGGCGCCGCTGCGCGGGATCGACAGCTTCAGCCGACTCTTGATCGACAAGTATGCGCAGAAGCTCGACGACGAAGCGCTTGCGTATCTCGATCGCCTGCGGAGCGCGGCGGCGCGGATGTCCCAACTCATCGACGCGCTCCTGATGCTGGCGCAGGTCGGGCGGGGCGAGCTGCAGCCCATCGAGATGGACTTCTCGTACCTGGTGCAGGCGGTGGCGAGCGAGATCGAGGCGGCGAATCCGGAGCGCAAAGTGCGCATCGCAGTCGCGCCGGGAATGCGAGCTTTCGGCGACCCGCGGCTGCTGCGCATCGTCGTGGCCAACTTGCTGGAGAACGCGTGGAAGTTCACCGGGCGTCGCAAGCGGCCCGCCATCGAAGTGGGGCCGTGCCAGAACACGACGCTGCCGACGTACTACGTCCGCGACAACGGCGCGGGGTTCGATCCGGCGTATGCGTCGCGGCTGTTCGCGGCGTTTCAGCGGTTGCATGCGGACCGCGAGTTTCCGGGGACGGGGATCGGGCTGGCGATCGTGCACAGGGTGATCAGCCGGCACGGCGGGCAGGTGTGGGCGGATTCGAGGCCGGAGCACGGAGCGACGTTTTATTTCACGTTGCCGGGAGTGTCGGGCTAAAGTCTGTGGCGGCGCTGTAGGTCGGGCTTTAGCCCGACACGCTAGAATCCCCCGCATGAAACGCCCTCTTGAACGCTACGCCGAGAAGCGAGCGTTCACGCGCACCCCTGAGCCCGCGCCAAAGCTGCCGACCGATCGTCGCGGTCCACTCCTGTTCGTGATCCAGAAGCACGCAGCCCGGCGCCTGCACTACGACTTCCGCCTGGAGTGCGACGGCGTGCTCAAGTCCTGGGCGGTGCCGAAGGGGCCGTCCCTGGAGTATGGCGAGAAGCGCCTCGCGGTCGAGGTCGAGGATCACCCGTTCGACTACGGCTCGTTCGAGGGCGTCATCCCCGCGAAGGAATACGGCGCCGGCAACGTCATCGTCTGGGATTGCGGCGTGTACTCGCCGGACGAGGACGGCCGCTACTCGTTCGGCAATCGCGAAGAAGCGCAGGAGCGCATCCGTACCGAGTTCGCGGAGGGCAAGATCAACTTCTTCCTGCGCGGCGAGAAGCTGAAGGGATCGTTCGCTTTGGTGCGCACATCCTCGGACAAGCAGTGGCTGCTGTTGAAGCACAAGGATCGATTCGTGACCCCCGGCAGCGATGTCCTCGCGCGCAGCCGTTCGGTGTTGAGCGGCCGCTCGCTCGACGAGCTCGCCACCAGCCCCGGCGTGCAGCGGCTCGATGCCGCAATGCTGGGCCCGACCGGGCCGGGCGAAGCGATCCCGAAGAAGCTCGATCCCATGCTGGCCGAAAGCGACGAAGCCGCGAGCTCCGACCCGAACTGGTTGTACGAGCCGAAGGTCGACGGCTATCGCGTGATCGCCTTCGTCCAGGACGGCGTCGTGCGCCTGCAGTCGCGGCGGGGCATCGATCTGACTGCAGCGTTTCCGGAAATCGTCGCCGACCTCGCGACTCAAGCGGTCGACTCCATGATCGTCGACGGCGAGATCGTCGCGCTCGATGCCACGACGGGTCGCCCTTCGTTCAATCACCTGCAGAATCGGCGCGAGCTGAAGACTCCGACCGAGGTCGCGGCCGCGCAGCGCGAAGCGCCGGTCGTGATGTTGTGCTTCGACCTGCTGCACTTCGCCGGCATCAATCTGCGCGGCTCGACGTACGTCGATCGGCGTCGCTATCTGTCGCAATGCTTGCTGACCACGTCGCACCTGCAGCTTGTGCACGCAATGGACAACGCAGAGAAGCTCTACGAAGCCTCGCTCGCGGCCGGCTTCGAAGGCATCGTCGCGAAGCGCAAGGACAGCACGTATCAACCCGGCAAGCGCAGCAACGCCTGGCTCAAGATCAAAGCAACGCAGACGGCCGAGTTCGTCGTCGGCGGCTACACGAAAGGGAAGGGGGTACGCGAGCCGCTGGGCTCGCTGCTGCTCGGCTATTGGAGCGGCAGCAAGTTGCACTTTGCGGGGCACGTCGGCTCCGGACTGGACGACCGGGTGATCGCCGAGCTGGGCAAGCGCTTTGGCAAACTCGAGCGCAAGGCGCTGCCATTCGTCGAGAAGCCGCCGCTGCAAAGACCGACCACCTGGCTCGATCCCGAACTGGTCGTCGAGGTCAGCTTCGCCGAATGGACGCCGGACGGCATGCTGCGTGCGCCGGTATTCCAGCGCGTACGCGACGACATCGAGTCTCGCAGCATCAAGGGCGGACCGAAGGCGAGGCGTGCCAAGCCGGCGCGTCTGGCGACACCGCCGAACGAAGTCGCCGAAGTCCTGCAGCAGCTCGAGAACAAAGCCAACCGTCTCGACATCGCCGTCGGCGGCGCCAAGATCCGGCTCACGAATCTCGACCGCGTCTACTGGCCGGCCGACCCCGATACGAAGCAGCCCGCGATCACGAAGCGCGACCTGGTCCGTTATCTCGCGGCAGTATCGCGCTACATGCTGCCGCACTTGCGCGACCGGCCGCTGACGATGATTCGCATGCCGGAGGGCATCACCGGCGAGCGCTTCTATCAGAAGCACTGGGAGCAGGCGCGTCCCGATTTCGTGCAGATGGTGAGCGTCTACTCGGGGCACAAGGACGAGAAGCACGCTTACGTCGTGGCCAACAACCTGCCCACGCTCTTATGGCTCGGGCAGAGTGGCACGCTCGAGTTCCATGTCTGGCACTCGCGCGCCAACGTGGCGCCCGACACGGCCACCAAGAGCACCGACTACGACAGCTCGGAAGAATCGCTATCAGGTTCGGTGCTGAACTACCCGGACTACCTGGTGTTCGACATCGATCCCTATATCTACTCCGGCAAGGAACCGGCGGGCGCGGAGCCGGAG
>DATENH010000248.1:0-4253 GCA_035275145.1 Steroidobacteraceae bacterium | reverse complement strand
AGCAACACCGCAACGCGGCCGAAATCGCGCGGATCCGTGACCTGTACGCTCATCGTCCCTCTCCCACGATGCGCACCTCAGGCTTGAGCTGCACGCCGTGTACGCGCTGGACTGTCGCCATCACGTACTGAATCAACTGTTCGATGTCCGCCGCGCTCGCGCTGCCGTCGTTCACGATGAAGTTCGCGTGCATCTCCGACACGCGCGCGCCGCCGATGCGATGACCCTTGAGACCCGCGCTGTCGATCAAGCGCGCCGCGTGATCGCCCGGCGGGTTCGTGAACACCGAGCCGCACGACCATTCGCCGATCGGCTGCGTCGCCTTGCGGCGCGCGAGCAGCAGGCGGATGTCTTCGTTGCTCACGCCGGGACGCTGTTCGAACGTGAGGCGCGCGCCGAGGAACCACTCGTTAGCCGGACCCGCCACGTGGCGATAGCTCGCGACGTAGTCGCTCGCCGGCCGCTCGTGGCGCACGCCCCCGCGATCGATCGTCGCGACGCCGAGCACGTGTCGCCAGGTCTCGCCGCCGAATGCGCCGGCGTTCATCGCGAGCGCACCGCCGAGCGTTCCCGGAATGCCGGCGAAGAACTCGGCGGGACCGAGGCCCCACTTGATGCACTGCTTGGCGAGCTTCGCGCACGCGACGCCGCTGCCGCACCAGATCTCGTTATCGTTGAGCCGTTCCAGCTCATCGAAGACGCCGTGCGTCTCGATGACCGCGCCGCGAATGCCGCCGTCGCGCACCAGCAGATTGCTGCCGAGCCCGATCCACATCACGCTCGTGTCCGGTTCGAGGCTGCGCAGGAACGCCGCGACGTCGGCGACGTCGAGCGGGCTGAAGTACAGATCCGCAGGTCCGCCGACATGCCACGACGTGTGCTTCGACATGAGCTCGCCGTGACTGACGCGCGTGGCGATATCGGGAGGCAATGCCAGCGCGTTCATGGCCGCCTCCGCTCGACGAACGGCGTCGGCTGCAGCGAAGCGAGCGCAGCCGGCAGTTCCGCCGCCGCGGCGCCGATGCTGCCGGCGCCCATCGTCACGATGACATCGCCGTCGCGCGCGATCTGGATCAGCGCGCGCGGCAGGTCCTCGATCTTTTCGAGCAGCAGCGGCTCGACGCGACCGTGCGAGCGAATCGCGCGACAGATCGCCTTGCCGTCGGCGCCGGCGATCGGCGCTTCGCCGGCTGCGTACACTTCGGTGACGATCAACGCATCCACTGTCGCCAGCACGCGCGCGAAGTCGTCGAGGAGATCGCGTGTGCGCGTGTAGCGATGCGGCTGAAACGCCAGCAGGATGCGCCGCCCCGGCCAGCCCTGGCGGATCGCTTCGAGCGTCGCGGCCAGCTCCGTCGGGTGATGACCGTAGTCGTCGATCAAGGTCACACGGCCGACCGCAGTCTGCACGTCGCCGTACTGTTGCAGCCGGCGATCGACACCGTGGAAATTCGCGAGCGCAGCCTGGATCGCCTCGAACTGCACGTTCAACTCGAGCCCGACCGCGATTGCCGCAAGCGAGTTCAGCACGTTGTGCGTGCCGGGCAGACTCAACTGCACGGGCAGCACCGTCTTCGAGCCGCGCCGCTGCAGGTCGTAGCGCGTCTGCGTGCCGTGACGCGCGATGTTGATCGCGCGGATGTCGGCATCCGCTTCGATGCCATAGGTCACGACCGGGCGCGCGATGCGCGGCACGAGGCTCGCGGCCATCGGGTCGTCGGCGCACACGATCGCGACGCCGTAGAACGGCATGTTGTGCAGGAAGTCGATGAAGCTCTGCTTGAGCCGCTCGAAGTCGCCGTCGTGCGTGACGAGGTGATCGTTGTCGACGTTGGTGACGATCGCCATCATCGGATGCAGATGCATGAACGAGGCATCGCTCTCGTCGGCTTCCGCGACCAGGTAATTGCCGGCGCCGAGCCGCGCGTTGCTGCCCGCGCTCCTGAGGCGGCCGCCGATCACGAACGTCGGATCGAGACCGCCCTCGGCGAGGATCGAAGCGACCATGCTGGTCGTCGTGGTCTTGCCGTGCGTGCCGGCCACAGCGATCGCGTAACGGAAGCGCATCAACTCGCCGAGCATCTGCGCGCGCTGCACGATCGGAACGCGCCGCTCTTTCGCCTCGACCACTTCCGGATTGTCGGGCTGCACGGCGCTCGACACGACGAGGACGTCGGCCTTGCCGACATTCGCCGCGGCGTGACCGAACTTCACGTCTGCGCCCAATTGCACGAGCCGCTGAGTCACGGCGTTCGGCTTGAGATCGCTTCCTTGCACTTGATAGCCGAGATTCAGCAGCACTTCGGCGATGCCGCCCATGCCGCTGCCGCCGATGCCGACGAAGTGGATGCGGTTGATGCGGCGCATGCGAGCGGATTCGCTCATCGCACGCCTCCCGCGACCGCGTCGCATGCATCGGCGAGCCGCACGTCCGCGTCGACGATTGCGACCGAACGCGCGCGCGCTGCCATGTCGGCGAGATTGGCCCGCCCGGCGCGCAGCAGTTTCTGCAGTTCCTCTGCAAGACGCGGCGGTGTCAGTTGCGATTCCGCGATCGACACGGCCGCTTTGGTGTCGACGAGGAACTTGGCGTTGAGCGTCTGGTGATCGTCGACCGCAGCAGCGAAGGGCACGAAGATCGCGGGCAGCCCTGCCGCCGCGAGCTCGGAAACCGTGAGCGCGCCGGAGCGACAGACGACGAGGTCGGCCCACGCGTACGCTTCGGCCATGTTGTCGATGAAGGCGCGCACGTCGGCCTGCACGCCGTGCTTCGCATACAGCTCCTGCGCTTGTGCGAGATGTCGCTCGCCGGCTTGGTGAATCACGATCGGGCGCAACCCGGCGTCGATGGTCGCGAGCGCCGCAGGTACGACAGCGTTGAGACGTGCCGCGCCTTGGCTGCCGCCGAACACGAGCAAGCGCAGCGGTCCGATTCTGCTGCCGAAACGCTCCGCAGGCGGTGCGAGCGACGAGATCTCGCGCCGCACTGGATTGCCGACTCGTTCGGCATGCGCACCCGGCGGGAAGCTCGCAGGGAACGCTTCGAGCACTCGACGCGCGATGCGCGCGAGCATGCGATTAGTCATGCCGGCGACTGCGTTTTGCTCGTGGATCACCAGCGGCCGGCGCGTCAGCCACGCAGCGACACCGCCCGGACCCGAGACGAAGCCGCCGGCGCCGAGCACGACATTGGGTTGCCGGCGCCGCATCACCTGCAGGCTCTGCCAGATCGCCAGCGACAACTTGAACGGCGCCGCCAGCCACGTCGCGAATCCTTTGCCGCGCAGGCCGCTGACACTGATCCACTCGATCTCGATGTGCTGCGGCGGGACCAGCTTCGCCTCGAGCCCGCGCTGCGTGCCGAGCCACACCGGCTCGTAGCCGCGCTCGCGCAGCACACGCGCAGCCGCGAGCGCCGGAAACACATGTCCGCCCGTGCCGCCCGCCATGATGAGGACGGTACGCTTCATTGCGTGCGCTCCCGCCGTGGCACGGCGAGCCGACCGGCTGCGCTCGCTTCGTGATGGATGCGCATCAACACGCCGAGCCAGCCGAGCGTCACCATGATGCTGGAGGCGCCGTACGACATGAGCGGCAGCGTCAGTCCCTTGGTCGGCAGCAAGCCGAGGTTGACGCCGACGTTGATGAAAGTCTGCAGGCCGAGCCAGAGACCGAAGCCCGCGGCGAAGTAGGCCTGGAACGGCAAGCCGGCCTCGGCCGCCTGGCGTGCAATGTGGAACGCGCGCCACGCCAGCACGACGAATAGAGCGAGCGTGACGATGACGCCGGCGAGACCGAGCTCTTCCGCGAGCACTGCAAACACGAAGTCGGTGTGCGCCTCCGGCAGATAGAACAGCTTCTGCACGCTCGAGCCGAGTCCGACGCCGAACAGCTCGCCGCGACCGATGGCGATCAGCGATTGCGTGAGCTGGAAGCCGGAGTTGAACGGATCCGCCCACGGATCCATGAACGCCGTGAGTCGCTTGAGCCGGTACGCAGACGTGACGGCGATGAGCGCCATGCCGCCGGCTGCGAGCAGCACGAGCGCGAGGAAGTGACGCAGCTTCACGCCCGCGAGGAACAGGATCCCCAGGCCGGTCGCCATGATGACTGTCGCTGCGCCGAAGTCCGGCTCCAGCAGCAGCAGCAGGGCCGCACCCATCAGCACACCGAGCGGCTTGAGGAAGCCCTTCAGATCCTGCTTGAGCTCCGCCTGCTTGCGCACCACGTAGCTCGCGAGATAAGTCAGCAAC
>DATENH010000247.1:0-7438 GCA_035275145.1 Steroidobacteraceae bacterium | reverse complement strand
CGATATTGCGTGCGCTCAGGTGGCGCACGATGCGCTGGATGTCGAGGACGGAGATCGGGTCGACGCCTGCGAACGGCTCGTCCAGCAGCATGAATTGTGGCTCTGCGGCAAGTGCCCGCGCGATCTCCACGCGGCGCCGCTCGCCGCCCGACAGGCTTTGTCCGAGGCTGTCGCGGATATGGCCGATGTGCAGCTCGTCGAGCAGCGATTCGAGCATCGCTTCGCGGCGCTGGGCGTCGAGGTCGGGCCGTGTTTCGAGGATTGCGTAAATGTTGTCGCGCACGCTCAGCTTGCGGAACACCGAGGCTTCCTGCGGCAGGTAGCCGAGGCCGAGGCGCGCGCGCCGATGCACCGGCAGCCGCGAGACGTCCTGATCGTCGATGATGATGCGGCCGGCGTCGGTGGGGACCAGTCCCACAATCATGTAGAACGCGGTCGTTTTGCCCGCACCGTTCGGGCCGAGCAGTCCGACGACTTCACCGCGCGCGACTTCCAGCGACAGGTCTTTGACGACCTGGCGTGAGCGATACTTTTTGGCGAGTCCCTCGACGCGCAGCAGACTCACGGGGTCTCCGCCCATGAGATCGAAATGGCGTTCCGCGACATGACGTGCCCCACGGTGCTCAACACGATTTCGTAGGGTGCCTTCATGCGCCGCTCTCGGGCTGCGGCTGAGGCGGGGGCGGCGTCGGAGCTGGCGCAGTGGCTGCGGTGCCTTGACGCGGCCGGATGATGCCACGCACTCGCCCCTGACCGCCGGGGTTGATCTGCACGCGCTCGTCGCGCACGTTGTAGATCACGACGTCGCCGCGAAATTCGTCCTTGCCATTGCTGAACCAGACATTGTCGGTCAGCTTCACGATGCCCGCGGCGATGTCGTACTCGATCACGCCCGCGCGGCCGCGCACTTGTGCATCTGTTTTGCCTCCGCGTTGCGCGAACTGCGCCGGCGAGCCCTGCGCGCGTGCGCGTGCCAATTGTCCTGCAACGACGGCGGCGCTCGCGGTATCGGACTGCAGCTCAGCTTCGCTGGTCACGATGTGCACGGAGTTCTCGAAGGTCCAGCGGCTGTTCTGCGAGCGAACGTCTCTCGCCTTGGCGGCACCGGCCTGGATCGACATGGGACCCTGTGTCACGCGCACGTCGCCGGAAATTTCCAGGGTGTCGGTGCGGAAGTCCGAAGTCACGACCTTCGCGTCCCATTTGAACTCATCGTTCGGGCGCGGCAACTCCGCGGCACCCGCATTGGCGCCGAACGCGACGAGCAACAGCGCACCGGACGCGCCCGCGAGGCTATTGCGATTGCGGATCGAAGCGGCCATTCACCGACTCCAGCCGGACCTTCTCGTTAGTGAGATCCGCACGAAAACTTTTCACCACCATCGAGTGCCCGCCGAAGCGCACGTGCACGGGCGAGGAGGTGCTGTAAGCGATATTGGTCTGCGTGTCGATCGCGAGCGCATCGGCGCGCAGGAACGCCGTCGGCTGCGCGTCCGCGGGCCGCAGGACCACGTCGCCGAACAATTGTACGACGCGAAAATTCGCCGGCACCAAGCCTGAGCGTGCGCTCAGCAACCATTCGCGCTGCGCCAACTCGCCGGGGCTCGCCTGAAAATAATTCACGCGCACCGTATCCAGGGTGATGCTGTCGTCGCCGCCCTGGCGCTGTTCGATGCTGTCCGCGATCAGTCGCAGGCCGACCGAGCCGTTCTGCTGAGTCTGAGTGATGACCGCATCCTTCAAGTAATAGCCGGGCTGTTCCGCTTGCGTGGAGCCGGCGGCCGGAGCCGGGTTGCGCTCGACCAGTGCACCGTAGCCGATGACGAGGGCGCCGAGCAGGGCGGCGAGCGAGATCCAGCGCCAGTTCATTGCGTTCTCATTGATGGCTGCGCCGCTGGGCTTCGAGAATGAGGTCGCACACTTCTCGCACCGCGCCCGTGCCGCCGTGCGCCTGCGTGATGAAGTGCGCATGCGACTTGACGCTCGGATGCGCGTCGGCGACTGCAATCGCCAGCCGCGCGACCTCGAAGATCGGCAGGTCCGCGGTGTCGTCGCCCATGCTGGCCACCGCCTGCGGGCCGAGCGCCAGGATGTCCAGCAGCTCGCGCAGCGCCGCGAGCTTGTCCTGCACGCCCTGGCGGATCCAGGTCACGCCGAGCTCGCTCATGCGACGCTCGACCGCACGCGACTGCCGGCCGGAGATCACGGCAACCTGCAGCCCGGCGCGCAGAACCTGAACGATGCCGGCGCCGTCGCGCACGTGAAAACATTTCAACTCCTCGCCGCGAGGTGAAAAATACAGGCGCCCGTCGGTCAGCACGCCGTCCACGTCGAGCACCAGCAGGCGAACGTCGTTGGCGCGCTCGACCAGGGTATCCATCACATCACGCCGGCGCGGAACAGATCATGAACGTTGAGCGCGCCCACCAGCACGTTGTGCTCGTCGACCACCAGGAGCTGCGTGATCTTGTGGGTCTCCATCAGGTGCACGGCTTCGGCCGCGAGACGCCGGGGCGCAATCGTCTTCGGCTTTGCCGTCATGAGCTCGCCCATGCGCCGCGTGCGGAAGTCGCCTGGCTGATCGAGCGCGCGCCGCAAGTCGCCGTCTGTGTAGATACCGAGCACGTGCCGCTCCGCATCGACGATGGCGGTCATGCCAAGGCCCTTGCGCGTGATTTCCAGCAGGCCGTCGCGCAGCGAAGCATCCGCACCGACCATCGGTATCTGCTCGCCGGTGCGCATCACGTCCTCGACATGCAGCAACAGGCGACGCCCGAGGCTGCCGCCGGGATGAGAGCGCGCGAAGTCGTGCTCGCTGAAACCACGCGCTTCCAGTACTGCGACTGCGAGGGCGTCGCCCATCGCGAGTGTCGCGGTGGTGCTGGCAGTCGGAGCCAGATTATGCGGACAAGCTTCCTCGGCGACGCCGACATCCAGGACGGCTGCCGCGGCTTTGCCGAGCGTCGATTGCTGACGACCCGTCATCGCGATCAGCGGGATGCCGAGACGCTTGATGACCGGCAGGATGGTCAGGAGCTCGGCGGTTTCGCCGGAGTTGGAGATCGCGATCACCACGTCATCGGGCGTCAGCATGCCGATGTCGCCGTGGCTGGCCTCGGCCGGATGCAGGAAGAACGCGGGCGTGCCCGTGCTGGCGAGCGTCGCGGCGATCTTGTTGCCGATGTGTCCCGACTTGCCCATGCCGGTCACGACCACTCGACCGTTGCAGTCGTGCAGGAGGCGGCAGGCCTCGACGAACGCCGTGCCGAGCCGGCCCTGCAGTGCCGTGACGGCTGCGACTTCGATCTCAAGGACGCGTCGCCCGCGCGCCAGCAGCTGGTCGGGATCGAGCGCGGCGGCGGACCGGGAACGGGACTGCATGCCGCGAATCATAGCGCGTTGAGCTAAAATCGCGGCCCCCTTGTGTCGAGTCGCCACATGAACGCCGCCGAAGTTCAATCGCTGATCGAGGCCGGGCTGCCCGGCGCGCAGGTGCGGGTCAGCTCGCCGGACGACACTCATTTCGAGGCCGTGATCGTCTCGGCGCAATTCGAGGGCAAGCGCACCCTGCAGCGCCATCAGCTCGTCTACGGCACGCTCGGCGCGCGCATGGGCCGCGAGATCCATGCCCTGACGATGCAGGTGCTGACCCCGCAGGAAGCGAGCTCCGGTGGATAAGCTGCAGATCCAGGGCGGCGTGCCGCTCGAAGGCGAAGTGCGCATTTCCGGCGCGAAGAACGCCGCGCTGCCGATACTCGCAGCGACGCTCCTTGCAGAGGGCACGGTATCGGTCGGCAACGTTCCGCACCTGCAGGACGTGACCACCATGATCGAGCTGCTCGGCCGCATGGGCGTGAGCGTCACGATCGACGACAAGATGCGGGTCGAGGTCGACGCCGGCACGATCCGCGAGCACGTCGCTCCCTACGAGCTGGTGCGCACGATGCGCGCTTCGATTCTCGTCCTCGGACCGCTGCTGGCGCGCTTCGGCAAGGCCGACGTGTCGCTGCCGGGCGGCTGTGCCATCGGCGCGCGTCCGGTGAACATTCACGTCGACGGCCTGCAGCAGCTCGGTGCCGATATCCTGATCGAGAATGGTTACATCCGGGCACGTGCCTCGCGGTTGCGCGGCGCGCGGCTCGTGCTCGAAACCGTAACCGTGACCGGCACCGAGAATCTCGTGATGGCTGCGACGCTCGCCGAAGGCGAGACGGTGATCGAGAACGCGGCGCGCGAGCCCGAGGTGGTCGATCTCGCGGACTTCCTCAATGCCATGGGTGCGAAGATCCGTGGCGCAGGCACCGACACGATCGTCATTCAGGGCGTCGAGCGGCTGAACGGTGCCAGCTACGACGTGCTTCCGGATCGGATCGAAACCGGAACGTATCTGATCGCGGGCGCGATTACCGGCGGACGCGTGCGGGTGAAGGGCACTCGTCCCGACCATCTCGACGCGGTGCTGGCCAAGCTGCGTGAGGCGGGCGCGAAGATCGAGGTCGGCGATTCGTGGATCTCGCTCGACATGGGCGGGCGCCGGCCGCGCGCCGTCGACATTCGCACTGCGCCGTACCCGGCGTTCCCGACCGACATGCAGGCGCAATTCGCAGCGCTCAATACCGTCGCGGAGGGAGTCGGGGCGGTGACGGAGACGATCTTCGAGAACCGCTTCATGCACATGCTGGAGATGCGCCGGCTCGGTGCGGACATCCGCATCGAAGGGAGCACGGCGATCATCCGCGGCGTGCCGAAACTGACAGCTGCGCCGGTGATGGCGACGGATCTGCGTGCTTCGGCGAGCCTGGTGTTGGCGGGGCTGATCGCGCAGGGTGCGACGGAGATCCATCGCATCTACCACATCGACCGCGGCTACGAGTGCATCGAGGAAAAGCTCGAGCAGCTCGGCGCTCGTATCAAGCGAATGGCGAGCTAACCGCCTGCTTGTCGCTCGCTGCGCGGCGGGCGCTCTTCCAACGTCGCCTTGAAAGTCAGCCGCTGCGTGCCGCGGCGCGCCTGAATGTTCAGCAGCGAGCCCGGCGGCATCGCCGCGACCCGGTTGAGCGCTTCTTGCGCGTTGGCGACGGGCTGGCCATTCAGGTGCGTCACGAGATCGTCGCGTCGCAAGCCGACCAGCGCCGCGGGCCCGTGCGGCACTACGTCGCTGATGCGCAATGCTACGGGCGGATCGATGCCGAGCGCTGCCGCCTGGGCGCGTGGGAGTTCCTCGGACGACACGCCGAGCCAGCCACGCCGCACGTGCCCGTGCGCGATGATCTGATCCATCACGCCACGCACCATGTTCACGGGAATCGCGAAGCTGATGCCGTCGGTGCCGAGGTTCTGGGCCAGCACCGCGGTGTTGATGCCGATCAGCTCGCCCTGCGTATTGATGAGGGCGCCACCGGAATTGCCGAAATTGATGGCCGCATCGGTCTGAATGAAATCGTCGAAATCCGTGACGCCGAGCCGGCCGCGGCCGGTGGCGCTGACGATGCCCTGGGTCACGGTCTGGCTGAGGCCGAACGGATTGCCGATCGCCAGTACCACGTCGCCCGCGCGCAGCTCGTCCGAGCGGCCCATGGGCATGACCGGCGGATCTTTGAGCGGCACGCGCAGGACCGCCAGGTCGGTGTCCGGGTCCATGCCGACGATCTCCGGCGTTGCGACCCGTCCGTCGGCCAGCTGCACGCGGATTTCATCGGCCCCTTGAACGACGTGGTAGTTGGTAACGACGTGGCCGACCTCATCTACGATCACGCCGGAGCCGAGACTGCCCTCGACGCGCTGACGCACGGCCGGCAGATGCTGCCGCAGGAGCGGATTGGCCTCCGACGGGCGTGCCGCGGATGCGTCGACGACGCGAGCCGTATAGATGTTCACGACTGCCGGCCCGGCGCGGCCCACAGCGTCGGCGAACGAGCGGCGCGGCTCGCCGGGATCGCGTGGCGGTGCGGCGCCGTTGCTCGATGCCGCTGTCGTGCTGGTGGCGATGAGCCCCGGACGGATCAGCAGCACGACGCCGGCGCACGCCAGACCGACGATGGTCCAGCGGAGCAGAAAGACGGCGGTCTGTCGCAGTGTGGGCACGGGTACGCGCGGCAGGGTGCGGCGGTTGAAGTGTGTATAATGCGGAATTCCTTGAGGGTTTGAAACTACGCGTCTGCCGCGAACTTTGACTGCGCGTCTGCGCGTGGGGCGCCGGCGGCTACTCGCAGAGGTCATGAATGAGCGAAGCGGATCGAGTGGATGGCGGGGTCGACAGCGGCAGGCGGCACTTCCTGGTGGTCGCGACGACCGTCACCGGAGTCGCAGGCGCTGCGATGACAGCAATACCGTTCCTGGCGTCGTGGAAACCGAGCGCGCGGGCGCAAGCGCTGGGCGCACCGGTCGAAGCCGACATCAGCAAGCTCGACCCGGGTGCGATGATCAAGGTGATGTGGCGCGGCATGGCGATCTACCTCGTGCACCGCTCGCCGGAAATGCGCGCCAAGCTGGACAGCCCCGAGCTGACCTCGCGGCTGAAAGATCCCGAGTCGAAGGAATCCGAGCAGCCGGCGTACGCGAAGAACAGCGCGCGCGCGCTCAAACCCGAGTACCTGGTCCTGATCGGCGTCTGCACGCACCTCGGTTGTGCGCCGATGAATCGCTTCCAGCCCGCCGACCCGGAGCTCGGTGCCGACTGGCCCGGCGGCTTCTACTGTCCGTGTCACGGCTCGAAGTTCGATCTCTCCGGCCGGGTGTTCAAGGACGTGCCGGCACCGTTGAATCTGAAAGTGCCGCCGTACCGCTTCATGAATGAAGGCCTGGTGCAGATCGGTGTCGATGCGGAGGTCAGCTGATGAGCGCCACTGTGCCGAGCCCGCAGTCGGGCGAGCCCTCGCGACTCGCAGCGCTGGTCGACTGGATCGACGCGCGGTTCCCCATGACGCGCATGTGGAAGGAACACGCGAGCGAGTACTACGCGCCGAAGAACTTCAACTTCTGGTACTACTTCGGCGTGATCGCCTCCGTGGTGCTGGTGCTGCAGATCGTCACCGGCATCTTCCTGACGATGAACTACAAGCCCTCGGCCGCGGATGCGTTCGCGTCGGTCGAGTACATCATGCGCGACGTCGAGTGGGGCTGGCTGATCCGCTACATGCACTCCACTGGCGCGTCGGCGTTCTTCATCGTCGTCTACCTGCACATGTTCCGCGGGCTGATGTACGGCTCGTTCAAGAATCCGCGCGAGCTGGTGTGGATCTTCGGCATGCTGATCTACCTGTGCCTGATGGCGGAAGCCTTCTTCGGCTACCTGCTCCCGTGGGGCAACATGTCGTACTGGGGCGCGCAGGTGATCGTGTCGCTGTTCGGCGCAATCCCGGGCATCGGCGAGTCGCTGGTCGAGTGGATCCGCGGCGACTATTACATCTCCGACATCACGCTGAATCGCTTCTTCGCG
>DATENH010000246.1:0-62994 GCA_035275145.1 Steroidobacteraceae bacterium | reverse complement strand
TCATCAGGATGTCCACCGGCTCGACGCTGCCGCCATAGACACCGGTCCGCGGATCGGGGAACCAGCGCTGCGCGTTGGGGCCCTCGATGACGGCGGCGTTGTCGCGATACGCCGACAGCACACCGCGCGAGTTGCGCGCGTACGTGTTCTTGATCATGGCGAACAGCGATTTGGGTTGGCGCTCGCCGTCGATGACCCAGTCGGCGTTGAAAATCTTGTGCCGGCAATGCTCGGAGTTCGCCTGCGCGAACATCATCAGCTCGACGTCGGTCGGATCGCGCTCGAGGCGCGCGAAGTTCGCCGCGAGGTAGTCGATCTCGTCATCCGAGAGCGCGAGGCCGAGACTCTGATTGGCTTCGACCAGCGCGGCGCGACCGCGACCGATCGTTCGCACTGGCCGTGGTCGCTCGTGCGCGAAGAGCTGAGCCGCATCCTCTAGTGAGAAAATCGCAGCTTCAGTCATGCGGTCGTACAGCGCCGGCGCAATCGTAGTCAGGTGTTCTCGCCAGAGCGGGACGGATCCATAGAACTCGTAGGCGATGCCGCGCTCGATGCGCTCGATTGCATCGAGCCCACAGACATGCGCGATGTCAGTGGCTTTGCTGGACCAGGGCGAAATGGTACCGGGCCGCGGAATGACGAAAATCTGGCCCGCTGTGTTCTCCGCCGCGGCGATGCCGTCTGCCGGCCGGGGACCGTACGTCAGGAGCGCCGTCAGGATGCGCCGCTCGTCGGTGCCGAGGTCGCGACGCGACTGCACAAAATGGACGAAGCGTGCGTTTAGGGTTTCGACCGCGTGGCCGCGGGCCGTGACCGCGGCAAGAAGTCTCGTTTTTCGGAAGTCCGAGAGTGCAGGCGCGCCGGGCAGTATCAGCATCTTGGAGCCAGCGGTGAACGGGGGCGAATGATACCGAAACGGCTCCCCTATTTCTTGTCTCCGGGCGTATACAGCGGCACCGGAAACGGCGTGACGTTCGAGCCTTCGAAGGTGCTGACCTTGCTCACGCCCTGCTGTCGCACTTCGTCGACGCGCAGCACGGAGTGCAGCGGCAAATACGTGCGTTTTACCCCTTCGAATTCAGCTTTGACCTTCTCCTCCGAGGGGTCGACGACGACCGCGGAGCGCTCGCCGAACACCAGCTCTTCGACCTCGATGAAGCCGAACAGAGAACCGTGGCTGACCTTGCGGGCATAGATCTCGTAGACCTTGCCCTGGTTAACGAAAACGACCTTGAAAATGTGACTCGCTGCCATCTGGGTTCCGGGACGGGTTGGTACGCTGCGTGCCCATATTATCCATAATCTGTGTGGGACCCGAGCGCGCGTTCATTCGATCCATGGCACTGAAACTTCGAGTCATCAGCGATCACTACAAGGCGCTCGGCAAGCGCAGCTCGCGCCTGTTCGGCGTCACCGGCGGCAAGATCGGCCGGGCGCAGGACAACGACTGGATCCTGCCGGACCCGGACCGCTACGTTTCCAGCCATCACTGCAAAGTCGAGTTCCGCGCCGGCCAGTGGGTCCTCGAGGACACGAGCACCAACGGCGTGTTCATCAACGGCTCGGACACCCCCGCCTCGGTCGAGGGCGCCTACAGCCTGCAGGACGGCGACCGGCTGCGGCTCGGCGACTACGAGGTGCTCGTCAGCATCGACGAGCGCAACGATTTCTCGCCGGACGCGAGCGGCCAGATGCCCGCCCCGCCGCGGGTGCGCAACAAGTCGAACGTCAAGACCCATCCCCGCGCGACGGACGGCGATCTCGGCGAGGAGCTCGACCTCACCGACCTGCTGAGCGATTCGGCCATTGCGCCGGCTCCGGCAGTGCCGCCGCCGCTGCGCGCGCCGTCATCGTCTTCGTCCCCGCTCGATCTCGAGAGCGCGCTCGCGCTGGACTCGGATGATCTGAAAGCGATGGGCCCGATCCCGGCCGCGCCCACACCCGCCAAGGCTCCCAAGACTCCTTTCGCTTCGCTGCTCGGTGACAGCGGCGAGCACAAGACAGTTGCGCGACCCCGCAAGCCGGAAGCTGCGCCCAAGGTGGTGGAAGAGCCGCGCAAGGCCGACGACTGGCACATGCAGACGCGGCCGTACGATCGCAAGGCGCTGCAAGCGCTCACGTCGGCCGCTGCGTTGGCAAAGCCGCCGGAGAAGGCGCCCGAGCCCGAACGTCCGGCGAAGCGCGGCGAGACCGGGAGCTCGGAAGGGCCGGCCGGCCTGGACGCGTTCTGTCGCGGCGCGGGCATCGACCCTGCGAGCCTGCCCATCGACCAGCAGAATGCGCTGCTGACGCTCGCGGGCCAGATGCTGCGCGAAACCGTGCTGGGCTTGATGGAGTCGCTCAAGGCGCGCTCGGACGTCAAGAGCCGCATGCGGCTGAACCAGACGACGATCCAGCCCGGCGAGAACAATCCGCTGAAGTTTTCTCCGAGCGTCGACGAGGCGGTGCTGAAACTGCTCGATCCGCACAGCAGCCGCTACCTCGGCCCCATCGACGCGATCCGCGAGTCGTTCGCGGACATCCGCACGCATCAGAGCGCGCTGGTCGGTTCGATCCAGGCCGCCGTCGATGAGTTGCTGAACCGCATCGAGCCCGGCGAGTTGCAGGAGCGGTTCGATCGCGGCCTGAAGCGCGGCCCGCTGCTGGGCGCGACGAACAAGATGAAGTACTGGGATCTCTATACGGAGTTCTATCAGGTGCTGAATCAGCGTGGCGAGCAAGGGCTGCCGACGCTGTTTGCGGAAGAGTTCGCGCGGACGTACGCGGAGAAGATTTCGCCGAAGAAGAAGTAAGAGTCGGAGTCGGGCTGAAGCCCGACCTACAGCGACCTTTCCATCACCTGTTGTAAGGCTTTGGCGCCTTGCTCCATGAGAGGAGTGATCGAGGCGGCGGCGGCGTGCGGCAGGACGTCGGTGATCCAGATGAAGTCGCACTCGTTGTCGCCGCGTGCGACCACCTGCATCGATGCGCTGTGATGAGCGAATTGGCCCTCGACCGAGTACGCGATGCGCATGCGTTGCGGCTCGACGCTGACGATCCGCTCCTTGACCACCATGCCGTTGGCGAACGTTGCGATGCGCAGGTCTTCGCTCTCCATCCGCGAATCCTTGAGGACGCCGGCGAATGCCCGGTGCGCCTCGCCCGGCGCGGCCAGCGCTTGCCAGACCCGTTGTGCGGACACACGGATCCGCGTTTCGACGTGGATTGCAGCCATTACACGCTCCACTTCCAATGACGTTGCAGGATGCTAGCGCGAGCACGCACCCGACGACTTGGACAATCTTGCTAGGGAGTCGTGTGGGCTGTGATTTCGGTCGTCGTCGGGACGGGCCGGTCGGTCGCGACCCAATCCAGGATGTCGATGTAGCCGCGGATGTTCTCGACGAAGCGCACCGGCTCCCACCCGCGCGCGTAGCCGCGCTTCACGCGCGTGTACCACTTCGCTTGCGTCAGTAGCGGCAGGTATTCGCGCACGTCGCTCCACGCGTCCGGGTTCTTGCCGTGCATCTGCGTCAGGATGCGTGCGTCTTCCAGGTGGCCGACGCCGACGTTGTACGCGGCCAGCGTGAACCACGTGCGATCCGGCTCCAGGATGCGCTTGGGAATCTGATTGCGCAGCCAGACGAAATAGCGCGCGCCGCCGAAGATGCTGCCGCGCGGATCCAGGCGATCCGGAACCTGCAGCGCGCGCGCCGTCTCTTCGGTGAGCATCATCAGCCCGCGCACGCCGGTGTGCGAAGTCGCGCTCGGATCCCATTGCGATTCCTGGTAACCCACCGCCGCGAGCAACCGCCAGTCGACGCCGACCTCGGACGCGGCCTCGCGGAACCACTGGCGATAACGCGGCAGGCGCGTCTCGACATGCTCGAGAAACACGCGCGACTGGATGTAGTCGAACCGATCGCTGTCGCCGTAATAAGTATCGAGAATGGCCGCGAGCCGGCCTTCCGCTTGCAACGAGGAGTAGAACGCCGTGACGCGCTTCAACAGGCTCGCGTCGCGCGTATCGACGACCCAGGCGAGCGACTTGCCCTGCGTGAGGTCGAAGGCAATGCGGATCTCGGGATGAAAGGCGCGGCCGATGGCGAATTCGTTCGAATCGGCGACGGTGTAGTCGAACTCGCGCCGCGACAGGCGGTACAGCAGCTCTTCCGTTTCCGCGAACGGATTCTCGACCCAGGTCAGGTTCGGATTGAGCGCGCGCCACTGCTCCAGCGTCGCCGCGTGGGCGCTGCCGCCGACGACTTCGATATGGCCTTCGTTCGCTTGCCGGATGGTGCGCGGCCGCGTTTCGCCCTGGCGAAAAATCAGGTGCTCGCGCACCTGCTGATACGGCGGACCGAAGCTGGTGTTGTCCGGCAGGTGGATGCCGCGGGTCAGGCCGGCGGCGGCGATGTGCGCGCGATGCGATTCGAGCTCGCGCATCGCGTCCGCGACATTGGGTACCGAATACACGAACAGGCGCACGCCCAGCTCGGCCGCGAAGCGGCTGGCGAGATCGAACTCCGGCCCCTGCGGGCCGGACGCGCCCAGGTAATACGCGCTCGGCAGGTTGCGCGTGACGACGCGCAGCTCGCCGGCACGCATGATCTGCTCGAGAACGGTCGGCGGCTGCGAGCACGTGCCGAGCAGGAGCGTGGCGATGATGGCCAGGGCGGCTTTCAAGGGTTTGTGCGGAGTCGGTTATCCACCGGGGCGGGAGATTACCAGCCCGCCGTCCGGTGTTCGTGTAGAATCCGCCCCCCACTGCCGGAGAGGTACCGAAGCGGTCACAACGGCACCGATTCGAAATCGGTTGAGGGCATTACGTCCCTACGAGGGTTCGAATCCCTCCCTCTCCGCCACTTTCCCCTCAGTACACGTCCAGATCCCGACCGACGACCACGCGTCCGGGATAACCCGACATCTCCTTCAGCAACGTGGCCTGCGTCGAGCGCTCGGCATCGACGACCGGGCGCCACGACAGCGACGCGTGATACAGGATCAACAGACCCGGTTTCGCCTGCTGCGCCAGCTCCGTCAGTTGCGAGGTCGTCGTATGGAACTGCGCTGCGTAGGCCTGGAAATCGGGCCGCCGTGCGAGCCAATCCTGCGTCAGCACTTCGTGAATCAAGACGTCGCAGCCGCGACATGCATCGATGGTGGCCTGCGTCGGATTCGTGTCGCCGGTGATGACAATGCTGCGATCGGCCGTATCGAAGCGATAGCCGTAGCTCGCCATTGCGTGCTTGGTCGCGAACGCGGTGACCGTTACGTTCGCATCCTTGTAGACGACACCCGGCTCGATCTCGTGCGCATTGACCGCGTGCCCTTCCGGAAACGCACCGACCGTGAACAGGCCACGGTCCTTGCTGCGCGTCGCGAAGTCCTCGCGATAAGCCTCCAGCACGTGCTCGGTCATGTGCGCGATGCCGCGCGGACCATAGACTTCGAGCGGCACGCGGCGCCCGAGTACCCACGGCGTGAGGATCAGGTCCGGATAACCGACAGTGTGATCGGAATGCAGATGCGTCAGGAACACGACGCGCAGCTTGACCGGATCGAGCGCCGCGACCCCGCGATCGACGACCGCGGATTTCGCACGGCGCACCACGCCCGCACCGAAATCGACCAGGTAGGGTGTGCCGTTCACGACGATGGCTGTCGCCGGGCCGGAACGGTCGGGGTCGGCGGGCGGATTGCCCGTGCCCAGCAGCACGACCTGCGTCTGTTGGGCGAGTGCAGGCCCCTGCGGCGTGAACGCGCACAGGACGAGCGCGCCGCAAGCGACACCGCCGCGCAGAAATTTCCGTGCAGGCATTGCAGGTCCTCCCATCCCCGCGGGGAGCTTAGGCTTTTCCGGGCCGGTCAGAACCTGAACGAAAGTGCCGGCCGCCGGGGACTGTCATCGAACCGATGACCGTCGCCTCGGTCCAACGGCTTTACACCGCCGCCCAGCCGAACCACACTGAACCCGTGAAGATCATCGCCACTTTGCTCGTCAGCGCCGCCCTGACCTTGGGCGCTGCGTCGCGCAGTCTCGCCGGCTCCGACGACCCCGAGGACCTCCCGGATATCGGCAGCCCGGCGCAAGCCATGCTCAGCACGGAAGACGAGTATCAGATCGGCCGCATGATCGTGCGCGGCCTGCGCGACCAGGACCAGATCCTCGAAGATCCGGAGGTCTCCGAATACATCCGCTCGCTCGGCTCGCGCCTGTCGAGCCAGGCGAACGACGGCTCGCAGCGCTTCAACTTCTTCGTCGTCAAGGACAACACGATCAACGCCTTCGCGCTGCCCGGCGGCTTCATCGGCGTCAACAGCGGGCTGTTGCTCGATACGAAGAACGAGAGCGAGCTGGCGGGCGTGATCGCCCACGAGGTTGCACACGTCACGCAGCGGCACATCGCGCGCAGCATCGCTGAGCAGAGCAAGTCGAGTCTCGTGTCGACTGCGGCGATGCTCGCAGCGATCCTGGTCGGCGTGGCCGGCGGCGGTGACGCTGCGATGGCCGGCGTGGCTGCGGCACAGAGCCTCGCGATCCAGCAGCAGATCAGCTTCACGCGCGCCAACGAAACCGAAGCGGATCGCGTCGGCATCGGCATTCTCGCGCGCTCCGGCTTCGACCCGCAGGGCATGCCGGCGTTCTTCGAGACGATGAGCCGGCATGCGGGCAGCAGCGAGATCAACATCCCCGAGATGCTGCGCACTCACCCGGTGACGAGCACGCGTATCGCCGAGACCAAGGAACGCGCGGCGCAGATGAATGTGAAGCCCGACCCGGAAAGCGTGAGCTATGCGATCACCCGCGAACGCTTGCGAGTGCTGGCAACGCCTGCTGGCGAAGATGCGCGCGAGTATTACGCAGCGATCGTCGGCAACGAGCCCGATGCGACTCCAGCCGAGGTCTATGGCAAGGCTTTGGCGCTGATGGTATCGGGTCAGGCTGCGAAGGCAGTGCCGGTGTTCCAGCGCCTGCGCGATGCGGATCCGACCGTCGTGCAATATCACACGGCACTGGGTCAGGCTCAGCTGCTCGCGGGCAAGGGCGATGCTTCCCTCAATACGCTGCAGCGTGCGCGCGAGCTGTTCCCGCGCAATGTCGCTGTCACGGTGCGCTATGCGGAAGCCCTGATGCAGCTCGGCGATTCGAAGCGCGCGCACGAGATCCTGCTCGACCTGTTCAACGTCGTGCCGCCGACGCCCGAACAGGCGAAGCTGACAGCGCAGGCTGCGAATGCCGCTGGCGACGTCGCCGACTCGTATTACTACATGTCGGAGTACCACTTGATGAGCGGCGACCTGCCGCTCGCCATCAACCAGCTGCAGTTGGCGCTGGCCGTGCCGAAGATCACGGACGTGCAGCGCGCGCGCTTCGAGGCACGTCTCGAAGAGGTGCAGCAAGCCATGCCCAAACGGATGCGCCGGCAGGTGCAGCAGGAAAGCGGCGGCAATCGTCGTCGTGCAAGTTGATAGAATGCGCGCCGCGGCGCGATCCGCCGCCGCACATCAAACAGTTTGACCCTTCGGAGATTCTCGACGCATGCTCAGCCCTCTGCGCGCCGCCGCCGCGATATTGATTGCGATGCTCGCCGCCGGTTGTGCGGCCACGCCCGGCCGCACGCTTCCCAACGATCGCTGGGAAGGATTCAATCGCGGCGTCTACAAGTTCAACGACACCGTGGACCGCGCGGCGCTCAAGCCGATCGCCAAGGGTTATCAGAAGATCACGCCGCACTGGATGCGGGTCGGCATCGGCAATTTCCTCGGCAACCTCGAGTACCCGGCGACGGTGGTCAACCAGTTCCTGCAGGGCAAGCCGAAGATGGGACTGCGCGACACCGGCCGCTTCCTGCTCAACAGCACGCTCGGGCTCGCGGGCCTGTTCGACGTGGCGACCGCGGTCGGCCTGGAAGCGAACGATGAGGACCTGGGTCAGACGCTCGCAGTCTGGGGCGTCGGCTCCGGGCCGTTCGTGAACCTGCCGTTCTTCGGCCCGTCGACGTTGCGCGATGCGCCAACGCGCGTGGTCGATTTCTTCTTCGACCCGATCACATACATCGATGCGCCGTGGGAAGCAGTGTGGGGCGAGCGCGTGCTGGACGTCGTGCATTCGCGTGCCGAGTTGCTGCCGCTCGACGGCACGTTGCAGCGGACCTACGACCCCTACGCGTTCATCCGCGATTCGTGGATCCAGCAACGCGAGTTCGCGATCTTCGACGGCAATCCGCCGCCCGAAACGCTCGAAGACTTCGACGACAGCGACACCCAACCCGAGGAAGCACCGCCCGCCGAAGACACTCCGAAGGAAGACCCCAAGTAGCTCTGCGAGCTCTGTGGGAGACCTGTAGGTCAGGCTTCAGCCCGACTTCTTTTCTTCTTTCTTCTCTTCTTTCTTCTCTTCTTTCTTCTCTTCCTTCTTCTCTTTCTTCTCCGCCCCACCGATCAGGTCTTCCACCTCGCTGATCCTCGCCAACGCCTCGATCTGCGCCGGCACGTTCGCAAAGCGAATCTCCTTCTGCGACTGGCGCGCCACGCGCAGCCACTCGATCAGCAGCGCCAATCCCGCGCTGTCGCTCTCGCCGACCCCGCCGAGATCGACATCGAGATTGTTGAACTGCGCAAAGCGTCCCTCGCTCTGCTCGAGCATCTCGCGGGCAGTGGTCGCATCCAGCACGCCGCTGACGCGAAACCGCCCGGCACCGAGCGACTCGAGCCGGGCGCGGCCCGTGCCGTTGTCTCTCACGACTTCTTCTCGGCCGCGGTCTGCTTGTCCGAGCCCGCGGGGGCGGTCGGCTTCTGCACCGTGCCGCTTGCGACTTGCTGCTCAAGGCGCTGGATCACCGGCTCGAGGCCCTTCTGCTGGATCTCCGAACCGAAGTCGGTGCGGAACGACTTCACATACGACACACCCTCGATCTGCACGTCATAGGCTTTCCAGCCCGCGTCCGTCTTGCGCAGCGAGTAGTTGACGGGCACCCGCTGGCCGTTGTCGCGGCGAACCTCGCTGCGCACCGTCGCGACCGTATCCTCCGGCTTGCCCTGGAACGGCAGGATCTTCAGGCGGTCCGGCGTGAACTCGAGCAGCGCCTCGCCGTAGTTCTGCAACAGCGACTGATAGAACGCTTCGACGAAGCGCTTGCGCTGCTCCGGCGTGGCGGTGCGCCAGTACTTGGCGAGCACGAGCTGCGCCGAATATGCCGTGTCGAAGTGCGGCAGCATGTTCTTGTCGACCAGCTCGCGCACGCGCTTCGGGTTCTGTTTGTACTCGGCGCGGTGGGCGTCGAGATCCTTCAACGTGTCCTGCGCGACCTTCGTGACCAATTCCTGGGGCCCGAGCCCTGCGCCATCGTCGGCGGCACGCGCCGTCAATGCCAGCAGCGGCAAAACGGCCGCACAAATCCACATCGATAGTTTCACTGCACGCTTCATTTCTTCGGCTCCTCTGCCGGCGCTTTCTCCTGGGTGCCGCCCTGGTTGCCGCCTTCGGCGGAACCCTGGTCGCGGCGCAGGAAAGTCGACGCCAGCTGATTGATCAGGTTCTCGAGGACGAACGCATCCTGCACGAATTCGATGCGATCGCCCTGCTTCAGGTATTGCTCGTCGCCGCCCGGCGTGATGCCGATGTACTGCCCGCCGAGCAGGCCGGAGGTCATGATGCTCGCGTCGCTGTCCTTCGGGATCCGGTCGAACTGCGAGTTGATGCGCATGTGCACGACGGCCTTGTACTGCTGCTGGTCGTAGCTGATGTTCTCGACGCGGCCGACAGTGACGCCCGCCATCGAAACGGCGGCGCCGGGCTTCAGGCTGCCGATGTTCTCGAACAGGGCCACGACTGCATAACTCTTGCCGTTCGTCGTAAGTTCGCGGTTGGTGATCTGTGTCACCAGGAAAAACAGCGCCGCGAAGCCGAGCAGCACGAACAGGCCGGTGGAAAATTCTACGGTGCGTGTCGGTCGCATAAACGAGCCTCAGAGCATGATCGCAGTCAGGATGTAGTCCAGAATCAGCGTCAGCACCGCAGAGATCACCACGGTGCGTGTCGTCGCGCGCCCGACACCTTCGGCAGTCGGCGCAGCGTTGTAACCCTCGTACACGGCGATCAGGCTGCAGGCGACGCCGAACACGCAGCCCTTGATGACGCCTTCCATGATGTCATCCATGCCGACGCTCGAGCGCATCTGCGACCAGAACGAGGCCGTGTCCACCTTGAACATCTGCACGCCGATGAGTTGCACCCCGAAGATGCCGATCGCGATGAAGATCACCGTCAACAGCGGCATCGCGATGATGCCGCCGGCGAAGCGCGGCGCGATCACACGACGCATCGGGTCCACGGCCATCATTTCCATGGCCGTCAGCTGATCGGTGGCGCGCATCAGCCCGATTTCCGAAGCGAGCGCTGTGCCGGCGCGGCCCGCAAACAACAGCGATGTGATGACGGGTCCGAGCTCCTTCACGACCGCCAGCGCGCCCGCGGTGCCGAGCGCTTCTTCCGAGCCGAACCGCTGCAGCAGGTCGTAACCGGTCAGGCCGAGCACCATGCCGACGAACAGTCCGCAGGTCATGATGATGACCAGCGACAGCGCGCCGGTGTTGTGCACTTGTTCGACGACCAGGCTCGGCCGCAACAGCGCGCGCGGCAGCTGCGCCAGCACGCGACCGAAGAACAGCGTCACGGCGCCGACCTTCGCGACGAATTCCCGCACGTTGTCCCACAGCTCACGAAGGAAGTGCATGCTTGCCCTCAGCCCGCGAGCAGGTCTTCGTAGTAGTCGGGAGCCGGATAGTGAAACGCCACCGGTCCGTCGGCGAGGCCATTGATGAACTGGTGCACGATTTCCGAATCATGGTCCTTCAGCTCGACGAAACTGCCGGAGGCGGCGACCTTGCCGCCCGCGATGATGTAGCTCGCGTCCGCCAGGATCGCCAGCTCCTCGACGTCGTGCGACACGACGATGCTGGTGATGCCCAGCGCGTAGTTCATCTGCCGCACGAGCCGCACGATCATGCCCATGGAGATCGGATCGAGGCCGGTGAAGGGCTCGTCGTAGATCAGCACCTCGGGATCGGTCGCCATCGCACGCGCGAGCGCGGCTCGACGCGCCATGCCACCCGACAGTTCCGCCGGCATCAGCCGCGCCGCGCCGCGCAGGCCTACCGCCTGCAGCTTGGTGAGCACGACGTTGCGAATCAGCGGTTCGGGCAGGTCGGTGTGCTCGCGCAACGGGAACGCGACGTTCTCGAACACGTCCTCGTCCGTCAGCAGCGCGCCGTTCTGGAACAGCATGCCCATGCGCTGGCGCAGCGCGTACAGCTCGCGGGTGCTGAGGTTGCTCACGTCGATGCCGTCGAACAACACCTGACCGCTGTCGGGCTTGATCTGCCCCGTCATGAGGCGCAGCAGCGTCGTCTTGCCCGTGCCGCTCGGCCCCATGATGGCCGTGATGCGGCCGCGCTGAATCTGCAGATTCAGACCCGAGAAGATCGCGCGGCCACCGATCGAATAATGAACGTCGCGAACTTCGACGATCGAATCCTGCGCGGCTTGAGGCTCAGATTTTCTGCTCGCGACATTCGACGACATTCAGTATCCGATCGCCCTGCGAGAGCGTCAGGCCGCTTCCTGTTCCAGCTTCGAGCTGTAGCTGCCGGTGCGCGCGAGGCCGTTGAACTTCGCGCGACGCACGAAAGCTTTCTGGCCCGCGGCAAAGGTTTCCGGCTTGCCGCCCCAGGCCTTCAGTGCCTCGTCCTGCAGTGCGCGGCCGTAGGAGAAGCTCAGCTCCCAGGGCAGCGAGCCGAGCTTGTTCATCAGGCTCAGGTGCTCGGTGGCTTCCGCCGAGCTCTGGCCGCCGGAGAGGAACGCGATGCCCGGCACCGCCGACGGCACATAGCGCTTGAGCGTGCGCACGGTCGCCTCTGCTACCTGCTGCGGATTGGCTCGCGAGGCAGCCTTCTTGCCGGAGATGACCATATTCGGCTTGAGGATCATGCCTTCGAGATGAATGCGGTGTGAATGCAACTGCTGGAACACGCTGGCGAGCGTATTGCTCGTTACTTCCTCGCAGCGCTCGATCGAGTGATCGCCGTCCATCAGCACTTCGGGCTCGACGATCGGCACGATGTTCGCTTCCTGGCAGAGCGCCGCGTAGCGCGCGAGCGCATGCGCGTTCGAATCGATTGCGAACTGCGTCGGGAAGCCCGCGCCGATGTCGATGACGGCGCGCCACTTCGCGAAGCGCGCGCCGAGCTTGTAGTAGTCGGCGAGACGTTCGCGCAGGCCGTCGAGACCTTCGGTGATCGTCTCGTTCGGGAAGCCGGCGAGCGGCTTCGCACCGGTGTCGACCTTGATGCCCGGCACGATGCCGAGCTTCTGCAGGTGCTGCGGGAACGGCGTACCGTCCTTGGTCTTCTGCCGGATGGTCTCGTCGTACAGGATCACGCCGCTGATGTACTGCGCGGCATTCGGTGCAGTGAACAGCATCTCGCGATACGTGCGCCGCGCCTCTTCGGTCGACTCCAGCTTGATGGAGTCGAAGCGCTTCTTGATCGTGCCGCCGGATTCGTCCGCTGCCAGGATGCCCTTGCCCTTCGCAACCATTGCCCGCGCGATCGATTCCAGGTCACTGCGATTCATAAGCTACTGCCTCCGCTCTTTGGGAACGGGCTCGCGGCGTGCGCTGGGCGCACGAGCACGGTCGAGCCTCACGTTTGGGGGCGCGTAGGATAACAAAATCACCTCTCAACCGGTCCTCATTGTTGTTGCCGAACGACAAGAGCTGCGTAGGCATGGACCGGCATAAGACCCGCGGAGCGGGAATTTCGTTCGATTGGTGCGTGCGGATTCGCTTGTATTGGGACTAAAATGGTCCCATATGAGGAAGCACCCATGCTCCGCATCAGCAAGCTGACCGATTACGGCACGGTGATCCTGGCCTGCCTCGCCTCGGAGGCCGACCGGCTGTGGACTGCCGCCGAGGTGGCCGAGCGCACGCGCGTCGGCCAGCCGACCGTGAGCAAGTTACTGAAGAAGCTTCAGCGCAGCGGCCTGGTCATCTCCACGCGCGGCAGTCACGGCGGCTATCAGCTCGCGTGCCCGCCGAACGAGATCAGTGCAGCGCGCATTCTCGACGCGCTCGAAGGCCCGTTCGCGATCACCGAGTGCAGCGGTCAGCACAGCAACTGCGGCATCGAATCGAACTGTCGCGTCGGACACGTCTGGCAGCGCGTGAATGGCGCGATCCGGCGCGCACTCACCGACATCACGCTGGCGCAGCTCGCGGGACTGGAGCGCGGTACGTCCACCAGCGTGCCGCTGGCCAAGCTAGTCCGCGCCTCGCACGAGTAGTCACGCATCATGTCCAGCAATCCGAGAGACGAGTCGCTCGAAGCATTGGTCGGTCAGAAGTACCGGCATGGCTTCGTCACGGACATCGAAGCCGATACCGTTCCGCCGGGCTTGAACGAAGACGTCATTCGCTTGATCTCGGCCAAGAAGGGCGAGCCGCAGTTCATGCTCGACTGGCGCCTCAAGTCGTACCGTCATTGGCTGACGATGCGCGAGCCGCATTGGGCGCACCTGCGTATCTCGCCGATCGACTACCAGGCGATCTCTTATTACTCGGCGCCGAAGGCGCCCGAGAATGCGCCGAAGAGCCTCGACGAAGTCGATCCGAAGCTGCTCGAAACCTACGACAAGCTCGGCATCCCGCTGCACGAGCGCGCCAAGTTGGCGGGTGTCGCGGTCGATGCCGTGTTCGACAGCGTTTCGGTCGCGACGACGTTCAAGGAGCGACTCGCGAAAGCCGGCGTGATCTTCTGTTCGTTCTCGGAGGCCGTGCAGAAGCACCCAGCGCTCGTCGAGAAGTACCTCGGCACGGTCGTGCCGTACACCGACAACTATTTTGCGACGCTGAACTCCGCAGTGTTCTCCGACGGCTCGTTCGTGTTCGTGCCGAAAGGCGTGCGCTGCCCGATGGAGCTGTCGACGTACTTCCGCATCAACGCAGCGAAGACCGGACAGTTCGAGCGTACGCTGATCATCGCCGAGGAAGGCGCGTACGTGAGCTACCTCGAAGGTTGCACGGCGCCGATGCGCGATGAGAATCAGTTGCACGCGGCAGTGGTCGAGCTGGTCGCGCTCGAAAATGCGCAGATCAAATATTCGACCGTGCAGAACTGGTACCCCGGCGACGAGAACGGCAAGGGCGGCATCTACAACTTCGTCACCAAGCGCGGCGAGTGTCGCGGCGCCAATTCGCGCATCAGCTGGACGCAAGTCGAAACCGGCTCGGCGATCACCTGGAAGTATCCGAGCTGCATTCTCAGCGGCGAAAACTCCGTGGGTGAGTTCTATTCCGTCGCGGTCGCGAACAACTACCAGCAGGCGGACACCGGCACGAAGATGATCCATATCGGCCGCAACACCCGCAGCACGATTGTCTCCAAGGGTATTTCCGCCGGTCACGGCCAGAACAGCTATCGCGGCCTGGTGAAAGTGCTGCCGAGCGCGATCAACGCCCGCAACTTCACCCAGTGCGATTCCCTGCTGATGGGCGACAAGTGCGGCGCGCACACGTTCCCGTACATGGAAGTGCGCACGCCGACCGCGAGCGTCGAGCACGAAGCGACGACATCGAAGATCGGCGACGACCAGCTCTTCTATTGCTTGAGTCGCGGCATCTCGGAAGAAGACGCGGTGAACATGATCGTCAACGGCTTCTGCAAAGCCGTGTTCAAAGAGCTGCCGATGGAGTTCGCGGTGGAAGCGCAGAACCTCCTCGCAGTGAGTCTCGAAGGGGCCGTGGGATGAGCATGCTGAAGATCGACAATCTGCAGGTGCGCGCCGGCGACAAGCAGGTGCTGAATGGGCTGAGCCTCGAGGTCGGGGCCGGCGAAGTGCACGCGATCATGGGACCGAACGGCTCGGGCAAGAGCACGCTGGTCCAGGTGCTGGCGGGACGCGAAGGCTACGAAGTCAGGGCCGGCTCGGTCAGCTACAACGGCCGCGATCTGCTCGCACTGCCTCCGGAAGAGCGCGCCCGCGAAGGCGTGTTCCTCGCGTTCCAGTATCCGGTCGAGATTCCCGGCGTGAACAACGTGTACCTGCTGAAGGCCGGACTGAACGCTCTGCGCAAGCATCGCGGCTTGCCCGAGCTCGATGCCTTCGAGTTCCTCACCCTGGTGCGCGAGAAGATGAAGCTGATGCACATGGACGAGAGCTTCCTGAATCGCGGGGTCAACGAAGGCTTCTCCGGCGGCGAGAAGAAGCGCAACGAGATCCTGCAGATGGCAGTGCTCGAGCCGAAGCTCGCCCTACTCGACGAAACCGACTCCGGGCTCGACATCGACGCGCTGCGCGTGGTCGCGAACGGCGTCAACAGCCTGCGCCGTCCGGATCGCGCCATAGTCATGGTCACGCACTACCAGCGACTGCTCGACTACATCGAGCCCGACCGCGTGCACGTGCTTTCGGGCGGCCGCATTCTGAAGAGCGGCGACAAGTCGCTCGCGATTGAGCTGGAGAAGCGTGGTTACGATTGGGTCCGGCAGGAGGCAGCGGTCGCATGAGCGTCGTCACGCTGCAGGAGTCGGGCTCGTCGGGCGAGCGCTATCGCGCCGCTTTCGACGCGCGCTGGCCCGCGGGCGATGCCCTGGTCGAGCTCCGCCGCGTCGCGCTCGAGCGCTTCGAAGCAGCAGGCTTCCCAACGCAACGGCAGGAAGACTGGAAGTACACGAACCTGCGTCGGCTCGAAGCACGCACCTTCGCGCCGGCGACCAGCGCTGCCGTTGGCGTCGGCGGCTGGATCCCGAACGCCGGCACGCGAATCGTGCTGGTCAATGGACACTGGATGCCGGCGCTGTCGACGATCGAGGCCCAGCTCCCGGGCATGACGCTGCTGACGCTCAAGCAGTGGTTCGAGCACGAGCCAGCCTCAGTAGCCAAGTTCATTTCGCAGACTTCGCGCGCGCAGCCGACCGCACTGGAAGATCTGAACCTCGCGTTCTTCGAGGACGGCGTGGTGCTCGATCTGTCCGCAGGGGCCAAGCCGGATCAGCCGATTTACATCGTGCACCAGTGGAGCGAGGGATCCGCGCAAGTGATGAGCAACCCGCGCGTCGTGGTGCGCGCCGGCGCGAATAGTCGTTGCGTCGTGATCGAACATTTCGTCGGCGCAAATGCGGGCGAATGCTTCACGAATGCGGTCTGCGACATCGAGGTCGGGGCCGGCGCGAGCGTCGATCACTATCGAATCCAGCAGGAGTCGCTGCGCAGCTTCCATATCGGCCACGTCAACGTCCGCCAGCAACAGGACAGTCGCTACTCGTCGCACGACATTGCACTGGGTGCGAGCCTTGCGCGCGTGAATCTGTCGACGACGCTGCAGGCGCCCGGCGCGCACGTCGCGCTCGATGGCCTGTTCGCCCCGCTCGGGACGCAGCATCTCGATGCGCACACCGCGATCGATCACGCGGCCCCGCACACGACCAGCGACGAGAACTATCGCGGCATCGCCGGCGAGCGCGGCCGCGGCGTGTTCAACGGCAAAGTCATCGTCCGGCCGGACGCGCAGAAGGTCGATGCGCGTCAATCGAGCCGCAACCTGCTGCTCACCGCCGGCGCCGAGATCGACACCAAGCCGGAACTGGAAATCTACGCGAACGACGTGAAGTGCAGCCACGGCGCGACGACCGGGCAGCTCGATGCTGCCGCTCTCTTCTACTTGCGCTCGCGCGGGCTCGATGAGGCCGCGGCGCGTGCGCTGCTGATTCGCGCCTTCGCCGAATCGATCCTGACGTCGATCGGACCGGCGGCAGTGCGCAGTTACCTCGAGCAGCTGCTCGACGAACGCTACAAGGTGATCTCATGAGCGCTGCCAGCGTTCCCCGCCCGCGCGGCGTGGACTTCGACGTCGCCCGCATCCGGCGCGACTTCCCGATCCTGGATCAGCAGATCAACGGCAAGCCGCTGGTCTTTCTCGACAGCGCCGCGTCGAGCCAGCGCCCGCTCTCGGTGATCGAGGCCATCGACCACTATTACGAGCACGACCACGCCAACGTGCACCGCGGCGTCTACACGCTGAGCCAACGCGCCACCGACGCCTATGAGGGCGCGCGCGAAACGATCCGCGGCTTCATCAACGCACGCTCGACTCGCGAGATCATCTACGTTCGCGGCACGACGGAAGCGATCAACCTGGTCGCGCAGAGCTACGCACGGCCGCGGCTGAAGCCCGGCGACGAGATCCTGATCTCCGCGCTCGAGCACCACGCCAACATCGTGCCTTGGCAGCTCGTGTGCGAGCAGACCGGCGCGCAGCTCAAGGTGATTCCGATCTCGCAGACCGGCGAAGTGGACTTCGCCGCGTTCGAGCGTCTGATCGGCCCGCGCACTCGACTGCTCGCGCTTGCGCACGTCTCGAATGCACTCGGCACGATCGTGCCGGTCGAGCGCTTCATCGCGCGCGCCAAGGAGCACAAGGTCCCCGTGCTGCTGGACGGCGCGCAGGCCGTGCCGCACAGCGTCGTCGACGTGCAGGCACTCGATTGCGATTTCTACTGCTTCTCCGGTCACAAGATGCTGGGACCGACAGGCATCGGCGTGTTGTACGGCCGCGAGTCGCTGCTCGAGGCGATGCCGCCGTGGCAAGGCGGCGGCGACATGATCCTCACGGTGACGTTCGAGAAGACGACGTACAACCAGCTACCGTGGAAGTTCGAGGCGGGCACGCCGGCCATCGCCGACGCCATCGGGCTGGGAGCGGCGATTCGCTACCTGCAAGGCATCGGCATGGAGCGCATCGCCGCGTACGAGCACGAGCTGCTCGAATACGCGACGGCGCGTCTCGCCTGCATCCCCGGCCTGCGCATCATCGGCACGTCTCCGCACAAAGCAGCCGTCGTGTCCTTCACGATGGCGGGCATTCACCCGCACGACATCGGCACGATCCTCGACACCGAAGGTGTCGCAGTGCGCACCGGTCATCACTGCGCCATGCCGGTGATGGACTTCTTCGAGGTGCCGGCGACCGCGCGCGCGTCGCTGTCGTTCTACAACACGTTCGAGGAGATCGACCGGCTGGTCGCCGCGCTCGAGCACGCGCGCAAGCTCCTCGGTTGAATCCCATGGATCTGAAAGACCTCTATCGCGACGTCATCGTCGACCACAACCGCCACCCGCGGAACTTCGGCAAGCTAGATCCTGCCGACGCGCATGCGGACGGCGTCAATCCGCTGTGCGGCGACAAGCTGACGATCTACGTGAACCTGGACGACGGCCGCATCAGCGATGCGAAATTCGAAGGCAGCGGCTGCGCAATCTCGGTCGCGTCGGCATCGCTGCTCACCGAAGCAATCAAGGGCAAGTCGCGAGCGCAGGTGCAGGAGCTGTTCGACGAAGTGCATGCAGTATTGACTCAGCACGACGCGAACGTCGACGTCGCACGCCTCGGCAAGCTCGCGGCACTCGGCGGCGTGCGCGAGTTTCCGGCACGCGTCAAGTGCGCGAGCCTGTGCTGGCACACGCTGAATGCCGCGCTCGATCGCGCTACGGCGCCCGTCACCACTGAATAGTCGAAGACCACCGTGTACCGTCACGAACACGAACCTGTCACCCTGCAGCGCGACGTCGAAGCCATCATGGTTCCGGCCGGCATCCCGGTGACGCTGCGCGAAGGCAAGACCGGCTTCATCACGCAAGCGCTCGGCGGCAGCTTCACCGTGTACGTCGAGGGCAATCTGTTCCGCATCGCCGGCAAGGATGCGGCGGCGCTCGGCAAGGAAGCGCTGGTCGGGCCGGAGCTGCCGCCCGATGCCACCGACGACGACGTCAAGCAGCTCGTGTGGGACCAGATGCGCGCCTGCTACGACCCGGAGATCCCGATCAACATCGTCGATCTCGGCCTCGTCTACTCGTGCGAGGTCAAGCGCGACGAGGCCGGCGAGCGCCTCGTCGAGATCAAGATGACGCTGACCGCGCCCGGCTGCGGCATGGGCGAGGTGCTGGTGCAGGACGTGAAGGACAAGGTCGAAGTGATCCCGACCATCAAGCGCGCCGACGTCGAGCTGGTGTTCGACCCGCCGTGGAACCAGAGCATGATGTCGGACGCTGCACGACTGCAGACCGGCATGATGTGATGTCCTGGCAACGCGTCGCGGCCGCAGCCGCCATCCCGCCCGGCGACTACGCACAGATCGAAGTGGACGCAACGCTGGTCGCTGTGTTCAATGTCGGCGGCGAGTTCTACGCGATCGACGATGTCTGCACGCACGACGGCGGCGAGCTGGCGGGCGGCGCAACCGAAGGCGACGTAGTCATTTGTCCACGCCACGGTGCGCGTTTCTGTCTGCGCACCGGCGCCGCCTTGACACCGCCCGCGTACGAGCCCGTCCGCACGTACCCGACGCGCGTCGTCGACGGCACGGTGGAAATCGAAGTTCCGGACTGAGCCCGAATTCCGAGACCTGACATGTCCGCACGCTCGCTGTTGCGCCTCACGCTGGTCCGCCACGCCAAGACGGAGCCCGCCCGACCCGGCCAGGAAGACTGGGATCGCGTGCTGGAGCCGCGCGGTCAGCGCGATGCGCCGGAGATGGCGCGACGCCTGAAGCAGATCAGCCCGAAGATCGATCGCGTCCTGTCGAGCCCGGCGGTGCGCGCGATTACCACCGCGACGATCATGACGCGCGAGCTGGGCGTTTCGGCGCAGAAAGTGCAGCAGGACGAGCGGCTGTACCTGGCTTCGCCGAAAGACATGCTCGCCGTGATTCGCGAGCTCGGCGAACGCTCGCGTCACCTGATGGTCGTGGGTCACAACCCCGGCATGACCGAGTTCGCCGACAAAATCTCCAGCGAGCGCGGCATCGACAACATGCCGACGTGCGCGGTCTACACATTGCAGTTCGAGATCGCTGCCTGGAGCGAGCTGGAGTGGGACAGCGGCGTCGACGCGGAGCTGGATTACCCGAAGAGAAGCGGGTAATCAGCCTTCCATCGTCAGCAAGCTGGCGTTCCCGCCGACCGCCGCCGTATTGATCGTCACTGTCTGCTCCGTCGCGAATCGATGCAGATAGTACGGCCCGCCCGCCTTCGGGCCCGTGCCTGACAACCCGCGTCCGCCGAACGGCTGCACGCCAACGACCGCTCCGATCATGTTGCGATTGACGTAGACATTGCCTGCACGGACGCGCGAACCGATGTAGCGCGCAGTCGCGTCCACGCGCGTATGCACGCCGAGCGTCAGGCCGTAGCCCGTCGCATTCACCGCATCGATCACCGCATCGAGCTTGTGCGCGGAGTAGCGCACGATGTGAACTGCCGGTCCGAACACTTCGCGCGTCAGTTGCGACAGCGACTCGATCTCCACTGCGACGGGCGCAAAGAACAGCCCGCGCTCGTGCTCCGGCCCGAGCTTGCAGGCGTGGTGCCACCGTGAGGATTTCACGATGCGCGCCGCATGCGCGCGCAACATGTCGCGGGAAGCTTCGTCGATGACAGGTCCGACATCCGTCGCGAGTTGCAACGGATCGCCGATGACCAGCTCGTCCATGTAGCCGGCCAACAGCCCGCAAATGCGCGGCGCGATGTCCTCCTGCACGAACAATGCGCGTAGCGCCGAGCAGCGCTGACCCGCGCTGTTGAAGCCAGATTGCACGGCATCGAGCACGACCTGCTCCGGCAGCGCCGAGCTGTCGACGATCATCGCGTTCTGCCCGCCGGTCTCGGCGATGAGCACGGGGATCGGTCCCTCGCGATTCGCCAGCGAGCGATTGATGGCCTTGGCCGTTTCGGTCGAACCGGTGAACGCAACGCCCGCGACGCGCGGATCCGCGACGATGCGCGCGCCGACACTGGCGCCGTCACCGGGCAGCAGATGCAGGACATCCGGCGGCACGCCAGCTTCCAGCAGATACTGAATGGCGCGCGTCGCGATAAGTGGCGTCTGCTCCGCCGGTTTCGCGAGCACCGCGTTGCCGGCAGCGAGTGCCGCGGCGATCTGTCCCGTAAAGATCGCGAGCGGGAAATTCCACGGGCTGATGCACACGAACACGCCGCGGCCGCGCAGCTTCAGCTCATTGCTCTCGCCGGTGGGGCCAGGCAGGCGCAGGCCGGCACTGAACTCCGCACGCGCGCGATCGGCGTAATAGCGCAGGAAGTCGACCGCCTCGCGCGCCTCGGAGATGCTGTCCGGAATCGTGCGACCGCCTTCGCGCCCACAGAACGCGACCAGCTCCGGCATGCGCGACTCGAACAAATCGGCCGCCCGCTCGAGCACTTCGGCGCGTTCGGTCGCTGGCGTCGAATCCCAGTCCGGCTGCGCACGTACGGCGGCGGCAAACGCAGCCTCGATGGCGGCTTCGTCCGCATCGGTCACGCTGCCGATGACCTCGCTGCGATTCGCGGGATTGCGCACTTCAGTCGCGCGACCCTGCCGCAGCTTGCCGGAAACGATCGCGCCGCCCGTCCAGCGCTCGCGCGTCGCGCGCGCGACGCTCGCAGTAAACGGATCGCATTCGAATGGATCGGGCAGATTCACGCCACGCGAGTTCAGTCGCGACGAGCCGTACAACATGCGCGGTTGCGGAATGCGCGGATGCGCCTTCTGTGGCAGCGCATCTACTTCGGCGACCGGATCGCGGACGATGTCGGCGATGGCAGTCTGCTCATCGACGATGCGATTCACGAACGAGGTGTTGGCCCCGTTCTCCAGCAGGCGCCGCACCAGGTACGGCAGCAGATCCTCATGCGAGCCGACCGGCGCATAGACACGACACGGCAGATTCAGCTTGTCGGCGCCGACGATCTGCGCATACAGCTCCTCGCCCATACCATGCAGCCGCTGAAACTCGAACGCGCGCTTCGCCTGCGCGGCGAGCTCCGTGATGGTCGCGACGGTCTGCGCGTTGTGAGTCGCAAACTGCGGATAAATGTTCGGGCCCGCGCCGATCAATTCGCGCGCGCAAGCGATGTACGACACATCGGTGTTTACCTTGCGCGTGAACACCGGATACCCGGCGAGCCCACGCTCCTGGGCGCGCTTGATCTCGCTGTCCCAGTACGCGCCTTTCACGAGCCGCACGTTCAACCGCGCATTGGTCGAGCCGGCGAGATCGCGCAGCCAGCGAATGACTTCGCGCGTGCGCTTCTGATAGGCCTGCACGGCCAAGCCGAAACCGTTCCAGCCCTTGAGCTGCGGCGAGCGCATGACGTGTTCGATGAGCTCCAGCGACAGCTCCAACCGCTCGGCTTCTTCTGCATCGACCGTCAGCGCAATGCCGCCATCGCGTGCGGCGATCGCAAGCTCGTGCAGGCGCGGTGCGAGCTCAGCCAGCACCCGCCGCCGCTGCGTGAACTCATAGCGCGCGAACAGCGCGGACAACTTCACCGAAACGCTCGGCGCGGCCTCGATCGCCGTACCCGCCTTGATCGAGCGCGCGACGCCACCGATCGCCTGGTGATAAGCGGTGAGATAGCGTTTGGCATCCGCGTCCGTCAGCGCCGCCTCGCCGAGCATGTCGAACGAGTAGCGATAGGCGCGGTTCTCGCCCGAGACCGATCGCTCCAGCGCTTCCTCGATCGTCCGGCCCATCACGAACTGATGACCCATGATGCGCATGGCCTGGCGGAATGCGGCGCGCAGCACCGGCTCGCCGATGCGGCCCGCGATGCGCGCGATGACGCCCCGCGGATCGTGCATGTCGGTATCGCTCGGCCGCACGATCTGCCCGGTCAGCATCAGGCCCCAGGTCGAGGCATTGACGAACAGCGACTCGGCGTCGCCGAGATGCGAAGCCCAGTCGCCGGCGGAAATCTTGTCCGCGATCAGCTTGTCGGCCGTCGCGTCGTCGGGAATGCGCAGCAGCGCTTCGGCGAGACACATCAGGATCACGCCTTCCTGCGACGACAGGTCGTACTGACGCAGGAATGCGTCCAGGCCCGTTCGCTTCACACGCGTCGTGCGCACGCCTTCGACCAGTTGCGCGGCACGTGCCGCGACGCGCTCGCGCGCTGCCTCGGGCAGCCGGGCTGCGTCGGCCAGCTCCCGCACGATCTGCTCTTCGTCGCCGAGATAGTTGCGGTTGATCGCGGTGGCGACGGGTCGCTCGGGCACGGCAACGGCGGCGGCAGGCTGATTCATGGCTGTTGGTCGTTCGTATACAAAGTAAATGGACGGCGGGTGGGCGCGGAAGCCTACACAGGTCAGGGCGCCGATTCTACGCCGCAGACCGCAGGCTTGATTTCCCTGCCGAAGTCGCCATCGTGGGGGCTACTCCAGATAGACCGGAGGTCCGCGTGACCGAAACCGCTGCACCGTTGACGGTGACTGCCGCCAACTTCATGACCGACGTCGTCGAAGCGTCGGGCCAGACGCCGGTGCTCGTGGATTTCTGGGCGCCGTGGTGCGGCCCCTGCAAGCAACTGATGCCGACCCTGGACCGACTGGTCGAGCAGTACGGCGGGCGCTTCAAGCTGGCCAAGGTGAACACCGACGAGCAGCAGGAGCTCTCGCAACAGATCGGCGTCCGCAGCCTGCCCACAGTGGTGCTGTTCAAGGACCGCACGGTCGTCGATCACTTCATCGGCGTCGTACCCGAGTCGCAGATCCGCGAGATGCTCGACAAGCATCTGCCGAAGACAGTCGACAGCCCGGTCCAGCAGGCGCAACAGCTCAAAGCGGCCGGCGACTTCGCGGGGGCGCGCAAGATCATCGAGAACGAGCTCGCGCGCGATCGCGAGAACATCGACCTGCAGACCAGCCTCGCCGAGCTGCAGGCGCTCGACGGCGACCTCGACAGTGCGCGCAAGGAACTGGAACATCTGCAGGGCTCGAATCCGTCGCATCCCGCGGTGAAACGCCTCGCGGCGCTGCTGGCGTTCAGCGACGTGGTCGCCGCCTATCCGGATGTGCGTTCGCTGCGCGAGCGCGCGGCGGCGAATCCCGCGGAACTGGAGCTGAAGCACGCTCTGGCCGTGCATCAGCTGCTCGGTGGCGACGTCGAGCCGGCGTTGCTGACCTGGCTCGAGATGCTGCGCGATCACCGCACCTACAAAGATGACCTGGCACGTCGCAGCCTCGTGATGGCCTTCGAGCTGATCGGCGAAGCCGATCCGATCGTCAGCCAGACGCGCCGCGCAATGGCGCGCATGATTTTCTAGACCTGCCGAGCGGCTTCTTCGAGCGCTAGTGCGGCGGGCGCGCCGAGGTACCCGCGAATCATCCGGCGCACGATGTAGATCAGCGGGATCAGCAGGAACGCCATCAGCAGCTTGTAGCAGTAGTTGACGGTGCCGACTGCGAGGAACAGTCCCATCGGCCAGTGCTGCGGGCCGATCACGAAAGCGATGTAGAGCACGACGAAGCTGTCGATGAGCTGCGAGACAGCCGTCGAGCCGGTGGCCCGCAGCCACACCCAACGCTCTCCCGTCAGCATGCGGATGCGGTGGAACACCGCGACGTCGATCAACTGTCCGATCAGGAACGCGGTGATCGAGCCGCCGATCGTCCACATCCCTTGCCCGAAGATGCTCGCGAACGCGGCCTGCATGTCCGGCACGCCACTCTGCCGATTCACCGTCACCCACCACTGTGCCGGCGTCAGCGCGATCGCGAAGTAGGCGGTGAGAAATCCGTAGCTGATCAGCGCGACCGTCAGCCACGAAATGAATTGCACGCCGCGGCGCCCGAAATATTCGTTGATGACGTCGGTCATCAAGAACACGAACGGCCACAACAGCACGCCGCTGGTGAACGACAGCGAGCCGTTCTGCCCGAACAGGTTCCAGTCGAAGGTCGACAGCCCGAGCGACGGCTCGAGCGCGAAGATCTTCACGCCGACGAACTCGGCGATCATCGCGTTCACCGCCAGGAACGACGCGAGCACGACGAACAGGCGCGCGGGGCGCGAATCGAGCGGACCGGCGTGAGTCATTTCTTGTTTTGCGACTGGTGAGCGGGCACCGGAGGCTGGCAGACTAGCACCTCCCATGATCCGCATCACCGCCCTCAACATTTATCCGATCAAAGGCTGCCGCGGCATCGCCGTGGAGAGCGCGCGCGTCGCGGCCACCGGCTTCGAGCACGATCGCGAGTGGCTGATCACACGGCCGGACGGGCGCTTCATGACCCAGCGCGAAGAGCCGCGGCTCGCGCTGATCGAGACGGCCCTGATCGACCGCCAATTGCCCGGCGACGAAACGCTGCGGCTGCGGGTTCCCGGCGGCGCCGCGCTCGAAGTGCTGCCCGGGCCGCCAGGCCGCGAAGTCGAGGTCACGATCTGGAAAGACCGGTGTGCGGCGTTCGACGCGGGCGACGAACCGGCGCGATTTCTGACGGAGTTTCTCGGCTCGCCGGTGCGGCTCGTGCGCTTCGACGCGCGCCGCAAGCGCCCGAGCAATCCGGACTGGACGCCGGGCATCGAGGCCTTGAATCAGTTCTCCGACGGCTTCCCGTGGCTCCTGGCCTCGGAGGCTTCGCTGGAGGATCTGAACAGCCGCCTGCAACGCCAGCTCCCGATGAACCGCTTCCGCCCGAACATCGTCGTCAGCGGCCTGCCGGCGTGGGACGAAGACCGCCTGCGCGACCTCACAGCAGGTCCCGTGCGCCTGCGCCGCGCGAAGCCCTGCACCCGCTGCATCGTCACGACCACCGATCAGGCGACCGGCAAGCGCGACGGCACCGAGCCGCTGCAAACGCTGCGGCAATTCCGTTTCGATCGCGAATTGAAGGGAGTGGTGTTCGGTCAGAACATGATTCTGATCGACGGCGCCGGCGCGCAGCTGCGCGTCGGGCAGGAACTGACTCCCGCCGAAAAATAGGCTAGAGAACTAGACCTGGTCGCTGCTGTTCTGGACCACGCGCGACAGGCGGCGCACGGCTTCGCTTTCCCAGCCGAACGGCTCGGCGGCATCCGCAGCCAGCTCGTCCTGCACGGCCGCGACATGCGGCGCCACGCGACGAATCGCCGTGCTTTCCCAATCGTCGCGCACCAGGGTCCGCTCCGGATCGAAGTCCTGATCGACGTCTTCGATCTCAGCCTGGGGCGGCTGCACGACCGGCCGCTGGATCTCGACCGTCGGCTCGGTGTCCGGATTGCGTTCTGTTGTCATAACTCCATCGCCTCGTCCCACTGCGCGACCACCGTACTCGTGGCCGGGCGCAGCCGGTGAGGACGTGGATCACGCTTCGGGGCTGAACGTCCTGACGTGTGACGAAGTTCCGGAGTTACACATGCGCTACATGTCGTCGTCGTTCGCACAACCTGGAATCGGCAATTGACCCTTCGGTTGCTGGGTCGCGCGCGCGGCGACCAGCTTCGGAATCAGTAGGCGGATCGCGTCCGTGGCTTCTCGACAGCGCCGTGCGTCGCGTCCCGCAGCGTCGCGCTCCGCCGCGAATGAGCGCGCGTCGGCGCGCAGAATGTCCTCGAGCATCTCGAGCTGCTTGACGGTCATGTCGATCAGGTCGGCGCCGGTCAGATACATGTTCGATCCCTGCCCTCGGATCCAGGGTTGTAGTTATATACAGTCCGGCGCCGGCGCGAAAGAGAGCCCGGAAAACTGCAGGAAATTCAGTAGCCCGCGAGCTGCGCGAAGCGGTCGGCGTGGTAGTAGTAGTCGCCGAAAGTCTCGCCGGCGGCGCGCGCGCGCTTCATGAAGAAGCCGATATCGAATTCGTCGGTCATGCCGATGCCACCGTGCATCTGCACCGCTTCGTTGGTCGCGATGCGTGCGATGTCGCTCGCCTTGCCCTTGGCCAGGCACACCAGGTTCGAAGCTGTCGGCTCTTGCGCATCGAGCGCCTGCAACGTACGCAACACGACCGAGCGCACCAGCTCGATCTCGCAGAACAAGTGCGCAGCGCGGTGTTGCAGCGACTGGAACGTGCCGATCTTCACGCCGAACTGCTCACGCTCGCGCAGGTACGTCAGCGTGCGCTCGAACGATTCTTCCGCGACGCCGAGCAGCTCTGCAGCGAGCACGGCGCGACCCGCATCGAGAACCGCATCGAGCACGACGGCACCCTTGTCCAACGTGCCGATGACATCGCTGTCGCTCACCTGCACGTCGCGCAACTCGACGGCCGCGGCATTGTGACTATCGACGGTCGGCGTGCGCGTGATACTGACGCCGTTCGCCTTCGCATCGATCAAGAACAACGTGATGCCATCGCGGCTCTCGACGTCGCCGGACGTGCGCGCCGTGACGATCAGCCGATCGGCGACGTGGCCGTCGAGTACATGAACCTTGCGCCCGTTCAACTTGAACTTGCCGCTGCCACCAGCAGCACGCGTCGCGATGCTGTGCGGCGCATGGCGATTCTTCTCGTCCGACGCCAACGCGACGACGAGATCGCCGCTGGCAACCGCGGGTAGCACCGCTTCCTTCTGCGCCGCCGTTCCGCCGCGCAACAGCCCCGTCACTCCGAGCACCGCTGTCGACAGCAACGGTGTGGCGCTGAGATTCCGGCCGACTTCCTCAGCAATCAGCCCCGCGCCAACATAGCCGAACCCTGCCCCGCCGTGCTCTTCCGGCACCAGCACGCCGGCCCAGCCCATCTCGGCCATCTCCTTCCAGACTTCGCGGTCGAAGCCCGTGCCGTCGTTCTGGTCGCGGAGCTTGCGCAACTGGGCGACCGGCGCACGCTCCGCGGCGAAGCGTTTCGCCGCGTCGCGAAACATCAGCTGGTCTTCGGTCAATACGAGCGACATGGTCAGGCTCCCGGCAGACGCAGCACGTTCTTGGCGATGATGTTGAGCTGCACTTCGGAGGTGCCGCCTTCGATGGAATTTGCCTTGGTCCGCAGCCACACCGGCGCGATGTCCGCCTGCGCCTGGCCGTCGAACTTCAGGCCCTCGCTGCCCGCGATCGACATCGCGAGCTCGGCGCGGCGCTTGTTCAGCTCGGTGCCGAAATATTTCAGCATCGAGGAGAACGCGCCGGTCTCGTTGCCCGCCTTCGCCTCATCCATGACGCGTCCCATCGTCAGCGCGAACGCGAGCGCATCCATCTCGAAGCGTGCGATGTCGGCGCGCAGCGTGCCTTCGGCAAGCTTGCCCGACGCGAGCCCGATGCTCTTGATCGCGAGCTGGCTCAGCGGCGTCTGCCGCTGCGTGCCCATGCCGCCGATCATGTTGCGCTCGTGCGTGAGCAGATACTTCGCGATCGTCCAGCCCTTGTTGAGCTCGCCGACCAGGTTCTCCTTCGGCACCTGTACGTTGTCGAAGAAGGTCTGCGTGAACGGCGAGTAGCCCGAGATGAGGCGGATCGGCCGCGTCGAGATGCCGGGCGACTGCATGTCGAACAGCACGAAGCTGATGCCTTCCTGCTTCTTCGCCGCGAAGTCGGTGCGCACCAGGCAGAAGATCCAGTCGGCCTTGTCGCCATAGCTGGTCCAGATCTTCGAGCCGTTGACCAGGAAGTGCGCGCCCTGGTCTTCGGCGCGCGTCTTGAGCGACGCGAGATCGGAACCGGCGCCGGGCTCGGAATAGCCCTGGCACCAGCGGATTTCGCCGCGCGCGATCTTCGGCAGATGCTCGCGCTTCTGCGTCTCGTTGCCGTACTTCAACAGAGCGGGGCCGAGCATCGAGATGCCGAACGAATTCAGCGGCAAGCGGCACGTCAGGCGGGCCATCTCTTCGCGCAGCACGCGCGCTTCTTCCTTCGCCAGGCCGCCGCCGCCGTATTCCTTCGGCCATTCCGGCACGGTCCAGCCGCGTTCCGCCATGCGCTCCAGCCACACGCGCTGGGCGTCGTTCTTGAACTTCCAGCGTCGCCCGCCCCAGCAGACGTCGCCTTCCTCCGTGACCGGCAGCCGCATCTCGGCGGGACAGTTCGCTTCGAGCCAGGCGCGCGTTTCGCGACGGAAGGCCTCGATCTGGTCGACTGACTTGAGTTGCGCGGACATTGTCGTATGCCTCTAGCTATTGCGCCCGGCCAGCCTCAGGCCGGTCGCGGCGAATTGTTTCGCGATGCCGCCGTAGGTGAGCGCACGCGGATCGGCTGCGTTCCCTTGCAACCCGCGCGCGTACACGCCCTGCGTGATCGCCGCCATGCGGAAGCACGAGAACGCAAGGAAGAACGGCCAGTTGTCGATGCGCGCGCGGCCGGCATGGCGGCAATACGTCGCGATGAATTCGTTCTCGTCGGGAATGCCGAGCTCGCGCAGATTCACATCGGCGAGCCCGCCGCGGCCCTCGCCGGCCGGCAGGTGGTAATACATGCAGGCGTACGCGAGATCGCTGAGCGGATGACCCAGCGTCGCGAGCTCCCAGTCGAGCACGGCGATGATGCGCGGCTCGGTCGGATGAATGATGGTGTTGCCGATGCGATAGTCGCCGTGAACGATCGCGGTCTCGTCCGCAGCGGGCAGATTCGCCCCGAGCCAGGCGATCAGCCGCTCCATGTCGGCGTTCTCTTCGGTTTTCGACGCCAGGTATTGCTTCGACCAGCGATCGAGCTGGCGCGCGATGTAGCCTTCCGGCTTGCCGAAATCGCTCAAGCCGACCGCGCGAAAATCGACAGCGTGCAGCGCCGCGCCGATGCGAGCGTAATCGTCGTAGACCTTGGCGCGCTCAGGCGGAGTCAATTGCGGCAGCGTGACGCCGGTGATGACGCGACCTTCGACGTGATCCATCACGTAGAACGAAGTCCCGATGACGGCGGAGTCCTCGCACAACAGCCGCGCGGCCGGCACCGGAACGTCGGTGCCCGGCAACGCCCGCAGGATGCGGTACTCGCGCTCCACCAGGTGCGCCGACGGCAGCAACTTGCCCGGCGGCTTCTTCCGCAGCACGAACTTCTTGGCCGGCGTCTGGATCAGGAACGTGGGGTTGGACTGGCCGCCCTGGAACTGGCGCAGCTCGGCCGGCCCGGAGAAATCGTCGAGCTGCGACTGCAGATAGCGCCACAGCGCCTGCTCGTCGAAACGATGCTGAGGCAGGACGTCGACGATGGCGACGTCCGAGCGCTGCACCTCATTGGGTTTGGCGGCTGCTGACATTTTGTTCGACTCGTCCTCCGGCGATCCTCGCCATACCGGGGATTCTAATGCGCCGGAGAGCGCCCGGTCAGTTAGTTATCGTCAGCTTGCCGAAGGCGATGCCGAGATCCCAACCACGACCGGTGCCGCTGAGCGCGAGCGATACTTCGCCTTTGGTCATAACCTGCGCCTGCGCCGACTTCACCGCACCGGCGTGCGCCTCGCCCGCGGCGTACGAGCCGAGCAGCTCGCTCATGCTGGCGACTTCCGAGAACTTGCCGTGCCCGTCCTCGATCGTCGATTTGCCTACGGTCAGGCCGCCGCCCTTGGCGCTCAGCTTGACGTTCATTGACTGACCGTTGTTGCACTTGATGACGCCCTCGCCGCTCGCGGTCTTATAGAAGGCCGACCAGCCCTTCATCGTGAACGTCATCTCGCAATCGACCTTGGCGGCAGCCGCGAACGACGCCGTCGTACCTAACGTGCACAACGCCAAAACCGCCAGGAAACGTGCAAGGAACTGTTGCATGGTGTGCTCTCCGTCAGGCGCGGTCGCCGGAAAACTGAAAATTGCCGAACTGCGTGCGGCACGTGCCGCCGATCTTGTCGCCGGTGACCGCGCCCTCGAACGTCACGTCGATCGACCCCATCGGCGTGCTTACGCGTGCGTTGCAGCCGACGTTGGTGCCGGACACCTGCACGTTGCTCAACTCGGACGACCCGTTCGGGGCATTCATCGTGCCCTTCCACCCGCCGCCTGCCTGTTGGAGGTCCCAGGTAAACTTCTGGGTGCCGATCGGGGTATCCATCGAGATCTGCCACTTGCCTGCTACGCTCATATCGAACTCCCGCGCCGTGAGACTGGAAGGATACCGTAGCCCATGAATCACAGTGGCTTTTCGCTGGGCGAATTCTTCCGCGCCGGCCGCGACCGCGGCGAGCCGCTGGTGCTTGCGACGGTTGCCCGCACGCTCGGCTCGACGTACCGCAAAGCGGGCGCACAAATGCTGATCGCTGCCGACGGGCGCGCGGCCGGGTTGCTGAGCGGCGGTTGCCTGGAATCCGACCTGATGGAGCGAGCTCGCGCGGTGCTCGCGGGGACGCCGGTGGTCGCCGATTACGACACGCGCAGCTCGGACGACGTGATCTGGGGCATCGGCCTCGGCTGCGAAGGCGCGATGACGATCCTGATGACGCGGCTCGACCGGTCCAACGATTACCAGCCGTTCGCCTTCGCCGAGGATTGCCGGCGCCGCGGCCTTGCGGGCAATTTCGCGCTGGTCACGCAATCGACCAGCGCGGCGTATCCGCTCGGTGCCGCCTTCCGCTCGAATACCGCAGCGGCATTGCCAGGCGGTGTCGCCGACGTGCTGCACTCCACCGCGACCCTGCGCGCCGCTACAACGGTGGAAACCGAGGGCGCGACATTCCTGATCGTGCCGGTCGAGTTGCCGCCGCGTCTGCTCGTGCTGGGCGCCGGCCCGGACGCGATGCCGCTGGTGGAAATCGCCGGACTGATGAATTGGCACGTCACCGTGCTCGATCACCGGCCGGCCTACGCAGTCGCCGAACGCTTTCCGCGAGCGCAGCGAGTTGCGTTGATTCCCGCGGCCGAATTGCCGCGCGAGCTGCAAGCGGTGCACTACGACGCCGCGGTCGTGATGAGCCATCACCTGTTGTCGGACCAGGCGTATCTCGCCGCGCTCGCCGAGCACCGCGCGATCCCCTACATCGGATTGCTCGGTCCGGCGCCGCGACGCACGCGGCTGATGCAGGAGCTCGGCGAAAGATCCCGCGGACTGGAGGGACGTCTGCACGGACCGATCGGCCTCGACATCGGCGCGAAGACGCCGGAGACGATCGCACTGGCAATCGTCAGCGAGATTCAGGCAGTGCTTGCCGGCCGATCCGGCGGATCGTTCGGCGCGTCAGGGGATCGCGGCGGGCGCGACATCGACCGTTCCTGAGAGCGCATCGACAGTCACGTAATCGCTGCCTCGAGTGGCAGTCTGCGCAACGAATCGATACTGGAGCTTCAGCGGTTCGCCGAGGGGCGCGGGCTTATAAGTGAGCCCGGATTCATCTTCGATCTGGACGTCGGCCTCGGCGACGCCCGCCTCAGTAGCGCTGGCGCGCGAGGCGATCTGCAGTGCGCGCTCTCGAGTAATCGGCTGCGCTTTGGGAGCCCGCGCCGGATCCACCACCGAGAGCCGAGCCTCGAGCACGCGTCCGTCGGAGCTCAGATCGACCTCGATGCGCCCGCTCACGGGAACCCCGCCGATGAGCTGCACGAACTTCAGATAGGTCGGTCTCTGCTCGATGACCGAAAACTCCGCGGTGCGCGCAGCGTCGTGCAGCACACCCAGGTGTGCGATGAGCCTGCGGAGATTCTCCACCGCAGGGATACTCGCATCGAAGCGCCCGAGGTCGCCGCCGCGGATCGCCAGCTTGTCGTTGCCCCGTCCGATCGCCACCGATTCCGGCCGCAGTTCCGCGAGCCGCGCCGCCTGCGCTGCGCTGAGCTCACCGAACGTCTGGCCCATCGCCAGCGATGCGAAGCAAACCGCACCGACGAGCGCCAGACCGCGAGCGCGCATTTTCCTCAGACCCTCACCGGCAAGCTGCGAACACGTTTGCCCGTCAGCGCGAACACGGCATTGGCAATCGCCGGCGCAACCGGCGGCACGCCCGGCTCACCCAACCCGCCGAGCGCTGCACCCGAACGAATGAACTCGACGGTGATGCTCGGCGCATCGGCGAGCTTCGGCATCGGCAGATCGTGGAAGTTGTGTTGCGCGACGCGTCCCTCGGCGATCGTCACCTCGTTGAACACTGCAGCCGAAAGGCCGAAGACGATACCGCCCTCGACCTGCGCGGTAGCCGTGTCCGGATTGATGACGTCGCCGCAATCGACGGCCGCACACACGCGATGCACTTTGACGCGTCCATCGACGATCTCGACTTCCGCGACTTCGGCGACGATCGAGCCGAAGCTCTCGACCAGCGCAATGCCGCGACCGCGTCCTGCTGCCGGCGGCGTGCTCCAGCCCGCCATCTCCGCTGCCTTGTCCAGCGCGGCCAGATGCCGCGGCGCATGCGTCAGCAGATCGCGCCGATACTCCAGCGGATCCTTGCCGGCCGCCTGCGCGAGCTCGTCGATGAAAGATTCGGTGAAGAAGCCATGTTGAGTGTGCGCGACGGAGCGCCACGCGCCGATACGCACGTGGTGCGGCACATCGACAGCGCGGATGTCCTGATGCTCGATTGCGTAGGGCAATTTCGCGGCATCGTCCTTGCTGTTGAACTTCGAGACCCACGCAGTCGGCGCACCGCCGTCCGCAAGCACCGCCTTGTAGCGACCGACGACAGCGGGCCGATAGAAGTCGTGCTGAATGTCTTCTTCGCGGCTCCAGATCAACTTCACCGGCGCGGGTGCAGTCTCCTTCGCGATTCTCACCGCCTGGTCGACAAAATCCATCACGCCGGGCAAGCGCCGGCCGAAACCGCCGCCGAGCTGCTGGTTATGAATCGTCACCTGCTCCGGTTTCAGTCCGGACGCTTTAGCAGCCGCAGCGCGCGCGGCGAGCGGATCCTGCACGCCGGTCCAAACTTCGCAGCGTCCATCGGCGATGCGCGCCGTTGCGTTCATCGGCTCCATCGTCGCGTGCGCGAGGAACGGAACGCGGTACTCCGCTTCGACGACTTTCGCGGCGCCCTTCAGCGCATCCGCGCCCTTGCCGGACGCGAACACCTTCTCGCTCTTCTCGCCATCGAGCGCGGAACCGATCGCGGCGTAGATCGTGTCGCTGGTCTCTTTGCCTTTGCCGGTGTCTTCGAACTTCGGCTCGAGCGCGCGCACGCCCTTCAACGCGCGCCAGTAGCCATCGGCGACGACGGCAACCGCGTTTTCGAGCTTCACTACTTTCTTTACGCCGGGCAACGCTTCCGCCGGCGCAGTGTCGACCGATACCAGCTTCGCGCCGAACACGGGCGACGCAGCGATCGTCGCGTACAGCATTTCCGGCAGAGTCACGTCGACGCCATAAGTCGCCGAGCCGTTGACCTTCGACGGGATGTCGATGCGCGGCGTCGGCTTGCCGACGATCGTGTAATCGTCGCGCGACTTGAGCTGCGGATGCACCGGCGGACTGAGCAGCGCCGCCGCGGGCGCCAGCTCGCCGTAGGTCAGCGTGCGGCCCGAGCCGGCGTGCGTGACTTTCGAAAGTTTCGCGCTGCATTCGGCAACCGGCACGTTCCACTGCTTCGCCGCCGCTTCCAGCAACATCGCTTTCGCGCCCGCACCGGCGAGCCGCATCCCGAGATGGCCGGTGCCGCGCACGGCGCTGCTGCCGCCGGTCACCTGCAGGTCCATCATCTCCGTGAGCTTGAACGTCCAGAAATCGATGCCGCGCTCCATGTACTTCGGCACGGAGACGACGGCGGGCACGAACACGCGTACCAGATAGCCGTTCGCGTAATCGTCGGTGCCGGGCGCTTCCTCGATGCGCACCTGGTTCCAATCCGCTTCGAGCTCTTCGGCGCACATCATTGCCAGCGCGGTGTGGACGCCGGTGCCCATTTCGCAGTGAGGGACGACCACGGAAACGGTGTTGTCCGGCGCGATCTTGACCCAGGTCGTGAGCTGCGGCATCCCGTCGCGATTGTCGGGAACGACGCGCAGGCGGTTGGGTGCAAACGCAATGCCGGCAACTCCGAGCGCGAGACCGCCGCCGACCAGGCCGCCGGTTGCGATGACGGCGCGACGCGTCCACTTGTTCATGGCGCACCTCCCTCGGTCGGACCTTGCCCGGCGGCATGGATCGCACGCCGCACGCGCTCGTAGGTGCCGCAGCGGCAGATATTGGTGACTTCGGCGTTGATCTCGGCGTCGCTCGGGTGCGGGTTGCGGGCGAGCAGCGCCGCGGCCGCCATGATCATTCCCGACTGGCAGTATCCGCACTGCGGGACTTGATGCGCGACCCACGCGGTCTGCAGCGGATGCGGCTGTTCTTTCGGCGCCAGGCCTTCGATCGTCGTGATCTTCAGGCCTTGCATGGACGAAGCCGGCACGGAGCACGAGCGGACGGCGCTGCCGTTCACGTGCACGGTGCAGGCACCGCAAGCGGCGATGCCGCAGCCGAACTTGGTTCCGGTGAGGCCGAGCGTCTCGCGCAGGACCCACAGCAGGGGGGTGTCTTCGTCTACGTCGGCGGTGCGTGACTCGCCGTTGACGTCGAGAGTGATTTGCATAGGAGTCCCCCGGATCGTTTTCGTGGGGAGGATTGTGCGCTTTTGCGGAGTCAGGCTAAAGCCTGACTATCCGCGGCGCAGATCGCGGAGGATCCGCCTCGCGTGCTTATCCGGCCGCCCCGCCGGCGCCGGCGGGGCGAGCCGCGCACGCTCGCGCTGCTGCTCCCGAGCAGCAACACTGGCTTCTGTCTCGACGTACTGCGTCCGTGCCTCCGGCGCGGGTCCGCGGCGCACAGGCAATCCGCAGATCACGATCTCTACCCGCGACTCGTCGCGCGTGATCTCGATGCGATCGTCGACATGCACGGCACGCGAAGGCTTGACGCGCTCGCCGTTGACGTGCACGAGACCGCCAGCCACCGCGGTGGTCGCCTGCGATCGGCTCTTGTAGAACCGCGCGCACCACAGCCACTTGTCGATGCGCAGCCCAGCGGTTTCATTCGCCTGCTGTTCCATGGCGCGAGTCTACGCCTGTATCATTCCTGCGCTCGGTTCATTGCACCATTTCAAGGGGTTGGCGTGGCGGCCAGCGACTGCGTCGATCTTCTCATCGTGGGTGGCGGCATCAACGGCGCCGGCATCGCGCGCGACGCCGCCGGCCGCGGCTTGAAAGTCGCGCTGGTCGAGCAAGCGGATCTCGCCGCCGCAACTTCATCGGCGAGCACCAAGCTGATCCACGGCGGTCTGCGCTACCTCGAGTTCTTCGAGTTCCGCCTGGTGCGCGAATCGCTGATCGAGCGCGAGCGGCTGCTGCGCATCGCTCCGCACCTGGTCCGGCCGATGCAGTTCATCCTGCCGCACGTGCCGGGATTGCGGCCGCGCTGGCAGATTCGCTTCGGGCTGTTCTTCTACGACTATTTCAGCGGCCGCCGCACCCTGCAGCCCTCGCGCAGCGTGCGACTCGGCGCCGGTGCGTACGGCGCGATGCGTCCCGGTCTCGATCACGCATTCGCGTACTCCGATTGCTGGGTCGACGACAGCCGCCTCGTCGTGCTCAATGCCATGGATGCCGCGCAACGCGGCGCCGCCATTCACACGCGCACGCGTTTTGTCTCGGCGGCGCCCGACAACGGTACGTGGCGCGCGCGATGTGTGCGGCAAGGCAGCGGCGAATCGATCGAGCTTCGCGCCCACGCGATCGTCAATGCTGCGGGCCCATGGGTCGAGCAGGTCATCAGGTCGTTTCCAGGCGTGGCCGTCGCAGGGAACGTACGCTTGGTGAAGGGGAGTCACATCGTCGTGCCGCGGCTGTTCGCGGGCAAACACGCGTTCATGCTGCAGAACCCGGACGGCCGGATCGTCTTCGCGATTCCCTACGAGCGGAAGTGGACGCTGGTCGGCACGACCGACGTGCCGTTCTCGGGCGACCCGGCGCACGTGCGCATCGCCGACGACGAGGTCCGCTACCTGTGCGACACGATCAACAGCTACTTCGAGCGCCAGATCTCGCCGAGCGACGTGCGCTGGACGTACGCCGGCGTGCGGCCGCTGTTCGACGACGCTTCGAAGAGCGCGTCGCGCGTCACGCGCGATTATCGAATCGAGCTCGCGCATTCGCCGAACCATCCGCCGCTCCTGTCGATATTCGGCGGCAAGCTCACGACCTACCGGCGGCTTGCAGAAACCGTGCTGGAGCGACTGCAGGAACCGCTCGCTATCAGCCCGCACTGCTGGACGCATCGCTCGCCACTGCCCGGCGGCGACTTGCCCGCGCGCAATTTCCGACGCTTCGTCATCGACGTGCGCCGTCGCTGGCGATTTCTACCGATCACGGTCGCACGCCGGCTCGCGCGCTCGTATGGCACGCGCGTCGAGCAGATCATCGGCAACGCGCAATCGTTCGCGGATCTCGGCGAGCACTACGGCGCCGGCCTGACCGACGCTGAAGTCGACTATCTCACCCGCAACGAGTGGGCCCTGACGGACGAGGACATCCTGTGGCGGCGGAGCAAGCTCGGCTTGCACCTGTCTGAGGCCGAGCGGCAGCGGTTCGCCGCAGCGCTGGTCAAATTCGCGGGCGCGGGGTCGAGCGCTTGCGCCTGAGCGGCATCAGCTACCGCGCCGGATCCGAGCTGTGGCTGCGGGACATCGATCTTTCGCTCGCCACAGGCGGCATCAACGTGCTGCTCGGTGCGACTCTTGCCGGCAAGACGACGCTGCTGCGAATCATGGCGGGGCTGGATCGTCCGACGACGGGACGTTTGCTCGATGGCGATCGCGACCTGACCGGCGTGCCGGTGCGACAGCGCAATGTCGCAATGGTCTATCAGCAGTTCATCAACTATCCATCGCTCACGGTTTACGAAAACATCGCGTCGCCGCTGCGGGTCGCACGCAAGAGCGCAAGCGAGATCGAGACGCGGGTGACGCAGCTGGCGGAAACATTGCGACTCACTCAGTTCCTGTCGCGCTATCCGGCCGAATTGTCCGGGGGGCAGCAGCAGCGCACCGCGCTCGCTCGTGCGCTCGCGAAGGATGCCGAGCTGCTGCTGCTCGATGAGCCGCTCATCAACCTCGACTACAAACTGCGCGAAGAGCTGCGCGCGGAGCTCACGCAACTGTTTGCGGGCGGCCGCACGACTGTCGTGTACGCGACGACCGAGCCGCTGGAAGCTTTGCAGCTCGGCGGTCACACGACACTGCTCGCCGAAGGCCGGGTGCTGCAATCGGGACCGACGCTCGAGGTGTTCCGGCGTCCGGCGACTCTCGAAGCTGCGCGTGCGTTCAGCGATCCGCCGCTCAACGTGATTCCCGCCAGCGCCGTGGAAGGCATGCGGCTGCCGAGCGGCGCCGCAGCGGCAACCGATGTCCTGCTCGGTGTCCGCGCGCACGAGTTTTCGCTCGCCGGCGCGAGTGGTCAGATCGCGCTGCGCGGCCGGGTGGAGCTCGCGGAGATCAGCGGCTCGGAGACGTTCATCCATCTCGCGCGCGACGACGTGCGCCTGGTGGCGCAGATTCCGGGCGTGCACGACCTGCCGCTCAACGAGCCGTGCACCTTATATATACGGCCCACCAGCCTGTACGGCTTCGATCGCAGCGGACGCCTGCTGTTCGCGCCGGAGAGCTGAGCGTGGCGCGCATCGACCTGGAGGACGTCGGTCATCGCTATGCAGGCGAAGCGTGGGCGCTGCGCCCGCTGACGATGACCTGGAAGGATGGCGGCGCCTATGCGCTGCTCGGTCCTTCGGGCTGCGGCAAGACCACGCTGCTCAACATCATCTCCGGATTGATCGCGCCGACGCGTGGCAAAGTCCTGTTCGACGGCCGCGACGTCAGCGCGCTGGCGCCGGAAGCGCGCAACATCGCACAGGTGTTTCAGTTCCCCGTCGTCTACGACACGATGACGGTGTTCGACAACCTCGCCTTTCCGCTGCGCAATCGCGGCTGGGAGCAGACGAAGCTCCGGCAACGCGTCGAAGAAGTCGCCGACATTCTCGAACTGCGCGCGGATCTCGGCCGGCGTGCGCGAGCGCTGTCGGCGGATCAAAAGCAGAAGATCTCGCTCGGGCGCGGCCTGGTCCGGCCTGATGTGGCCGCAGTGCTGTTCGACGAGCCGCTGACCGTCATCGATCCGCATCTGAAGTGGCTGCTTCGCCGCAAGCTCAAGCAGATCCATCAGCAGCTCAGGCTCTCGCTGCTGTATGTCACGCACGATCAGACCGAAGCGCTGACGTTCGCCGATCAGGTCGTGGTGATGAGCCAGGGCGAGATCGTGCAGGTCGGTACGCCGGAGCAGCTATTCGAGACTCCGGCGCATCGCTTCGTCGGCCACTTCATCGGCTCGCCCGGCATGAACTTCCTGCCGTGCGAGTGGCAGACGGGTGCTGCGACGCTGGCGGGTGTGCGCGTCGAGACCAGCAGCAAACAAGCGCCGACGCCGGGCGCAGCGTTGTCGATCGGAGTGCGGCCCGAGTACCTCGAGCTCAGCTCGACGCCGGGACCGAATGCCGTTCCGGCCCGCATCGCGGCGATTCGCGACCAGGGCATCCAGACAATGGTGCAAGTCGAAGTCGGCACTTCGCTCGCGTGGGCGAAGCTGCGCGCCTCCGCCGGCGCATTACCCTCGTCCACCGCGTTCGCTCGTTTGCCGCCTGCGCATTGCGCGCTGTATGCCGATGAACGGAGAGTGCCGTGAGCTCGGCGCGGCCCGTCAATCAGCGCGCGTGGTTGTTCGTGCTGCCGGTGCTGATCAGCGTCGCCTTCTCGGCGCTCGTGCCGCTGATGACGATCGTCAACTACTCGGTGCAGGACATTCTCGGGCCGGACCAGGCTGTGTTCGTCGGGATGGAGTGGTACCAGGAGATCCTGCGTGACCCGGACCTGCACGGGGCGCTCTATCGGCAGCTGATTTTCACAGCGGCGGTGCTGGCCATCGAAATTCCGCTCGGCATCGCGCTCGCACTGGCGATCCCCGAGCGCGGTTGGCGCTCTTCGCTGGCGCTGGTGCTGCTGGCAATGCCGCTGCTGATTCCGTGGAACGTCGTCGGCACGATCTGGCAGATCTTCGCGCGCGGCGACATCGGCCTGCTCGGTTACGTGCTCACGCAACTCGGCGTCGACTACAACTACACGCAGCATCCGATCGACGCGTGGGTCACTGTGCTGGTGATGGACGTGTGGCACTGGACGCCGCTGGTCGCGCTCTTGTCGTACGCGGCGCTGCGTGCGATTCCCGAACCCTTCTATCAGGCTGCTCGGATCGACGGCGCTTCGCGCTGGGCAGTGTTTCGCCACATCGAGCTGCCGAAGATGCGCGGTGTCCTGACGATTGCGCTGCTGCTGCGACTGATGGACAGCTTCATGATCTACACCGAGCCGTTCGTGCTGACGGGCGGCGGACCGGGCACTGCCACGACGTTCCTGTCGCAATACCTCACGCAGAAAGCAGTCGGCCAATTCGATCTCGGCCCGGCGGCGGCGTTCTCGCTGGTGTATTTCCTGATCATCCTGCTGCTGTGCTTCGTGCTGTACAACTTCATGAAGGAACAGCGATGAAGCGGCGACATGGCTGGCTGGTGCTCGGGCTGTATCTCATCTTCACGCTCGCACCGATCTACTGGATGGTGCACATGAGCCTGCGCAGCAACCAGGCGATCACCGGCACGTTCGCGTGGCTGCCCGAGTCGCTGTCGTTCGCGAACTACGCGACGATCTTCACCGACCCCGCGTGGTACGGCGGATACGTGAACTCCATCATCTACGTGGTGCTGAACACGGTCCTGTCGGTTTCAGTCGCCCTGCCCGCCGCGTACGCGTTCTCGCGCTACTCGTTCCTCGGCGACAAGCATCTGTTCTTCTGGCTGCTGACGAACCGCATGACGCCGCCCGCGGTCTTCCTGTTGCCCTTCTTCCAGCTCTACACCGCGATCGGGCTGATGGACACGCACCTGGCCGTGGCGCTGGCCCACATGGTGTTCAACGTGCCGCTCGCCGTGTGGATCCTGGAAGGATTCATGTCCGCGGTGCCGCGCGAAATCGACGAGACAGCCTACCTCGACGGCTACTCGTTCCCGCGCTTCTTCGTGAAGCTGTTCCTGCCGCTGATCAAAGCAGGCATCGGCGTCACCGCTTTCTTCTGCTTCATGTTCTCGTGGGTCGAGCTGCTGCTCGCGCGCACGCTGACGTCGGTCGACGCCAAGCCGATCGCTGCGACCATGACGCGCACTGTGTCGGCCGCCGGCATGGATTGGGGAACGCTCGCCGCCGCCGGGGTGCTGACGATCGTGCCGGGCGCGCTGGTGATCTACTTCGTGCGCCACTACATCGCCAAGGGCTTCGCCATGGGAAGAGTATGAGAAGGAGAGTGTGATGTCGCTGCTGTCCTGGATGGCGTGGACGCCGCCGGTCGCGATCTTCTTCGTCTGCATCGGCGTGCTGCTGCTCGGGATGACGGTGTGGGAGCTGCGCTCGCCGACCGTCGCACGCAAAGGGCTGCTGCCGCTCGTCACCACGCGCGGCGATCGCTTGTTCATCGGCCTGCTCGCCGCGGCGTATGTGAATCTCGCGTGGGCCGGACTCACGGACCTGCCGCAATGGTGGGGCGCGGGCTTGAGCGCCGCCGCCCTCGTTGCGATCATGCGCTACGCGTAAGAGTCAGGCTGAAGCCTGACCCCACAGGGGGACTCGATGAGAACTTTGTTCAGTTTGTTGCTCGCCCTATTGGCCGCACCGGCGCTCGCCGACGAGGCAGCCGCACGGCGCTGGATCGACCAGGAATTCCAGCCTTCCTCGCTCTCCAAGGAGCAGCAGCTCGCCGAGCTGAAATGGTTCATCAACGCCGCCGCGCAGCTCAAGGCGCAGGGCGTCAACGAGATCAGCGTCGTATCGGAAACGATCACGACACACGAGTACGAGGCGAAGACGCTGGCACGCGCCTTCGGCGAGATCACCGGCATCAAGGTGAAGCACGACCTGATCCAGGAAGGCGACGTGGTCGAGAAGCTGCAGACCTCGATGCAATCCGGGGGCTCGATCTACGACGGCTGGATCACCGACTCCGACCTGATCGGCACGCACTACCGCTACGGCGCAGTGCTGCCACTGTCGGACTTCATGGCAGGCGCCGGCAAGGCGTACACCAATCCGGGCCTCGACCTGAAGGATTTCATCGGCACGAAATTCGTCACCGCGCCGGACGGCAAGCTGTACCAGCTGCCCGACCAGCAGTTCGCCAATCTGTATTGGTTCCGCGCCGACTGGTTCGCGCGCAAGGACCTGCAGGAGCAGTTCAAGAAGAAGTACGGCTACGAGCTCGGCGTGCCGCTCAACTGGAGCGCCTACGAGGACATCGCCGCGTTCTTCAGCAACGACGTGAAGCAGCTCGACGGCAAGCGCGTCTACGGCCACATGGACTACGGCAAGAAGGATCCGTCGCTCGGCTGGCGCTTCACGGATGCGTGGCTGTCGATGGCCGGCTCGGCGGACAAAGGCATTCCCAACGGCATGCCGGTCGACGAGTGGGGCATTCGCGTCGCCGCCGATAAGTGCACTCCTGTGGGCGCATCGGTCGCGCGCGGCGGCGCTGCGAATTCGCCGGCTGCGGTGTTCGCGCTCACCAAGTACATCGACTGGATGAAGAAGTACGCACCGCCGCAGTCGATGGGCATGACCTTCTCAGAATCCGGCCCGGTGCCCGCGCAAGGCGAGATCGCGCAGCAGATCTTCTGGTACACGGCGTTCACGGCGGACATGACCAAGCCCGGTCTGCCGGTCGTCAATGGCGACGGCACGCCGAAGTGGCGCATGGCGCCCTCGCCGCACGGCCCGTACTGGAAGGACGGCATGCAGAACGGCTACCAGGACGTCGGCTCGTGGACGTTCCTGCGCAGCGTCGAGCCGAAGCGCATGTCGGCTGCGTGGCTGTACGCGCAGTTCGTCACTTCGAAGTCGGTGTCGCTGAAGAAATCGATCACCGGGCTCACGTTCATCCGCGACAGCGACATCCGCCACGAGTACTTCACGAAGAACGCGGCGAAGTACGGCGGCCTGATCGAGTTCTATCGCAGCCCCGCGCGCATCGCGTGGACGCCGACCGGCACGAACGTGCCCGACTATCCGAAGCTCGCGCAGCTTTGGTGGCAGAACGTGGCGACGGCCGTGACCGGCGAGAAGACGCCGCAGGCCGCCATGGACGATCTCGCCGACCAGATGGATCGCATCCTCGCGCGCCTCGAGCGCGCCGGCATGAAGAACTGCCCGCCGAAGCTCAACGAGAAGAAGGATCCGTCGGCGTGGCTGTCGGCGAACGCCGCGCCGTGGGCCAGGCTCGCGAACGAGAAGCCGAAGGGCGAGACGATCGCGTACGACAAGCTGCTGCAGGCGTGGAAGGAAGGCCGCGCCAGATAGCAGTCGATAAAAAAGCCGGTCGACTCACGTCGACCGGCTTTGTAGGCAAGGATCTCTTGTTGTTGTTATCGAATCAGAAGCGGAACTGCACCTCCGCGCCGTAAGTGCGCGGATAGATCAAGCCCACCGTCCTGCGCGAGCCCACCGCCGTCGGCGACGAGCCGGCCGAGCGGATGTAGCCCGTTTCATCGAACGCGTTCTTCACGAAGCCGATGATCGAGTAACGATTCTTGGCATCGTTCCACAGCATGCGGAAGTCGGCGATCTCGTTCGAGTCCGCGGTCGCGATCGGATTCGAGAACACGTTCGACTGCAGGTCATCCGTGAAGGAGTAGGTGCCGCCGATCGTGAACGAGCCCGGTGCCCAGTTGAAGGTGTAGTTCGCACCGACCGTGTACTTGAGCTCCGGCGCGTTCGGCAGGTGGTTGCCGACCAGCGTCTGCGCGCCGCTCGCCGGGTCCACGACCTTCGCGCCGGGCGCAACGCCCGCCGGGTCCGTCGTGTCCTGGAAGCAGCAGCCGCGCGTGATCTCCGTGTCGTTGTACGACGCGTTGAGGAACAGGCGCAGCGGATCGATCGGCGACCACACCGTCTCCACCTCGACGCCCTTCGACTCGGCGTCCAGGTTCACGAACTGCGTCGCGAAGAACGTGCCGCCGGGCAACTGCACCGACAACGGCGCCTGGAAGTCCGTGTAGTCGTAGAAGAACACTGCCGAATTGATCTGGAAGCGTCCACCGACCTGCTGTTTCCAGCCGAGCTCGTACGAGTTCAGGTACTCGGGATCGGCGTACACGCCCGGCGCCATGTTCGCTGATGCAATGAAGCCGCCCGCCTTGTAGCCGCGCGCATAGCGCAGATACACGTTCGTCTCGCTGCTCGGTTGCCATTGCAGGCCCACGGTGCCCGTCGTGCCGCTCCAGTCGCCCTTGAGATCGCGGCGCAGGCCGGCGTCAGTCGGGCTGTCGACGCAGGTCGTGCAGCCCGTTGCGCTGCGCGTGACGTCCAGGGCGATACCCTGTGTCACGTTCAGCACAGCGGCAGCAACGCCCTGCACCAGGGGTGCGAACGCCGGATTGTTCATCAATGCCCGCAGTGTCGCGTCATCGACGTTCGACGGGACGCCTACGCTCGGCAACGCGCCGCGCAGTGCGCCTTCGAAACTCGCTTCGGCTGCGCCGATCGCCGTCGACGGGATGCGGCCGATATACCAAGCCTCGTCGAAGCCTTCCTTCTTGTCTTCGGTGTAGCGCGCACCCAGCGTCAACGTCCAGTTCGGTGCGAACGACCAGTCGATCTGGCCGAAGCCGGCATACGACTCGCCTTCCAGATGACCGTTGATCGAGCCGTTGCGGAACAGCGGATTCGGCTCGGCGCCGCCCACGGGGTTGGCGATGGCGTTATCGCCGTGCGCGATCGTGTACTGCGGGTTGTCCCAGGTCGTGTTGTATTGGTACAGACCCACGATCCACTGCAGCGCGCCCTCGCCGTTCGAGGACAGGTTGATCTCGTTCGACCACCAGCGCTGCGATTCCTCGTAGAAGCCCTCGAGATCGGTCGTGACGTTGCGCGCCGTGTACGTCGGACGATTGAAGGTGAACGGTGTCACCGGACCGGCGCCATCGAAGTCGACAGTCATGGTCGAGGCCACGCCCGCGACGCCTGCCGGCACGACGATGTTGATCGGCGCGGTCTGCGACGTGCCGTCGCTGTCCGAGCCCGTGTGATACAGGTACTCCTGATAGCCGCCGAAATACTTCAGCGTCGAGCCGCCCAGGTCCCAGGTGAAGTCGAGGTGGATGCGATTGTGGTCTTCCAGCGTGCCGACCACGGTGCGATTCGTGTTGATGGTGTACGGATCGTTGACCGCCGGATTCGTGCCGGTGAAGCCATTGTCCGGGTTGTAGTAGAGACCGCCGATGTAGGGCGACAGCGTATCGAACGGCGAGATCGTCGACAGCAGCGTGTTGCCCACGCCGTACGTGTCGCTCCACTCGAACTTCGAATAGCGCAAGCGCGCGACTGCGTGCTCGCCGAGATCCGCTTCGAGCTGCGCCTCCACCATCCAGCGATCGCTGGTGGCGCCGTCTTTCGCCGGACCTTCGTTCTTGATGAAGCCGTCGTCGCGATTTTCCTTGTACGCGCCGAGCAGGTAGCGCAGGCCGTTGGTAATCGGGCCGCGGATCAAACCGTCCGCGTGATAGAAGCTGTAGTTGCCGCCCTGCAGCCGCACTTCGCCTTCGAATTCGTCCGTCGGACGCTTCGAGATCACGTTGATCGCGCCGCCGACCGAGTTGCGCCCGTACAGCGTGCCCTGCGGGCCGCGCAGAATTTCGGTGCGCTCGATGAACAACGGCGGCGTCGAGGTGTCCGCCATCGAGGTCGAGAAGATGCCGTCCGAGTAGAGCGCGACTGCCGGATCGGTGCCGACCGCGTTCGTCAGACGTCCGACGCCGCGGATCGCGAGACGATCGTCGTTACGATAAGCGACGCTCGGCGTGAAGCGCGCCAGATCTTCCACCGTGTTGACGCCGAGCAGAGTGCGCGTCTCGCTGGTGTACGCGGATACGGCAACCGGTACGTCTTGAATGCTGACTGCGCGCTTCTCTGCGGTGACGATCACTTCCTCGAGGACGGTCGTCTTCGTCTCCTGCGCGAGCGCTGCTGCGCCAGCAAGGCCCAACACACTGCTGATCGCGCACGACAGCAGCGTTCGCTGTTTCGACTTCAACATGAGAACCCCCACTCGGGCCGAGCGATGAGAGCCCGAAAGATATTTGTGTGCAGAATCGACGATCGCTCTGCGGTCACAGTCGATGGTATGAACTCCTGTGCGGAACAGCAATACGCTTAATTGTCCCGCACGATGGAATCCGCACCGCCTTCAGCCAAACCCTGAGCAAGGATATGAAAGAAAACGCCGGCCGATCGTCAAGATCGGCCGGCGCTGAGTGTGAGCCCGCCCGCGGCGGGCCGGTTCTGGTCAATTACCGAAGCGGAACTGCGCTTCGATGCCGTACGTGCGCGGGAACGTCAGCGAGCGCGACCGGCTCTGCACGCCCCATGCCGACATGCTCGCGCCTGCCGCCTCGAAGCCTTCGTCGTCGAACACGTTCTTGCAGAACGCGATGAGCGTGTAGCGATTGTTCGGCTCGTTCCACAGCACGCGCAGGTCCGTCTCGTCGTACGCTGGCGCCAAGTAGTGCTCGCGCGAGAACACCGAGTAGTAGGCCTTGTCGCGATAGGTCCAGCTCCCCGACAGCGTCAGATTGCCCGCCGGCGTGAAGAACGTGTAGTTCGCGTTCAGCGCGACCTTGTTCTTCGGCGAGCTCGGCAGCGCGCTGCCGTCCAGTTTCTGTCCCACCTGCGGCCCGAGCACGGTCGGCGTGCCCGTCGGTGGCGTGCAGAACCTGGAGTCCGGCACGATCTGTCCGACGATGCCGGTGTCGGCGTTGTCGACGAAGCAGCGGTCGTCGTCGATCTCGGTGTCCAGGTACGAGTAGCTCAGTATCAGGTTCAGCGCATCGGTCGCGGCCCAAGTCGCCTCCAGCTCGACGCCCTGCGAGGTCGCCTTCTGCAGGTTGAAGAACCGGCTCTCGTTGATCTGGGTCGCCGGGTCGCGCACGGTGGACGGATACTGCGCATCCTTGTAGTCGTAGTAGAAGATGGAAAGGTTCGCGATCAGCCGCTCGGCAATCGTCTGCTTCAGGCCCAGCTCGTAGGAGTTGATGAACTCCGGATCGGTATAGCCGTCGGCACCGGCGAACTGGCCGGCGTTGAAGCCGCCGCTCTTGTAGCCGCGGGTGTACTTCGCGAACACCAGCGAGTCGCTGCTCGGCGTCCACTCCAGGCCGGCGGTGCCGGTGGTGGCGTGCCAGTCGCCCGACAAGTGGTTCTGCCGATTGATCTCGCTGTAGAACGCGTAAGGCAGACCGGTCCAGAATCCTGCGCCCGGCGATCCTGCCGGGATGCGGGTTGCGAAGCCGTACAGCACGCGCGTGCGGAATTCGTCGGCGTCCTTGTTGTCCTCGGTGTAGCGCGCGCCGAGCGTCATCTTCCAGTGCTCGGAGAAAGCGTAGTCGATCTGGCCGAAGACCGCGCGCGCGTCGGCGTCCAGATAAGCGCCGGCGTTTTGCAAATCGCGATTCGGGTTCGGCGGTCCGAGGGAGGTAGCCGGTGCGCCGCCCGCGGAGCGCGGTTGATCCAACTCCGCCTGCAGCGGCACGCGCACGCCGGACGGCTGGTACACCTGCTCGTGATACTGATACAGGCCGAAGATCCACTGGAACGGACCGTCGCCGTTCGAGATCAGGTTGATCTCGTTGCTGTAGTACTCCTTGTCTTCCAGATAGAACGCCTGGACGTTCGGCTGAATCGTGAACACGGTGGGCTGCAGCAGGAAAGTGCCGGGCACCGCCGGGTTCGGGATGCCGCCGACGCGCACCGTGTACGGACCGCGCTCGATCGTGTCGAAATCCGAAACCTGCTGATACGTGTAGCCCTGGTAGCCGCCGACGTACTTCACGTCCGCGAAGCCGGTGTGCCAGATCAGCTCGAGCGTGTAGATGTGGACGTTGTCGAGATCGGTGTGGAACGGCGAGTCGGTGTCGAAGGTGCGCGAGTCCTGCAGCGACGGATTGGTCGCGACGTACGGATCGCCGGCGATGCGCACCACCGGCGGCAGCGTCGGGCTGTTGAACGTCGTCGGATTCTGCGGACCGTTGAACGTGGTATTCGGGAACAAGCCGCCGAAGTAGACCGGCGCGACGTCGTCCGGCGTGATCTGCACTACCGTGCGACGCGCCTGGTTCCACTCCGAGTGCGCGTACTTGAACCAGCCCTCGAAGCTCTCGCCGATGTTGAATTCCAGCTGACCTTCGACGTACAGATCGTCGCCGACATTGCCCTCGGTGTGACCGTCGCTCACGTCGCGGAAGAAGCCCACGCCCTGGCCGCCGGTGCTGCCGCCAACTTTGAAGCGCAGCCAGTCGGTGATCGGACCGGAGAGCGAAGCGTCGAAGATCTGCGTGTCGTAGTTGCCCGCGACGGCGCGCACCTCGCCTTCCCAGGTATCAGTCGGCCGCTTGGAAATGATGTTCAGCGCACCGCCGATGGAGTTGCGGCCATACAGTGTGCCCTGCGGGCCGCGCAGCACTTCGATGCGCTCGGTGAACATCGGGCGCTTGCCGGCTTCGACGTTGCTCGCGGTATAGAAACCGTCGGAGTACGTGGCGATGCCGGGATCGGAGCCGTAATTGTTGGTGAGTCGACCGACGCCGCGCAGGCTCATGCGGTCGAGTGTCGTGGCGTACGACAGGCCGGGCGTGAAATCCGTGAGATCGGCGATCGTGTTGACGCCGATCAGGTCGCGCGTTTCGCTGGTGAAAGCCGAGACCGCTACCGGCACTTCCTGCAGCCCCTGGCTGCGCTTCTGCGCCGTCACGATGATTTCTTCGAGGACGCTGGTCGAGCGTCCGGCTTCTTGCGCCAGTGCAGCACTTGCCGAAATGCCGAGCACGCTGCTGACGGCGCAAGTCAGCAGTCTTCGCTGATTCACGTTCATGTGATCCCCCATTTTCGGAACCTACCGGTTATCCGAAGTTTGTTATCTGCAGAACAGCCAGTCGCTCTGCGGTCGTACCGATGGTAGAAAAATCGCTTTACGCGCTCAAGTGGCTTGATGCGTGCTGCATCCCGGAACCCACGCTGGATTCCGCGCAATGGCACAATTCGCCCCCTTCGATGCTGACCTGAGGGCACGTTCGTGAAGGGTGAACTCCTCCAGCGGCTGAGCCGCGAGACCGAGCAGTTGAAAACGCAGGGCTTGTTCAAGCCGGAACGCGTTCTTTCGTCCGCGCAGAGCGCCGTCGTACGCGTCGGCGCGGCGGCGGAAGTCGTCAATCTGTGCGCGAACAACTATCTCGGGCTCGCCAATGACCCGTTCGTGCGCGAAGCCGCGCAGCGCGCGCTCGATCGCTACGGCTACGGCATGGCGTCCGTGCGCTTCATCTGCGGCACGCAGGAGATTCACAAGGACCTCGAGACGCGGCTGAGCCGCTTCCTCGGCACCGAGGACACGATCCTCTACTCCTCCTGCTTCGATGCGAACGGCGGCTTGTTCGAAACGCTGCTCGACGAGCAGGACGCAGTGATCAGCGACGCGCTGAATCACGCCAGCATCATCGACGGCGTGCGGCTGTGCAAAGCGCAGCGCTTTCGTTACGCCAACAACGACCTCGATGAGCTGGAAGCGCGCCTCAAGGAAGCGAGCAAGTGCCGCGTGCGCCTGATCGCGACCGACGGCGTGTTCTCGATGGACGGCGTGATCGCGCGCCTCAAGGACATCTGCGACCTGGCCGACCGTTACGACGCGCTGGTCATGGTCGACGACTCGCACGCGACCGGCTTCGTCGGCGCGCGCGGCCGCGGCACGCACGAGCTGCGCGGCGTCATCGATCGCGTCGACATTCTCACCGGCACGCTCGGCAAAGCGCTCGGCGGCGCGAGCGGCGGCTACACCTCGGGCCGCAAGGAAATCGTCGCGTGGCTGCGGCAACGCTCGCGGCCGTACCTGTTCTCGAACAGCATCCCGCCGTTCATCGCCGCGGCGAGCCTGCGCGTGCTCGACATGCTCGAAGCGGACACGACCTTGCGCAATCGGCTGTGGGACAACGCCGCGCACTTCCGCAAGGGAATGGCAGCGGCCGGCTTCAATCTCGTGCCGGGCGAGCATCCGATCATCCCGATCATGCTCGGCGACGCGAAGCTGGCCTCGGATTTCGCGCGCCGCCTGCTCGACGAAGGTGTCTACGTCATCGGCTTCTCCTATCCGGTCGTGCCGCAAGGCAAGGCCCGGATCCGCACGCAGTTATCCGCCGCGCACACGCGCGAGCAGCTCGATCGTGCCGTCGCCGCCTTCACCAAGATCGGCAAAGAACTTCGCGTCGTCTAGAATTGCGCGCCTTATGCATGCACTAGTGAAAGCCCGTGCCGCCGCCGGCATCGACCTCCAGGACATCGCCAAGCCGGTGCCCGGCCCGAACGATGTCCTGATCCGCGTCAAGCGCGCCGCCATCTGCGGCACCGACATGCACATCTTCAACTGGGATGCCTGGGCGCAGAAGACGATCCCGGTGCCGATGGCGGTCGGACACGAGTACTGCGGCGAGGTCGTCGAGACCGGCAGCGAAGTCTCGGGCTTCAAGCCGGGCGACCGGGTGTCGGGCGAGGGACACATCACTTGCGGCTACTGCCGCAATTGCCGCGCCGGGCGCCGTCACCTCTGTCGCAACACCGTCGGCGTCGGCGTGAATCGCCCGGGTGCGTTCGCCGAGTACGTCGTGATCCCGGCCTTCAACGCCTTCAAGCTGCCAACGGCAATCGACGACGAGATCGCCGCGATCCTCGATCCGCTCGGCAACGCCGTGCACACCGCACTCGCCTTCGACGTCGTCGGCGAGGACGTGCTGATTACCGGAGCCGGGCCGATCGGCATCATGGCCGCGGCCATCGTGCGCTTCATCGGCGCGCGCAACGTCGTCATCACCGACGTCAACGACTACCGGCTGGAGCTGGCGCGCAAGATGGGCGCGACGCTCGCGCTCAACGTGACGCGTGACAAGCTCGAGGACGCGATGAAGCAGCTCGGCATGCAGGAGGGCTTCGACGTCGGGCTGGAGATGTCAGGCAACGCAGCCGCGCTGCGCGACATGCTGCGCACGATGCATCATGGCGGCAGCATCGCGATGCTCGGCATCCCGCCGAACGAGGTCGCGATCGATTGGAACGAGGTGATCCTGAAGGGCCTGACGATCAAGGGCATCTACGGCCGGCAGATGTTCGAGACCTGGTACAAGATGGCCGCGCTGTTGCAGAGCGGCCTGAACATCCGCCCCGTGATCACGCACCGCCTGCCGTACACGCAATATCAACAGGCCTTCGACATCATGGGCAAAGGCCAGTCGGGCAAAGTCGTGATGAATTGGGAGAAATGATCTCCGTCAATTCACCGAACACGGGCAGTAGTAATACACCTGCTTCGGATCGGTGAAGCGCGACAGCCGCGCCAGCTCTTCTTCCAGCGGCTCGAACCAGCGCCGGGCTTCGCTCAGGATCTTCTGCTCCGGCGCCACTGCACGCGCAAAGCGCGCCGCCAACGCCTGCGATTGCAGCGCAATCACTTCACGCCAGCCGAGCGGCGGCTCGATGTACTCGACCTTGTAGTCGTCGCCGAGCTTCGCAGCCTTCGCCGCTGCATTCAGCGCATCCTTGTACGAGCCGAGATGATCGACCAGCCCGAGCTTGGCCGCATCGGCGCCCGCCCACACGCGACCCTGCGCCACCGCGTCGATGTCATCGAACGATTTCTCGCGCGCCGAAGCTACGTGCTCGACGAACTCGCTGTACGTGTGCTCGACGGACGATTGCAGGATGGCCTTGCCTGCGTCCGTCATCGTGCGATCGAGACGCAACGCATCTGCCAGCGGCGTGGTCCCGACGCCGTCGATGGTGATGCCGAACTTGTTCAACGTGTGCTCGACCGTCGGGAATACTGCGAACACGCCGATCGATCCGGTGAGCGTCGCCGGGCTCGCCCAGATCTCGTTGGCATCCATCGCGATGTAGTAACCGCCGGAGGCGGCGACGCTGCTCATCGAAGCGATCACCGGCTTTTTCGCCGCGCGCAGCGCATCGACTTCGCGACGAATCACTTCCGAAGCGAAGACGCTGCCGCCCGGACTGTCGATGCGCAGCACGACCGCTTTGATCGAGTCGTTGTGCAAGGCTTCGCGCAGCAGCCGCTGCAGCGAATCCGAACCGACCGTACCCGGCGGTTGCTCGCCGTCGAGAATCTCGCCCGACGCGACGACCACGCCGACGCGATTGCCATCCAGGTGCAGCGCGTGGGCGGGGCGCACCGACGCGAGATAGTCCCAATGCGGGATGCCGCGGAACGTGTGCTGTTCGTCGTCTGCGCCGACCAGGCCCTTCATCTGTTCTTCGAACTCGCGCCGCGACTTCAGCTCGGTCACCAGCCCTTTCGCGAGCGCAACCGCCGCGAGGTCGCCGCGATGCTCCTTCGCCAGCGCGGCGAAGTTGTTCGCGTAGTCCGCGATGGCGCCTGCTGCCAGACGCTCCGGCCCCTGGCGTCCCTTGACGACGCCGGCCTGGTACTGCGACCAGAGCGAGTTGAGCCACGCAAGGCTCTCCTCTTCTTCCGTCTCCGCCATGTCGCTGCGGCTGAACTGGTCGGTGTAGGACTTGAACTTGCCGGCTTTGAACACGTTGACGTCGATCGCCAGCTTGTCGATCAGGCCTTTGAGGAACGTGCGGTAGTAGCCGAAGCCGTCGATGAGCACGAGCCCCTGCGGATCGAGATAGATCTTGTCGGCCTGCGCAGCGATGTAGTACTGCGCCTGGTCGAAGCCCTCGCCGAACGCGTACACCTTCTTGCCGCTGGTGCGGAAATCGCGGATCGCGGCGGCGACTTCCTCCAGCTTGGCAACGCCGCCGCCGGCCATGTGACCGAGATCGAGCACCAGTACTTCGACTCGCTTGTCCGTCTTCGCCGCGGCGATCGCGTCGGTGAGATCGCGCACCAGCGTTTCGGCGCGCTGCTGGCCGTACAGCGCCGCTACCGCGCGATCGAAAGGATCGCCGGCAAGCTGCTCGACGAGCGTGCCCTGCGGCGCAATCACCAATGCAGTCTTGTGCGGAACGATCGGGATGCTGGGCGACAGCGCCGCACCGAGACCGAGGAACAGCACCAGCAGCACGATCAGGTGCAGCACTTTGCGCAGCGTGTCCAGCACACGCCAGATGAAGCCGAAGAAGGTGGCCAAAGCTTTCATGGAATCAGCGCTTTCATGGCACGGCGTAAGAGATGCGATAGATCGCGTCGGAAGTGTCGTCGGAGACCAGCATCGAGCCGTCCTGCAGCACCAGCAGATCGACCGGCCGGCCGAAAACCTCATCGCCGCGATTGAAGCCGGTGGCGAACGGCTCGTACTTCACGCCGTGCGTTCCTTCGATCTTCACGCGCGTGATGCGGTAGCCGTTCTTCTCCTTGCGATTCCACGAGCCGTGCTCCGCGATGAACGCATCGCCGCGATAGGCTTCGGGGAAACGACTAGCCGTGTAGAACTTCACGCCGAGCGGCGCGACGTGCGCGCCGAGCAATTGCGCGGGCGGCGTGATCTTGCTGCAGTCGCCGAGCTGGCCGAATTCGGGATCCTTGATGTCCTTGCCGTGGCAATACGGGAAGCCGAAATCGAGCCCGGCGCGCGTCGCGACGTTGAGCTCGCACGGCGGCGCGTCGTCGCCGAGCCAGTCGCGGCCGTTGTCGGTGAACCAGAGCTGCTTCGTGACCGGATGCCAGGTGAAGCCGACCGTGTTGCGGATGCCGCGCGCGAACACTTCCTGTCCCGAGCCATCGGCATTCATGCGCGTGATCATTGCGTACTTCGGCTCGTTGCAGACGTTGCACGGCGCGCCGATCGGGAAGTAGAGCTTGTTGTCCGGTCCGAACGCGATGTAGCGCCAGCCGTGATGTCCATCCTTCGGGAAGTCGTCGCGCACGACCTTCGGCTGCGGCGCGTTATCGAGCGACGCCTCGATGTCGTCGAAGCGCAGCAGCCGATTGATCTCGGCGACGTACAGCGCGCCGTCGTGGAAAGCGACGCCGTTCGGAGTGTTGAGGTTGTCGGCGATGACGTGGACCGTCGGCTTGGCCGCCGCGCCCGGCGTACCGCTGATCGCGTAAACCTTACCGCCGCGGACGCGGGTGCCGACGAACAGCGTGCCTTTCTCCCCGAGCGCCATCGAGCGCGCACCGGGAACCTGGTCGCTGTAGACCTCCATCTTGAAGCCCGTCGGCAGACGGACGTTCTCGATGACTCTGTCGGTCTTGGAGCTGGCGCTGGCCGCGGTTGCGGCCAGCGTGAGTGAGACGAAGAGCAGTGCCACGCGCATGAAGATTCCTCCGCGCGTGCAGTGTAACCGCGCCGGCGCGATTACACCTTTTCTTCGATGCGGGCAGCCTTGCCGGTCAGATCGCGCAGGTAGTAGAGCTTGGCCCGACGCACGTTGCCGCGACGCTTGACGGTGATCGCGCCGATCGACGGGCTGTACGTCTGGAACACGCGCTCGACGCCTTCGCCGTGGGAAATCTTGCGCACGGTGAACGACGAGTTGAAGCCACGATTGCGACGCGCGATGACGATGCCTTCGTAGGCCTGCACGCGCTCGCGGTCGCCTTCCTTCACTTTCACTTCGACGACGACGGTGTCGCCGGGCGAGAAGTCCGGAATCTTCTTGTCGGTTGCTTCGCTCTCGAGCTGGGCAATGATGTTGCTCATGTTCCTACCCATCCAATTCAGTCTTGCAATTCAGTCTTGAATTCATCCAGCAGCCGCTGCTCTTCAGCGCTCAGCGTCAGCTTCTCGATCAACTCCGGCCGACGCAGCCACGTCCGGCCCAGCGCCTGCTTGGTACGCCAGCGCCGGATCGCGGCGTGGTTGCCGCTCGCGAGCACTTCCGGCACCGCGCGTCCCTCGAACACTTCGGGGCGCGTGTAGTGCGGCCAGTCGAGCAAGCCGCCGGCGAACGAATCCTGTTGTGCCGATTCGTCGTCGCCGAGCACTCCCGGCAACAAGCGCACCACAGCATCGATCAACACCAGCGCGGGCAGCTCGCCTCCCGACACCACGTAATCGCCGATCGACACGCTGGCGTCGATCTCCGACTCGATCAATCGCTCGTCGACGCCTTCGTAACGTCCGGCGAGCAACATCAACCCCGGCAGTTGCGCCAACTCGCGCGCCATTGCATGCGTCAATCGCTCGCCATCGGCGGCCAGATAGACGCTGCGGCTGCCTGCCGGTAACCGCGCCTTCGCAGCACGGATCGCCGTGCGCGCAGGCTCGACCTTCATCACCATTCCCGGTCCGCCGCCGTACGGCCGGTCATCGACCGTCCGATGCACGTCGGTGGCGAATTCGCGCGGCGTGGTCGCGTGCACCGCGACCCGGCCCGCCTCGATCGCGCGGCCCAGAACACCGACGCTCACTGCCTGCCCGATGAACTCCGGGAACAGCGTCACCACTTCGATGCGCATGTCACCAGTCCGCCGCCCAGTCGAATACGACGCGCCCGGCGTCGAGATCGACCGAAACGATTCGCTCCTTCACGAACGGCACCCAGTGCTGGCGTTCGCCCCGGATCACGACCACCGTGCCTGCCGGTGTCGCCCGGAATTCCTCGATGCGCCCCAGCGGTTCGCCGTTCTGGCCGAACGCTGCCAGGCCTTCGAGATCGATCCAGTAGTACTCACCCGGCGCCGGAGCAGGCAGCTCGTCGCGCGCCACGGCGATCTCGGATCCCGTATCGAGGCGCGCATCCTCCGGAGTCTCGACTCCGGCGAGCTTGGCGAGCACGCCCTTCGCCGTCACCTTGCCGTCTTCGACCTCGACCTCACGCCACTGCCCGGCTCGTCCGAGCTGCCAACGTCCAAACCCGAGAATGTTTTCGGGCGGGTCGGTGTAGGACTGAATCCTGACCCAGCCCTGGACCCCGAACGCCCCGCCGACCTGGCCGAGGACGACGCGCCGGACCACGGTAACTTCAGGCCGCGACGGCCTGCTTGCGATGCTTCTTGACCAGCTCGGCCACGCGCTCGGACGGCTTCGCGCCTTTGCCGACCCAGTAGTCGATGCGGTCCAGGTTCAGCTCCAGGCGGCGCTGCTTGCCGGCCGGAACCGGGTTGAAGTAGCCGACCTGCTCCAGGGTCGTGCCGCCCTGGCGGATACGGCTGTCCGTGACGACGACGTGATAGAAGGGCTGCTTCTTCGCCCCGCGGCGGGTGAGCCGGATCGTGACCATTGCTGCCAAAGCCTCGGAATCTTCTGGATGTCGGGAGCGCCTGGCGGCCCTCCCGGTAAAAGGGCGCGAATGTTACTGAAAAATCAGGCGGCAAGCCAGAACTTCAGTCCTCACTGGCCGGGCGGGAACCGCCCCCCGCCGAACGCCCCCATCAGCCGCCGCAGACCCCCGCCCTTCGACATCGTTTTCATCATCTTCTGCATCTGCAGGTAGTTCTTCAGCAGACGGTTGACCTCGGACACATGCACCCCGGAGCCGGCGGCGATCCGGCGCTTGCGGGAGGCGTCGATGGTCTTGGGGTAGCGCCGCTCGCCCGGTGTCATGGAACGGATGACAGCCATCTGGCGCTTGATCTCCTTGTCGTTGGCCTGGGGTGCCGCGGCGGCTTTGCCGGCCAACTGGGCGGGGAGCTTGTCCATGAGCGCGCTCAGCCCGCCCATCTTCTCGACCTGCTGCAGCTGGTCGTGCAGGTCCTCCAGGTCGAAATCCTTGCCCTTCTTCAGCTTGCGGGCCAGCTTTTCGGCCTGCTCGCGGTCCACGTTGCGCGTGACGTTTTCCACCAGCGCAAGGACGTCGCCCATCCCGAGGATGCGCGAAGCGACACGCTCGGCCTGGAAGACTTCCAGCGCCTCGGTTTTCTCGCCGGTGCCCATGAACAGAATGGGCTGACCGGTGATCTGCCGCACGGACAGCGCGGCGCCGCCGCGGGCGTCGCCATCAGTCTTGGTCAGAACGACACCTGTGAGGCTGAGCGCCTGCCCGAACGCCCGTGCGGCGTTGACGGCGTCCTGGCCGGCCATGCTGTCGACCACGAACAACGTCTCGGTCGGCGCTACCGCGGAGCTGATCTCGCGGATCTCGACCATCATCTCGTCGTCGACGTGCAAACGTCCTGCGGTGTCCACGATGAGGACGTCGAACAGCGAGCGCCGCGCCTCGGCAAGCGCTTCGCGCGCCAGCACGACCGCTCCCTTCTGCGGATCCGACGGGAAGAAGGCGATATCGAGCTGCGTTGCCAGCCGCTCGAGCTGCAGGATCGCCGCCGGTCGATACACGTCGGTGCTGGCGAGCAGCACTTTCCTGCGCTCGTTCTCCTTGAGCCATTTCGCCAGCTTGGCGGCCGAGGTCGTCTTGCCGGCGCCCTGCAATCCCGCCAGCAGGATCACGACCGGCGGCTGCGCCCGCAGGTTCAGCGGCCGCACGCCCTCCCCCATCAGCGCGACCAGCTCGTCGTTGATGATGCGGACCAGCGTCTGGCCCGGGGTCAGGCTCTTGTCGAGCTCCTGGCCGACGACCTTGGCGCGCACCGCGTCGATGAAGGTCTTGACGACCGGCAGCGCGACGTCCGCCTCGAGCAGCGCCATGCGCACCTGGCGCAACGTGTCTGCAATATTCTCGTCGGTCAGGCGCCCGCGGCCGCGCAGGCTTTCGATGACGCCCTGCAGGCGCTCGGTCAGTTTGTCGAACATGGGCGGGAAGCGGTCGGTTGCGGATAGCGGGGGGCGGATAGTTTATCCTGTGCGCACCGTTCGTCACGCACGTGCCAACACCCAGCTGTGTTATCCGTCGTCGTTCTTGCGTGCTATCTGGCTTGCGCCGCGTGGCTCGCCTCCAGCGTCTACCGCGCCGGTGAGCATGCTGCCCACGGCCGCCGCATCGCCGGCATCGCGCTAGGTGTCATCGCGCTCGTATTGCACGCCGTGCTCCTCTGGCGCGGGCTCTTCGACCGCCCGGTCCTGTCGTTCACCATCGCAGAAACTGCGTCGCTGATCGGCTGGCCGATCGGCCTGATCGCCGTCGGCATCTCGTGGCTGCGGCCGCGCTTCGCCGGCATCGGCGCCGCGCTCACGGTCGTCGCCGGCGTGGTAGCAGCGCTGACCGTCAGAGGGAGTGGCGGTGCCCCGATCGTGGATGGACCTAGCTGGGAAATAGCCGCGCACGTCGTGCTGTCGACTCTTGCGTACGCGCTGCTCACGATCGCTGTCGCATTGGCCGTCGCCTTGCGGCTGCTCGATCAGCGTCTGCGCAGCCGCAAGCCGCTCGGCTGGTTGACGGCACTGCCGTCGGTGGAAGCGCTCGAGTCGGGCACCTTCCAGGCGCTGACGGCGGGTTTCGCGGTGCTCACGCTGGCGTTGTTCAGCGGCTTCGTGTTCGTCGACAACCTGTTCGCACAGCACCTCGTTCACAAGACAGTGCTGTCGTGCCTTGCGTGGGTCGTGTTCGCGGTGCTGCTATTCGGCCGCTGGCGCTTCGGCTGGCGCGGGCGCACCGCGACCAATTGGGCGCTGAGCGGCTTTGCGCTGCTCGGCCTGGCGTACTTCGGCTCGAAGATCGTGCTCGAATCCATCCTCGGTCGTCATTGGGGCTAGCGCTCGCTACGGGCCGCGCACTTGCTCACGTTTTCCGCAACGACTCTCCTTCTGATCGCAATCGTCGCGGCGCTGGCCGGAGCGGCCGCGGGATTTGCGCTCGCGTCGCGTCGCACCCGCGGACGGCGTCCGCGTTCGATCAGCGCGAACGATCCGGCAGCTACCGCCGACCGCGCACAACTCGCCGACAAGATGCTCGGGCTGCAGACGATGAGCGTCGACGACATCATGATCCCACGCGGCGAGATCGCGTACGTCGACGTCAGCGACGACTGGGACACGATCCTCGACGCGCTGCGCTCGACGCCGCACACGCGGTTGCCCGTCTGCCAGGGCAATCTCGACAACATCGTCGGCATCCTGCACATGAAGAAGGTCGCGCGCGCGCTGGCACGCGGCGATTTCGATCGCGATCACTTGTTGCAGCTGGCGCGGGAACGCGAAGCGTACTTCGTGCCCGAGGGCACGACGCTCGACGTGCAGCTCCTCAACTTCAAGCGCGACCGGCGGCGCATCGCGCTCGTCGTCGACGAGTACGGCGACATCCAGGGACTGGTGACGCTGGAGGACATCCTCGAGGAAATCGTCGGTGAGTTCACCAGCGCGCCCGCCACGCTGCACAAGGACATCCATCGCGACCCGGACGGCAGCTACGTCGTCAATGGCGCCATCAACGCGCGCGTGCTGAATCGCACGCTTGGCTGGAGTCTGCCGACCGACGGGCCGCGCACCCTCAACGGCCTGATCGTCGAGTACCTGGAAACGCTGCCGCAGGCGGGCACGGTGCTGCGGCTCGGCGACCTGACCATCGAGATCCTGCAGACCGTCGACAACAGTGTGAAGACCGCGCGCATCCGGCCGCAGCCGGCGGCGACTTTCGACGAACGCTCAAAAGGCGTTGCGTAGCGCGTCGGCCAGGCGCTCGACGCCGATCACCTGCAAGCCGTCGGTTGCGCGCCGCGGCTTGTTCGCCTCCGGCACGATCGCCCGCTCGAAGCCGTGCTTGGCCGCCTCGCGCAGGCGCTCCTCGCCGTAAGGCACCGGACGAATCTCGCCTGCGAGACCCAGCTCGCCGAAACACACGAGCCGTCCCGCGAGCGGCTCATCGCGTGAGCTGGAGACGGTCGCGAGCACTGCCGGTAAATCCGCAGCGGTCTCCGAGATCCGCACGCCGCCGACGACGTTGACGAAAACATCCCGGCCTGACGTTGCGATGCCGCCGTGTCGATGCAGCACGGCAAGCAATAGCGCCAAGCGGTTCGCTTCCAGACCGACCGCGACGCGGCGTGGGTTCATGCCCTGCGCGTCGTCCGTCAATGCCTGAACCTCGATCAGCATCGGCCTGCTGCCCTCGCGCGCCACCATGACGGCACTGCCGCTGACGGGTTGCGCGTGCTGCGAGAGGAAAATCGCCGACGGGTTCTTCACTTCCCTGAGTCCCTGCTCGGTCATCGCGAACACGCCGACCTCGTTGGCCGCGCCGAAGCGATTCTTGACTGCGCGCACCAGGCGAAAGCGACTGCCCGCGTCGCTCTCGAAGTACAGCACCGTGTCGACCATGTGCTCGAGGATGCGCGGTCCGGCGATCACGCCCTCCTTGGTCACGTGCCCGATGATCAGCACGGACACGCCGGTCGATTTCGCGAAGCGCACCAGCGCAGCCGCCGACTCGCGCACTTGCGCGGCGGATCCGGGCGAGGACTCGACGTCGGTCGCGAACATGGTCTGAATCGAGTCGATGACCAGTACTCGCGCGCCGCTGTCGCGGGCGTGCTCGATGATCGTGTCCACGGACGTTTCCGCCAGCAGCTGCAACGTATCGCCGGCCAGGCCGAGCCGACGCGCACGCAAGCTGACTTGGCGCAGCGATTCCTCGCCGGTCACGTAGAGTGTCGGCGTCGCCCGACTCAGCGCGTCGCCGGCCTGCAGCAGCATCGTTGACTTGCCAATGCCCGGGTCGCCGCCCAACAGCGTGACCGAGCCGAGCACCAGGCCGCCGCCCAGAACCCGGTCGAGCTCCTCCAGTCCGGTGGGCACGCGCGGCTCGTCGCGCTCCGCGACCTGCGACAGCCGCTGCGGCTCCGCGCTCGTCGCGGCCAGTGAGCGCCGCTCCGGCTTAACGCGGCCCGCGACAGCTACGCGCCGCAGCGAATCGCCCGCGCCGCACATGGGGCACAGGCCCTGCCACTGCAGGCTTTCGTTGCCGCACTGGTCGCAGACGAACACTTCGCGGGATTTCGCCATGACTCTCCAATCTAAGTTCTCTGGTCGAAAGCGGCCTAGGCCCTTTCGACGACGCCGTCAAAAGGCGTGACTTTTGCCGGCTGGACACAAGGACGTGATCGGCATTCCTACAGTAGCGCATGGCGGTGTCGGACAGGTGCGACGTTTGCGGCCGGCTGTGACGTCTGCTGCGATTTGCCGGCGCGCCATTCGTCTATACTCGCGCCGGTTTCGCTGGAGGGGCCTGGGTGGCGGCAAGACTGGCGCGATTTTCCTGGCTTCCCGGGGGGCTGGCAGCAGCCTTCATCATCGTCGTCGGACGCCTGATCTCCTCCACCACGTACGCGCCGGTCGAGCTGATGGTCTACGACCGCGTGATGCGCGCCACGCCGGCAACGCCTGCCGCGGACGTGGCGGTTGTCGCAATCGACGACGCCAGCATTGCCAAGCTCGGCGAATGGCCCTGGCCGCGCGATGTCCACGCCAGCCTGATCACACGCCTCACCGCCGCCGGCGCGCGCGTCGTGGCATTCAGCGTGCCGGTGGATACTTCGCCGCGGACCAGCGAAGCGGAGCGCCTCCGCTCGGCGCTCGCGCTGCTCGAATCGTCCGATCTCGGCGGCTCCCAACAAGCTCAGGAACTGCGCCAGCTTCTGGGTGAGTCCAGCGGCAGCCGCGATCCGGACGCGTACCTGGCGCAGGCGATTCGCACACACGGCAATGTCGTGTTGCCGGCGGACGTGCGCCTCAACGAGAGGGGTGGTGGAAAACCCGAATTGCCAGCGCGACTGCTTTCGACAGGCGAAGCAGGTGCGCTGCGCGCCGCTCGCAGTGCCGACATCGTCGCCGCACCTGCTCCAGTGTTGGCGCAAGCCGCCGCAGCGATCGGCCACACACTGACGATTGCCGACGGCGACCGCACGGTTCGCTCCGATGCCGCGGCACTGCGCGTCGGCGGCAAAGAAATGCTGCCGTCGCTGGCAACCGCCGTTGCCGCGCGTGCGCTCGGCGTCACGCCCGCAGAGCTGCGCTTCGGCTCGGGCGATGCGCTGCATCTCGGCCAGCGCGTGCGGCTGCTCGGCGATGCACTGACGATTCGGCCGCACTACTTCGCAACGCAGCCGCCGCAGTTCGCTCAAGTCCCGTACTGGCGGGTGATCGCCGGCGAGATTCCAGTCGAGCAGCTGCGCGACAAGATCGTGATCGTCGGCTTCCTCGATTCGCCGCTGGCGGCGCCGGGCACCGTGACGACTCCCGCAGCGGACGCATCGCCGGCGGTGCTGACGACGGCGAGCGCGGTGACCAGCGTCGTCACCGGCAAGGTCTACTCGCGTCCGACCTATGCGGTCGCGCTCGAATGGATCGTCGCCTTCGCGGTCATCGTCTTCGTCGCGTTCGTGCTACCGCGGACCGGCGTGATCTTCGGCGCTCTGGCCAGCGTGCTGTTCATCGTGATCCTCGGCGTCACGCAGGTCGGACTGCTCAGCTCGTCGCTGGTGTGGGTGCGCTTCATCGTGCCGGCCATCGCGCTGGTCGTCGGCTACGGACTGTTCGTCCCGGGCGAGCTGATGCGCCGTTCGACCAGCCGCAGCGAAGATGCGAAGAATCTGTCCGCGACCAGCCTGCGCAACCTCGGCCAGCAATTCCAGCGCACGGGTCAGCTCGACCTCGCGTTCGAAACGTATCGCCGCTGCCCGCTCGATGCCACGACGATGGACCTGCTCTATCAGCTCGGCAACGATTTCGAAAAACGGCGACAGGCGCAGAAGGCATCCAACGTCTATAGCTACATCGCGGCCCGCGACCCGAACTATCGTGACCTGCGTGCGCGCCGCGCGCGCTTGAAGGAGCAGCCGGTCACGCGCTCGGTTCCACCGGCACCGGCGCCGCAACCGGCAGCGGAAGCGCGCACGCCGCCTGAGCTCGAGACGCAGCCTGCCGATCCCGATATGGCATACCCGGCGCCGCGCCACGTTCGCCCGACCCGCACGCTCGGCCGCTACGAGATCGAGCGCGAGCTCGGCAAAGGCGCGATGGGCACCGTCTATCTCGGCCGCGATCCGAAGATCAACCGCGTCGTCGCCATCAAGGCGATCCCGCTCGCGCAGGAGTTCGAAGAGGACGATCTGCAAGAAGCGCGCGCGCGCTTCTTCCGCGAGGCCGAAATGGCCGGCCGCCTCAACCACCCGGCGATCGTGACGGTCTACGATGCGGGCGAGGACCATGGACTGGCCTACATCGCGATGGAATACCTGCGCGGCACGCATATGAGCCATTTCACAGAAGCTGCGCGCATCCTTCCTTTCAAAACTACGATGCTGTTGGTCGCACGCGTGGCGGACGCCCTCTACTATGCGCACCGCCAAAACGTGGTCCACCGCGATATAAAACCGGCTAACATAATGTTCAATCCCGACACGGACGAGTTGAAGATCACCGACTTCGGTATCGCACGTCTGACCGATACAAGC
>DATENH010000245.1:0-18807 GCA_035275145.1 Steroidobacteraceae bacterium | reverse complement strand
GCGCTGAAGCGCGTCGTGATGCGGATGTCGCCGGGCACGCCGCCGGTGAACGGATGCTCGCTTTCGTCGAGCCGGCCGCGGTCGAACGGAAAGCCGACCGCCTTCATGACTTCGAGGGCCAGCCCACGCTGCTTGGAGGGCGTGAAGCGGCCGGTGAGCTCCAGCGGCGGCCGCCGCGACTGCAGCTCGATTACTTCCTGGATGAGCCCCGGCAAGCGGCGGCCGAGCGTCGTGAAGATGCCGTCGATCTCTGCGCTGGTCATGCCCGGGCTGAACTCGTCGACCAGCGCATCGTACGGATCGAGATTGAGCGCCTTGCCGAGCAGGCCGGCCTTGTCGCGCAGCAGGTTCACCACTTCTTCGAGGTGCGGCGCGAAGATCGCGAACTCGCTCTTCTGCTTCGCCTCGATCCACTTCACCTCGGCGCGCGCCGTCGCCTTCGCGAGACGCGACACGAGGTTCTGCGGCGTGGCGATTGCCTGATCGCGCTCGCGGCGCATCTCGCGCAGGTTGGCGCTCTGCCAATCCTCGAGGCCGGCGCTGTTCGCCTCCGCCCGCGCCAGCAATCGGGAGACGCGAGGCGACGTCAGCAGCGAATGGCTCTCCGTCTCCAGGGCAGCGAGTTGCTCGCCCCGTAATTCGGAGCTGCCCCGCGGCATCATCACAGCGGAGTCCCAACGCAGGATGCTGGCGGCGCTGCGGAAGGCGTGCAGCCGCTTGAACTCCTGCTCGAGCTGTTGATAGGGCGTCAGGGCCATAAAAAGGCCGGCATTCTAGCAATGCGAACGGGCACCCTGCCCCTTCGATCGTTCAACTTTTATTTATGGTTCGAGGCAAAATCCAAGCGTCTGCAGTCGGCGACTTACGAAAATCTTGTTTGCGCGACGGGGAACTCGGCACGGCATTCGCCGTCTTATTGTTCGTCCTCCTGCGAGAGCGTTCGCTGCGAATCGGACGCTTGGGACGAGAGCCGGCAGCGTGTCGCCACCTGCCGGCTCTTTATTAGCCCGACTCCGGCGCCTCTGACGGCGGCTTCTTCTCGCCGCGCAGCTTCTCGATCAAATGCGCGATGTATTCCGGCGATTGGGTATTGCGCGCCACATACCCGTACACGACCGGCACCACGTACAGGGTCAGCAGCAACGAGAACATCACGCCGTACACCACGACGGCGCCGATCGAGCGCCGGCTCTCCGCCCCCGCGCCCGAAGCAATCAATAGCGGAATCGCGCCGAACACCGTGCACAGGCTAGTCATGAGCACGGGACGCAGGCGGATCGCGGCGGCCTCGATCACGGCCTCGTGGAACTCGATGCCGCGGTCGCGGAGCTGGTTCGCGAACTCGACGATCAGAATGCCATTCTTGGCCGCGAGGCCGATCAGCATGATGCAGCCTATCTGGCTGAAGACGTTGATCGAGCCGCTGGTGAACTGCAGGCCGACCAGCGCGCCGGTCACCGCCAGCGGCACCGTCATCATGATGATGAACGGGTGGCGGAAGCTCTCGAACTGCGCGGCCAGCACCAGGAACACGATCACCAGCGCGAGCATGAACGTCGCGTACAGCGCCGAGCCGGAGCGCTTGAACTCGCGCGACTCGCCGTCGTAGCTGATCTTCGCCTCCGCCGGCAGCTCGGTGCGTATCAGCTTCTCCATGTAGTCGAGCGCTTCGCCGAGCGAGTAGCCGTTGTTGAGGCCGGCGGAGATCGTGATCGAGCGCAGCCGGTCGAAGCGCTTGAGCTCGGTGGGGCCAGCGACTTCTTCGACGTGCACCAGGTTCGCCAGCGGGATGAGCTGATTGGTCGTGGAAGAACGCACGTAGATGTTCGTCAGATCGCTCGGCGTCACGCGATCGTTGTCGCGAGCCTGCAGCATCACGTTATATTCCTCGCCGCGCTCGAGGAACGTCGTGACGATGCGCGAGCCCATCATCGTTTCGAGCGTGCGCCCGACCGTCGTCAGCGATACGCCGAGATCCCCGGCGCGGTTGCGATCGACGGAAACCTTGAGCTGCGGCTTGCGCGCGTAATAGTCGGAATCGAGATTCGTCAGCCCGGGATTTTCTGCGGCCTTCGCCAGGATGATGTCGCGCCAGTGCGCCAGCTCCTGGTAGTCGGCGCCGCCGATCACCACTTGCACCGGCGCGCCGTAGCCGCGAATACCCAGGCCTCCCGGCGTCACGACCGTTGCGCGCACGCCTGCGAGGTTCGCGAGCATCGGACGCAGACGCTGTGCGATCTGCTGAGCCGATTCCTTGCGCTCGCCGAAATCCGACAGCGACAGCACGACGCGACCGACACTGACATCGCCGCCGCCGCCGTAATTGCCGATGCGCGACAGGATGCGCCGCGCATTGCCCTTCTCCACCTCCGCCATGGCGAACTGCTCGACCTGCTGCAGATAGCGCTCCATGTACTGCAAGCTCGATCCTTCCGGCGCGGTGAGCATGATCACCACGCGCTGGCGGTCTTCGGACGGCGCGTACTCCGACGGGAGCATGCGGAACAGGATGACCGCCAGCACGATGGCAACTGCGCCGGCGCCGAGGATCAAGCCCGGTGTGCGCAGGCCGCCACGCAGCGACTTCTCGTACACCGACGACAGCCAGCGGAAGAACCGGTCGACCGCGTGCGCGACGCGACCGCGCACGATGCCGTGCCCGAAGATCTTCGAGCTCATCATCGGCACCAGCGTCAGGGAAACCAGCGCGGAAAAACCGATAGCCGCGGCGATCGTGATGCCGAACTCGCCGAACAGCCGGCCGATGTTGCCGGGAATGAACGAGATCGGCAGGAACACTGCGATCAGCACCAGCGTCGTCGCCACGACCGCAAAGCCGATTTCGCGGCTGCCGTCGACGGCCGCGAGCAGCGGCGGCTGACCGAGCTCGATCCGCCGCACGATGTTCTCCAGCACGACGATGGCGTCGTCGACCACCAGACCGATCGCGAGCACCGCGCCGAGCAGCGTCAGCACGTTGATCGAGAAGCCGGCGATCACCATCACGATGCTCGCCGAAATGATCGAGACCGGAATCGTCACGGCCGGGATCAGCGTCGCGCGCACCGTGCCGAGGAACAGGTAGATGACGATCAGCACCAGCGCCAGCGCGATCACGAGCGCGTGAATCACTTCGTTGATCGAGCCGCTGACGAACACCGTGTCGTCGATGTTGATGCCCATCTTGATGTCGGGCGGCAGCGATTCCTTCATCGCCGCCATCTCGGCCTTCACGCCTTTGGCGACATCGAGCACGTTGGCCGTCGACTGCGGAATGATGCCCATACTCAGCGACGGCTTGCCGTCGGAGCGCGCGACGTTGCGCAGGTCCTCGGCCGCGAGCTCGACCTCCGCGACCTCGCCGAGGCGCACCATGTAGCCGCCCTCGCCGCGGCCGACTACGAGCTGGCGGAAATCGCTCGGCGTGTACAACCCGGTATCGGTGTGCAGCGTGAACTCGCGCTGGCTCGACTCGATGCGGCCGGCAGGCAGCTCGACGTTCTCGGCGCGCAGCGCGTCCTCGACGTCCTGAACCGTGAGCTTGCGCGCCGCGAGCGCCTGGCGATCGAGCCAGACGCGCATCGCGAAGCGCCGCTCGCCGCTGGTGCGGATCTGCGCGACGCCTTCGACCACGGAGAATCGATCGACGAGATAACGATTCGCGTAATCGGTGAGCTGCAGCTGCGAGCGGCGATCGCTCTCCAGGTTCACCCACATGATCGGCTCGGAGGTCGTGTCGACCTTCGCCACTTCAGGCGGCTCGGATTCCTCCGGCAGATTGTTGAGCACGCGTGCGACGCGGTCGCGCACGTCGTTCGCGGCGGATTCGATGTCGCGATTCAGCGCGAACTCGATCGTGATGCGCGAACGCTCGTCCTGGCTGCTGGAGCGCAGGGTGTCGACGCCTTCGAGCCCGGCGATCTGATTCTCGATCACCTGCGTGATCTTGGTTTCGACGACCGACGCCGACGCGCCGCGGTACACGGTCTCGATGCTGACGATGGGCGGCTGGACGTTCGGCGTTTCGCGCACCGACAAACGGCTCGCGCACATCAGGCCGATGATCGTGAGCAGCAGGCTCACGACCATCGCGAAGACGGGGCGGCGGACGGAGACGTCTGAGAGGATCATGTCTCGCCGTTTTTCTCGTGGCCGTCAGCGGCCAGCGATTCGCTGCCCTGCACCTTCACCGGCACGCCATCGCGCAGATTCAGCGTGCCGTCGACGACGACGCCGTCTTCGGCGGACAAGCCTTCCAGCACTTCGACTTCGCCGGGCCGGCGGCGGCCGATCTTCACTTCGCGCTTGTGCGCCGTGCCGTCCGCCACGACGTACACGAAGTGCTGCTCGTTCTCCGGCACGATTGCCTGCTCGGGCAGCATCAGCGCCTGGCCTTCCGGCCGCACCAGCTTCACCGTCATGAACATGCCGGGCCGCAGCCGACCGTCGCGATTGTCGATCAGCGCGCGCACCGCGACCGAGCGCGACGTCGGATCGACGCGCGTATCGATACTCGACACACGCCCGGTGAAAGTCGCATCGGCGTAGACGGTGCTGCGCGCGTTGACCGTCAGTCCCGGCTGCAACGTCGAAAGGAACACTTCGGGCACCGCGAAGTCCAGCTTGACGATGCTCAGGTCGTCGAGTGTCGTGATGACCGCGCCCGGATTCACCAACCCACCGAGACTCACGTTGCGCAGGCCGACGCGTCCGGCGAACGGCGCGGTGATGACGCGATCGTTCAGACGCGAGCGTGCAGCCTCGACGCGAGCTTCATTGGCGAGCAGCGTGGCTCGCAATTGCTCGAGCTGCGCTTCCGACAACGCCTTCGTCTGAAACAGCTCCTGGCTGCGCTTGTACTGACTGCGACTGTCGCTCGCGGCAGCTTCGGCCGCTGCCAGATCCGCACGCGCCTCGGTGTTGTCGAGCTCGATGAGGACATCGCCCTTGCGGACCTGCTGTCCCTCGTTGAAATGAATCGCGGCGACGCGGTCCGCCACCTTTGCAGTGATGTTCACGAACTCATTGGCGCGCAGCGTGCCGAGCGCTTCGACTTCGTAAGCGAATTCCTTCTTCGCCGGGTGCGTGGTGATGACTGCGACCGAGCGGCTAGCCTTGGCGTTCGGCCCGCCGGTGGGGGCGGCTGACTTGCCGCCCGCGAACAGGTACCACGCACCGCCGATAGCTAGGAGCGCGGCGAGCGCCACGATGACGAGGCCGTTGCGAGTCACGTATTCGGTCAGCCTTCCGCCGGCAGTCGGCGGATCCGGAAGTAAACGAAAGGAAAAGTATCTCACTACCGCGTTGCCAAACGTTGGAGGACGGGGCATCAGAGCGGCGCGGGCCCGCGAAGTTTCGTGCGGGCGCGCCGGCGAGCCGGCCCGAGGTGTGGGCCGACTGCGGCGTACAGTAGCCGGCCGGAGGGCGGCCGGGCTGTCAAGAATCGTTGAGGCGTGAAGGAGTTACGCTGGCTCGGGGTCCGAGGCGTCGCTAATTCCTTCGAACAGCGGTGTCGTCAGGTAGCGCTCGCCGGTATCCGGCAGCATCGCCAGGATCACGGAGTCCTTCGGGGCCTTCTGCGCGACCTTCAACGCCGCGGCAAAGGTGCCGCCCGAAGAGATGCCGCAGAAGATGCCTTCCTTCGCCGCCAGCGCACGCGAGGTCTGGATCGCCTCGTCGTCGGTGACCGGCTGGATCTCGTGCGCGACCGAGCGGTCGAGTACAGCCGGCACGAAATCCGGCGTCCAGCCCTGAATCTTGTGCGGCTTCCACTCGGCGCCGCCGAGCAGCGAAGCTCCGGCCGGCTCCGTGACAACGATGCGCGTCTCGGGACGCGCCCTGCGGATGATGTCGCCGGCGCCGGTCAGCGTGCCGCCCGTGCCCCAGCCCGTCACCCAGAAGTCGAGCCGCTTGCCGGCGAAGTCGCGCAGGATTTCCGGACCGGTGGTGTTGCGGTGATATTCGGGATTCGCCTGGTTCTCGAACTGGCGCGCGAGGAACCAGCCATGCTTCTTCGCCAGCGCTTCGGCCTTGCGCACCATGCCCGAGCCGCGCTCAGCGGCGGGCGTCAGGATGACCTTGGCGCCCAGCATGCGCATGATCTTGCGGCGCTCGACCGAAAAACTCTCGGCCATGATCGCCACGAACGGATAGCCCTTCGCGGCGCACACCATCGCGAGCGCAATGCCGGTGTTGCCGGAAGTCGCCTCGACCACGGTCTGGCCGGGCTCCAGCGTGCCGCGCCGCTCAGCGTCTTCGATGATCGCGATCGCGAGGCGGTCCTTCACCGAGGACAGCGGATTGAAGAACTCGCACTTCACGTACATCTGCACGTGTGCCGGCGCGAGACGGTTGATCTTGACGACCGGCGTGCGGCCGATCGTGGAGAGAATGCTGTCGTAGATCATGTCGGGTGTCCGATGTGAAAGGGCCGTTCGAAAAGGCAGGACTGGCGGAAGGCTGGCGAGAGTGCGCGCTGCGCTGCGAGGCCGTCAACTGCACTTTTGGTACTGCGGACGGCCAGCACGCAGCTTCGGACGCGCGGTTCATTCGTTGTTGCACCGCCAAATGAGCGTCGTTAGAGTAGCCCCGCGGTCACTCATGAGCGAAGAACGACTCATAAAGAAGTACGCGAACCGGCGGCTGTACGACGCCTCGCAGAGCCGTCACATAACGCTCGACGACATTCGCAATCTGGTGGTGGCCGGCGTGCGCGTGAAAGTGATCGAGGACAAGACGCACGAGGACATCACGCGACTGATCCTGTTGCAGGTGATCGCCGATCAGGAACAATTCGGCCGCCCGATCCTTTCTACGCCGCTGCTCGAAGCGCTGATCCGCTTCTACGGCAACTCGCTGCAGAGCTTCCTGAGCGCGTACCTGGAGAAGAGCGTCGAGACCTTCATGAGCCAGCAGAAAGAAGCGGACGGCGGCTAGCGGCGGATGCGGATCTGCTTCGTCGCCTCAGAGGTCGCGCCGCTCGCGAAAACCGGCGGGCTCGCGGATGTCGCGGGCGCACTGCCGCGTCATCTGCACGAGCAGCAGCACGACATCCGCGTGTTCATGCCGTTCTATTCGAGCATCGGCACTGCGGCGCTGCAGACCGTGCCTGTCGACGGCGCGCAGAACGTCGAGCTGCGGCTCGGCGCTCATCTCTATCGCTATTCGTTGCTCGAGACGCAGCTGCCCGACTCGAGTGTCCCGCTGTATCTCGTGCACTGTCCCGCTGTGTTCGACCGGCCGACGATCTACACGATTGGGGCGGACGAGCATCTGCGGTTTCTGGTCTTGCAGCGCGCCGCGCTCGATGGCTGCCAGCGCTTGAAGTTCGCGCCGCAGATCCTTCATTGCAACGACTGGCACACAGCGTTGCTGCCGATGCTGATCAAGACGGTGTACGCGTGGGACGATCTGTTTCGCGCGACGCGCACGGTGATGTCGATCCACAACATCGGCTATCAGGGCTGGTTCGATGCAGCGACGACCTACGATGTCGGCGGCAACATCTGGGACCTGCTGGCACCTGAAACACGCGCCGGCGGCGGCTTCAACTGGCTGCGCGAAGGTGTGCGCAACGCCGATGCCGTCACGACGGTGAGTCCGACCTACGCGGCGGAAATCGCCACGCCGGCCGGCGGGCATGGGCTCGACGGCGTGCTGCGCGCGCGGCGCGACGGCGTCGTCGGTATTCTCAATGGCGTCGACTACGCCGAGTGGAATCCCGCGACCGACCGCTATCTGCAGCATCGCTACTCGCCGCAGGATCTGTCCGGCAAGGCGCAGACGAAGCGCGCGTTCCTCGATTGGTTGAACCTGCCCGTCGACTCGGGTACGCCGCTGCTCGGCATGGTCACGCGCTTGACGGTGCAGAAAGGCATCGAGCTGCTGTTCGACGCGCTGCCGGAGATCATCGCCACGCGCGAGCTGGCGCTGGTCGCGCTTGGCAGCGGCGAGCTGCGTTACGAGAGTTTCTTTACGAGCCTGCAGCAGCGCTTTCCCGACCGCGTCGTGTTCCATCGCGGCTACAGCGAGGAGCTCGCGCACCTGATCGAGGCGTCGAGCGACATGTTCCTGATGCCCTCGCTGTACGAGCCGTGCGGGCTCAATCAGATGTACAGCCTGAAATACGGCACGGTGCCGATCGTGCGCCGGACCGGCGGCCTGGCGGATTCGGTGCAGCAGTGGAATCCAACGACCCGGCGCGGCACGGGCATCGTGTTCAACGATTTCGACGCGCCTGCGGTGCGCTGGGCGCTGCACGCTGCGCTAGATCTGTTCAAGGACCGCGAGGCTTGGCTGCAAACGATGCGCAACGCGATGGCGCAGGATTTCTCGTGGGAGCGGCAGAGTCGCGACTACGTGAAGCTGTACGAGCGGCTCATCGCTTGACCTTGAGGGTGGCCGTGCCGGACTCCTGGAACGGAATCGTCTTCGCCCCCGAGATGTCGGTCAGCAGCTTGCCCTCGAACACGTACTGCACCTGATCGCGGCCGTTCAGCCGCGAAACCAGCCGCCCGCCACTGCTGACGAAGTTGGTCCGCACGATCATGTCGAAGTCGGCGTCGCCCTTCGCGGGCACGGTGAACGGCTTGTTGCTGAGACCTTCGGCAAAGCTGTCACCCTCGAGGAACAGCTTGTAGTCGATCCCCGTGATGGGCAGCTCTTGATCGTTCGGGTTTTCCACGTTCAAGCGGACCGTGAACTGCTGGTTGAAAATGTCCGGGGACGTCATCGCCACGCTCACGAGCGCAAGCTTCGGCACTGCGACCTTCGGCGTGCTGCTGCAAGCGGTCAGGCACAGCACGAGGGCGCACACGGCTGCGCCGAACAATCTTTTCATCGACTCTCCCCTTCGCGATCTTGGCGATCTTCGCGAGAGCTTATCCCTTCTTGATCAAACGCGCCGCCATGTCGCGCGTCACCAGCGCGACGCCGCCCTCACTCATATAGAACCGCCGCGCATCTTCTTCCGGATTGACACCGATGTGCGTGCCCGGCGGCACGGCGGCGCCGGTATCGACGATCGCACGCTTGATGACGCTGCCGGCGCCGATGCGCACATCCGGAAAGATCACCGAGCGCTCCACATAGCTGCGCTCTTCCACGTGCACGTTGGAGAACAGCAGGCTCTGATTGACGTGCGCGCCGGAGATGATGCAACCGCCCGACACCATCGAGTTCACGGCCATGCCGCGCCGGCCATCCTCGTCGAGCACGAACTTGGCCGGCGGGTACTGGCGCTGATAGGTCCAGATCGGCCAGTCCTCGTCGTAGATGTTGAGCTCGGGGTCGACGTGCACCAGCTCCATGTTCGCTTCGTAGAACGCGTCGACGGTGCCGACGTCGCGCCAGTAGTGCTGCACGCGCGTGTTCGTGTCGGTGAACGGATAGGCGAACACCTTCAGCGAGCCGAGCGCGTTCGGAATGATGTTGCGGCCGAAATCGTGGTTCGTGTCCGGGCGCTTCGCGTCCTCTTCGAGCAGCCGGTACAGCAGGTTCGCCTTGAAGACGTAGATGCCCATCGAGCCGAGCGCGAACTGCTCGCGGCCGGGAATGCCCTCGGGCTCCTTCGGCTTCTCCGAGAACTTGGTGATGCGATAGTCCGGGTCGACGCTCATCACGCCGAACGCGGTCGCCTGCTCGCGCGGCACCTCGACCACCCCGACGGTGATGTCGGCGCGCTTCTCGACGTGCGAGGCGAGCATCGGGCCGTAGTCCATCTTGTAGATGTGGTCGCCGGCCAGCACGAGCACGTGGCGCGGATGGTGCAGACGGATGATCTGCAGGTTCTGGTAGAGCGAGTCGGCCGTGCCGCGATACCAGAAGTTGCCCATCTGCTGCTGCGCCGGGATCACCTCGACGAACTCGTCGAACTCGCCGCGCAGGTAGCCCCAGCCGCGCTGGATGTGCTGGACCAGCGAGTGCGCCTTGTACTGCGTCATGATCGAGACCCGGCGGATGCCGGAGTTGACGCAGTTCGACAGGACGAAATCGATGATGCGGAACTTGCCGCCGAACGGCGTCGCCGGCTTGCAACGGTGGTCGGTCAGGTGCTTGAGGCGCTCGCCGCGCCCGCCCGCCATGATGACCGCGAGCGTGTGGCGCGTGATGCGGCTGACGTAGCGGCGGACCGGAACCTGTCTGCGAATCGACGGTCCGCTGGCTTTCGCGCGCCCGAAGGTTGGCCTTTCTTGCATGTCAGGAGCTCTCGTATCCCGTGCAGCCGGATCGACCCGGGTTGCCATGTTAGCCGACGGCTTGCCTGACGGGCGTGCCTTCGGCATTGTGGAAAAAGCCTCGCGACCGCGCCCCGGTTCCTGATCGATTGCCGAATGTACACACACTCTCGAACGCCGCGACATCTTCATAGCGCGCTCCTGTGCATGCTCCTGGCGACACTAGCCTGCAAAGTCCATGCACAGGCGCAGCCTCCGCAACCGCCCGCTGCTGCGCCCGCCCCGCCCGCGAAGTGCCTGCCTGCAGGCAACGGCTACCTGCGCGCGCGCCTGTCGGGTGCCATGAGCACCGAGCTGAATTGGGGCAACGACGGCACCGAATGCACCGGCGCCGTGCGTCCGACCGACGGCGGCATTCGCATGCGCTTCAGCCGGCCCAACGGCCAGGGCAAGCTGGTGCTCGTGTTCGGCATCGCACAGCTCGCCGAAGGCAAGTCGGCACGCAACGTCCCGGTGAACGTCACGCTGATCCGCGAAGGCGCGGGAGAATTCTTCAGCACGCAGGGCGACGACAAGTGCACGCTCGACCAGGTGACGCAGGATGTGATCGTCGGCATCCCGCATCGGTCCCGCACCTACCGCGTGACGGCTCGCGGATTCTGCACGGAGCCGGCGCGGGCGGTGCGCGGCAAGGGCTCGGTGCTGTTGTCACGCTTCGATTACTCGGGGCGGGTCGACTTCGGCAGCGAGGATAAGCAAACTGACGACGACGTACTGACGGCGGGCAAGCCATGAACGGAATTCCCAGAGGTATGCAACTCGCGGCTGCGTTCCTGTGTGCAGTGTTGCTGGGGTCGGGAGCGGCCGCGGCGGCCAGCACCGACGAGCAGAAACTCGACCAGGCGTTCACGCGCTCGACGCTGAAGATCGCGACCGCGGACGCGCAGCTCCACAAGATCGACATCTGGGTCGCGGACAACGATTCCCGTCGCATGCGCGGCCTGATGTTCGTCGAGCACATGGCCGACGACGCCGGCATGCTGTTCATCTATCCGCAGCCGCAGCAGATTTCCATGTGGATGAAGAACACGCACCTGTCGCTCGACATGGTGTTCGTCAGCGCCAACGGGCGCGTCGAAAGCATCGCGGAGAACACCAAGCCGATGTCGACCGACACGATCTCGTCGAAGGGCAACGTGCTCGCGGTGATCGAGCTCAAAGCCGGGACCGCCGCGCGCCTGAAAATAAAGCCCGGCGCGCAGGTCATCCATCCGGCCTTCAGCTTGAACTAGAACTAGCCGGCATCCTTCAACTGGAACCAACAGTTGAACGCGACGGTGATGCGCTCGCCGTCGCCGTCGTACGGCTTGACGTCGTGCAGGACCCACGACGGGAACAACACCAGCTGGCCGGGCTCGAGATCGAGCTGCCGCACGCCTGAGGCAAAGGCGCCGCGCATGCTGGCGTTCGCCGCGTCCACGTACATGCTCGACGTGAGCATGGGATTGACGAACGTGAGCAGGCCGCTGCCGCGCTGACCGGGATCGACGCAATACACGCCGGACCACGACGCGTTCGGATGATTGTGCAAGCCGAAGAAGCCGCCGCGACGCGTGACGTGGAACCACGCATCCGAATAGATCAGCAAGCGGCTGCGCATCGCATCGTCGTAGCCGTTCACGTCGCACACGAGCTTGATCAGATGTCGCCAGCAGAATTCCTTGAGATGCTGGATCGGCCGCTCGGTCGAGCGGAACAACCCGAAGTTGCTTTCGAAGACCTGCGGATTGCGTTGCGTGAGCGGCCGCGGATTCGCGTGCTCGCCGCCCTCCGCGCTGCGCGCCAGGAACAGCGCGCGCAGCTCCTGGTTCAGCGGACCGCAGTTGTCGAGCTTCGCGAAACCGAAGGGGACTGCAAAGAACGGCAGGATCTCGGCCATGTCACTGCACTCGCGTCACTGCAGTGGCGCGATTGCCGGCGATCAGCCGGAACGAGCCGAGTGTGCCGGCCAGGATCGCCACCGCATCGCCGACCTTGAGCGGAAAGTAAGCGCCGGTCTCTTTTTGCGCCCACACCTGACCGTTGTCGAGCGTCACGACCAGCTCGCCGCGCGCCCGCGTCTCGATGGCCGTCACCTTCGCTTTGATTCGCTTCGGCGAGCTGGCGGGTTCGAGCTTGTCGTCGTTGCGGCTGCGCGCAAGCTCGCTGCCGTGAACGCCGAATGTTTCGGTCGCGTCGACTTTGGGCGCGGCCGCCGCCTTGGGCGCGGCGGCGCGATCGAAACACGCGAGACGACGCGCATCGTCCTGTTCGTGCGTGCACGCAGCGATGCGCTGCGCGAACTCATCCTCGGCAGCGAACGACGGTGTCGCCGCTGCAAGCAAGAACGCAGATGCCAGAAACGAGTGCAGCGCTTTCATAGTCGATTTGCCTTCATGAATTCCCACGCGCTGCGATTCACCTCAGGTGCAACCGCTGCATACGGGTGATTGTGCCCGGGGAGGACGGTAACGCTCACCGGATGACCCGCCTGCTCGAGCGCGCTCTGCGTCTTGCGCACCGCGAACAGCGGAAAGTACTCGTCCTTGTCGCCGATGAATATCGCGATCGGGATCTTGCGCTTCGCGTACGGCACCGCGCGGAACTCGTTCGGCGCGCGCCACGCACCGGCGTGGATGGCCGTCGCCGCGAACAGTTGCGACTCCAACATCGACAGCGTGAGCGAATACACAGCGCCGCCCGAGCTGCCGAACAGGTAAATGCGCGTGCGGTCGATCGAATGCCTGGCCGCGACCCTGTCGATCAGCGCACGGATGAACTGCGGTCCATCGGCACGCAGCTGCCACGCTTCACGGTCCCGCGCGTCCGGACCGACGAGGACGATGCCCTCCTGCTCCGCGATCGACGTCCACCAGCCGACCATCGCATCGCCGCTGCCGTAAGAGCCGTGCAGCAGCACGAGCAAAGGGGCAGGCGCGGCCGCTGCCGGGGCCGGCGCGAACAACGCGTAGCTGCGCTTCAGCCCGGCGAACTCGAAGGATTCTTTGGACGTGCCGTGCGGCGTTTCAGTGAGCGAGTTCGCGCACACTGCACCGAGCCACGACCACGACAGAAGGGCGAGCAACGCTCGCGTTATCACGACAGCATGCACGATTGTCTGCGCACAAAAGGACGACGAGGCCTGTTGCATTGTCGATCATGCCGCGCACGCTTGCTAGACTCGCAGCCCCACGGTCACGAGAGATTCGATGAGCGTTTCGCAGCGGGCCGGCGAGGTCGACGAGCTGATTTCGCAAGCGGAGCGCGCGCTGGCAAACGGTGACCGTGCGCGCGCCGATGCGTTGCTCATGCGCGTCAAAGCCATCGACCCCGAGCATCCCGCAATCCTCAACGAGACCGCACTGAACGAGCTGCGCACCGGCAACGTGAGCGGGGCCCGCGAACTTCTGGAGCGCGCGGTGGCGCGCGACGGTGCGAACACGCGACTGTTGATGAATCTGGCCGGGACGCTGCGCAGGCTCGGGCTCGCGGACCAAGAACTGCGCGTCATCGAGCGCGTGCTCGCTGTCGAGCCGCGCCACTTGTTCGGCCTGCTGCAAAAAGCAACGCTACTGGAATCGCAAGGAAAGCAACGTGCGGCGGCCAAGGTGTATCACAATGCGCTGCAGACCGTCCCGCCGGGAACCACGGTTCCAGGCGCGTTGCGCGGATTGATCGATAGAGCTGTGGCAGCAACCCAGGCGAACGACGCCGCGCTCGACGCCTATCTCAAGGAGCGCTTGCAGGAAGTGCGGGATCGTCATGGTGAGGCGGAGCAGGACCGCTTCGACCATTGCATCGACGTATTCCTCGGCCGCCGCCGCATCTACACGCCGCAGCCGACCTTTCTGCACTTTCCGCAGCTGCCGGCGCGCGAGTTCTACCCACGCGCCGAGTTTCCATGGCTCGCGCAGCTCGAAGCCGCCACTGCAGACATTCGCGAAGAGTTCGAGCGGGTGTTCGCCGAGGACGCCGCGAGTCTCGAACCTTACGTGGCGTATCCCGAGGGTGTGCCGCTCGACCAATGGGCGGAGTTGAATCACTCGCGGCGCTGGAGCGTGTTCTACCTGTGGCGCGACGGCAAGCCGCAGGAGGATCACCTGCGACGCTGCCCACGCACCGCGCAGGTGCTCGCGAGCCTGCCGCTGTTGGACATCCAGGGTTACGCGCCGACGGTCTTCTTTTCGATCCTCGATGCGAAGTCGCACATTCCAGCGCACACCGGCGTGACCAACACGCGGGTCATCGTGCACGTGCCGCTGATCATTCCGCCCGGATGCCGCTTCCGGGTCGGCTCGACGACCCGCGAGTGGCAGCCGGGCGCAGCCTGGGTGTTCGACGACTCGATCGAGCACGAAGCCTGGAACGACAGCGACGTGCCGCGCGCGATTCTCATCCTGGATGTGTGGAATCCGTACCTGACCGCGGCCGAGCGCGAGCTCGTGCGCGGCACCGTGACTGGCATCGCCAACTACTACGGCGATTCGTCGCCGCTCGTCGAGAACCACTGATCGTGAATCGCACAACTCTCCTGCTCATCGCGGCTTTGCTCGTCGCCAGCACTGCAGGCGCGGAATCCGACGATGCAGTCCCGCCGGCACTGCGTGCTTGTGCGGCGGTGAAGGAGAATACCGAGCGGCTCTCGTGCTACGACCGGACCATCGAGCGCCTTTCGCCGGAAGCGGCGGCTCCAGTCAGCGCGCACGTCACAGCTCTGCGCCACGCTCCTGACGGCGCGCTCGTCATAGACCTGGACAACGGCCAGCAATGGCTGCAGACGAGCGGCTCGAGCTCGCCGCTCCTGGAAGTCGGTCACGAAGTCACGATCACGCGCGCCGCGCTGAATTCGTTTCGCATGTCGACGCCGAGCGGGCGCGCGCTGAAAGTGAAGCGCGTGTTGTGAGTCACTTCACCCGCGCGACGCGCATCGAGCCGTTACTGACGTCGGATGTCAGCAGGAACGAGTTCAGCACGCCGCGCTTGATCGTCACCTGATCGCCCACCTTGACGTGCATGCCGCGGTCCGCGGTTTTCTGCTGCCAGACCTGACCGTTGTCGAGCGTCAGGACCATCGCGCCGTTCGGCTGCGCCGAGAGCGCGGTGACTTTTGCCGTGAGCTGCTCCGACCCCTGCTCCTCCAGCTTCTTCTTGTCGACGTCCTCGCGGGCCATGTTGCCGCGATAGCCGAACTTGTCCGTCGCGGACTGCGTGCTGGCCGCAGCGGCACCAGCAGTCGCTGCCGTTGCCGCCGCGGGCGCGGCTGCGGCCGGCGCTGCGGCATGGGGAGCTGGAGCCGGGTCGGCCTGATGCGCCACGGGCGCGCTTTCTCCCGCGAGCAATGCGCTCTCGCGATCGAAACATGCGAGGCGGCGTGACGAGTCCGTCTCCCTCATGCACGACCGCAGACTCGGCGGCAGAGCGTCGGCGGCCACAGCACCGCCGCAAAAGCCCACGCCGATCAGCACCCACGACAACACTTGCGCTCGATTCATCTAGATCTCCCAATCGGGCTTGCGCCCGCCACTGTGCGCGTCGATCGCTTCGAACAGCGAGACGACCAGCGCGCGTTCTTCTTGCGAAAGCTCCGGCCGCCACACGTCGAACAACAGGATGACACGCGTGGCCGCGCTGCGATTCCAGGCCTCGTGCTCGATCGTGTCGTCGAACAGCCAGGCTTTGCCTTTCTGCCAGTCCCGCAGCTCGTTGCCAACGCGGAACGTGCATTGACCGGGCACCAGCAGCGGCAGGTGGCAGATCAATCGCGTGTTCACCAGTCCGTTGTGCGGCGGAATGTGCGCACCGGGCTGCAGCAGCGAAAACAGGATCGACGGCGAGCGGTTCGGCACTCGCGCGAGCGGGATGTCTTGCAATGCCTGCATCGTGCGGGGGCAGCGCGCAGCGTTCTCGGCCACGACCTCGCCGTTCTTCCAGAGATAGAAGGCGCTCCAGGCGGGATTGTTCAGCATGCCCGCCTGCTCGTTCGGCGGGCGCTTGCTATCGCCTTGCACGTACGGAGCGAACGCAGCCGGCTGCTGCATGACTGCCTGCAGCTCGGCGGCGATGGCGTCGGTCTCGCGCTCGAGGGCTGCCAGCCACGGGAACGGCTCGCGCCCGTAGAACTGAATCTGCGGCAGGCCGGGGAAGTAGTAGTAGCGCGGCTCCTGCAGGTAGATCCGTTTCTTGCCGAGCACGATATCGAGGGATTGCGCAAAGCGCTGGCTGCTGGTCGCCGGATCGAAGCCGCGAGCCGTCAACTGGCCGAGGATGTAGTCCTGATACTGGCTCGCATAGCGCTCGTACATGGAGCGCGCACGCTGCAGGTCGGGCAGCAGCTCGCGGGCGACCTGCTGCGGCGGACCCGCCGCTTTCAGCGCAGCCAGGTAGTACGACGAGGCCGCGCGCGCGTCGCCGGCGTTCGCCAGGTAGTCCGCCTTGAGGATGAGGGCGCGAACGTTGCGCGGCTCCGCCGCGAGCACCCGCTCGATCTCGTTGATGTTCATGCCCGTGACAGTATAGTTGCGCCATGTCTGAGAATCCCGCCGGCCTGAACCAGGCGGCCATGCAGGCCCTCGGTGCCGGCGACTTCGCCACGGCACAGGCACTGCTGCAGCGGCTGGTCGCCGCCGACCCGTCCAGCATCCCGGGCTGGCTGAACCTCGCCGCAGTCCGCCGCCGTCTCAACGACGCGGACGGCGCGTTCGCCGCCCTGCGCGAGGTCATGCGGCGCGAGCCCCGCAACTTCCCCGCACTGCTGATGAGCGCCACGCTCCTGGAACGGCAAGGAGATATGAAAGGAGCGGCCGGGGCATACGGCGCCGCGCTTTCCAATGCGCCGCCCGATCAGTACCTGGACCGGCCGACGCAGCAGGCGGTCGCGCACGCACGCGAGATCCACGGCCGGCATACCCGCGAGCTGCAGGATTTCATCCGCGCACGCATCGGCGACACGCAGAGCCAGTGCGCGCCGGGCGAGCGGCGGCGCCTCGATTCGTTCATCGACATGACCCTGCGGGTCCGCAAGCGCTACCAGCAGGAGCCGCTGGAATATTTCTACCCGGGGCTGCCGGCGATCGAGTTCTACGAGCGCGAGGAGTTCCCCTGGCTTGGCGAGCTGGAAGCCGCGACCGTGCCGATGCAGCAGGAGCTGGCAACGATCCTGCGCGAAGACCAGGCCGGCTTCGCGCCCTACATTCATTACGACGACCACATGCCGCTCGATCAGTGGCGCGAGCTGAATCATTCGCCGCGCTGGAGCGCATTTCACTTCTACGAGAAGGGCCAGCCGGTCGCGGAGCGCTGCCGCCGCGCGCCGGCGACCATGGAAGTGCTGTCGCGCCTGCCGCAGGCGCAGGTTCCGCTGCGCTCGCCCTCGGCACTGTTCTCGGTGCTGCAGCCGAAGACGCGAATCCCGCCGCACACCGGCGTCGCGAACTTCCGCCTCGTCGTGCACCTGCCGCTGATCGTGCCGCCCGGCTGCGGCTTCCGCGTCGGCGGCGAGACGCGGCAGTGGCGCCTCGGCGAGGCCTGGGTGTTCGACGACACGATCGAGCACGAAGCGTGGAACGACAGCGAGCAGACGCGCATCATTTTCATCTGCGACGTCTGGAGCCCGCGGCTGTCGCCGGACGAGCGCGCCGTGATCGGCGAGATCATCGCGGCCAGCGACGCCTTCAACGGTACCCAGCCGACGTCCAGCGTTTGAAGATTCCGGAGGTAGACCCGTCGTGCTGCTGAAGATCCGCAACCTGCTTGCGCCGCCCGAAGTCGCGCGCCTCACGGCCTTGAGCCGCGAGCTGCGCTTCGTCGAGGGCCGCGCCAGCAATCCCGCGAACGAGACCAAGGACAACCTGCAGGCGGATACCGCCGATCCAAAACATACCGAGGCGTCGCAGCTCGTCAGCGCCGCTTTTGCGCGCTCGCGCGAGTTCATGGATTTCGCGATGCCCAAGCGCGTCGCGCCGCCGCTGGTGAGCCGCTACGCACCCGGCATGAAGTACGGCGCGCATGCGGATGCAGCGCTCATTCCGCTGGAGCGCTCGCGGCTGCGCTCGGACCTGTCGTGCACGGTATTCCTGAACGACCCGGTGAGCTACGAGGGCGGCGAGCTGTCGATCGTGATCGGCAACCAGGCGATCGCCTTCAAGGGCGCGCCCGGCGAGGCGATCCTGTATCCGTCGACCACGCTGCACGAGGTCATTCCCGTGCGCAGCGGCGAGCGGCTGGTCGCGATCACGTTCATCGAGAGCTACATCCCCGACCCGCATCAGCGCATGCAGGTGTACGAGCTGAACGAGATCGCCGCGCTCGAGGGCACGACGATGCGCTGGGAGAACCGCGTGCGGCTCGACGTCGTGCGCCAGAACCTGATGCGCATGTGGTCGACGACCTGACAGATCCGCAGGCCCTGCTGCGCAGCGCGGTGGCGCTGGAACAGGCCGGACGCTTCGCGGAGGCCGAAGCCGCTTATCTGCGCGTGCTCGGGCGCTGGCCCGACCTGCCGAACACCTGGTACAACCTCGCGCGGCTGCAGCGGCACGCCGGGCGCTTCGACGCGGCGTTGACGTCTTATCAGCAGGCGCTGGATCGCGGCGTC
>DATENH010000244.1:0-24237 GCA_035275145.1 Steroidobacteraceae bacterium | reverse complement strand
CGCGCGCTGCGAGCCGGCCATTTCGTTGATCTCTTTCTTCTTCTCGCCCATCAGCCAGCTCGGCAGGATCGCGAACGGCGGATTGCGCTGCGCGCCTTCCGCCACCTTGCCGTCGGGCGTGCGCTGAATCTCGCGCGTCGGCACGCCCGAGATCACCACCATGTTCGTTTCGGAGTCGAAGAACAGCTCCTTGACGAAATTCTTGAAGCTGTACGACTCGACGTCGTCCTTCAGGTTGAAGCCCATGTTGCGGGCGGTCTCGCTGTTGCGGAAGTTCAGCGCGATGCCGTTGGTGAAGTGCGCCTGCACGTCGATGACGAAGAACTCGCCCTTCGGATACTTCTCGTCGATCGCGGCGAGCTCGTAGGTTTCCGCTTCGTCGACGTCGAACACCTTGCCGTACACGCGGTTCGAGGCCGCGAAGCAGGTCGCGAGGCCCATCGAGCTGGCCATGAACGCGCGGCGATCCATGTTGAGCTTGCGCGCGCGCGCCTCGCCCATTTCGCGGATCAGTCCTTCGAGCTGCTTCTGGCGCTCGGTCTGCGGGCGCGGCAGGAACTCCTCGTTCGACACGGCTTGCGTCGGGAGGGGCGAGTCGACGCCCTTGCGCAAGTCGCGCTCGATTTTACGGATCCACATGGCAGTGAGCCCCCGAAGGAATACATTTTGAATCGGGAGAGTATTCTAGGATCAGCCTCGCGCGACCTCGGGGGAGCTTTGCGTTTATTTGCATACGCGTTGCTGGCTGCGCTCGCGATGTGCGATTCCGCGTGGTGCGTCGAGCAGGAGTCCGCGAAGGATCGCTACACGCGCGCTGTGCACGATGCAGAACTGCGCTACGGTCCCACGGACAGCGCGCTGGTCGAACCGCTCGCCGGCCTCGCCGACGCGCTGGTCGCTGCGGGCGAGCCGGCGCAGGCGATCGAGCCGTTGACGCGTGCCGTCGGTATCCTGCGACGGAACAGCGGTCTGTACGACCCGCGACAATATGTATTGCTGAGTCAACTGGCCGACGCATACAGCCTGCAAGGAGATGTCAACGCGGCGGTCAATGCTCTCGCCTACATGGAGCGAGTCAGCGAGCGCACCAACGGCCGGCAATCGGCCCAGCACGCACAGTCGCTCGCGACGATCGCAGCTTGGCAGTGCCGGATCGGCAGATTCGACAGCGGGCGAGAGCGCTTCCATCGCAGCATCGAGCGGCTGCGCACGGCCGACGACGAGCAGCTCATCGATGCGTTGCTCGGCCTGGCCCGCTGCAGCTTCCATGAGCTTGCGGCCGAGGGGGTCGCGACGTCGCCGGGTTCGCTCGAGTCTTATCGTGGACCGGTGCTGATGACGAGCCGTATCAGTATCGGCAGTCCGACTTTTCAGCATCGTGTGCTGAAGCTGCTGCGCTCCGATGGCGACCAGGCGTTGCGGTACGCGGCGCAACTGGCGGAGACAGCAGCGCTGACGCCGGAACGCCGAGCGGCGGTGCTGCTACAGACTGGAGATTGGTTTCAAGCGAAGGATCACAGCCGTACTGCACGGCGCTACTACGCGAGCGCGCAGCGATGGGTCAAACGGACTACTGGCGCGGAGGATCCGCTCGCGGCGCCGGTGCAAGTTCTGTTTCCAGTGCCGGCGCTGGCCTTGCGGAGCAGCCTGGCGCGCGAAGCGTCAGGAAAAGAGCGTTATGTGGAAGTCGAATTCACGGTGCGTGCCGACGGGCAGGTGGACAGCGAGCGCGTGATCGCGAGCGAGGTCGGGCGATCGCAGGCCGATGACCTGTTGCAGGCGTTGAAGGTCGCGCGCTTCAGGCCGCGGATGGTGGAGGGGAAAGCGCTGGAGACGGAAGGCGTGCGGCTGCGGCAAGCCTTCAAGTAAACGCCGAATACACCAATGTCCGCAGCTCCCGCCGGATCGGATAGGTCGCCGACGGCGTGAGCTGCGTCATGAAGATCACGATCAACCGCTCGCGCGGATCCACCCAGAAATAAGTGCTCGCGAGCCCGCCCCACGAAATATCTCCGGGCGATCCCGGCAGCAGCCCTCTCGCCGGACTGACGGAGACCGCGAATCCCAACCCGAAGCCCACGCCTGCGTAAGTCACTTCCGAGAACAGCGACACCGCGAGATCCGGCAGATCCTTGCCGCCCGGCAGATGATTCTGCGACATCAGCTCCAGTGTCTTCGGGCTGACCAGCCGCACGCCGTCGAGCGTTCCGCCATTGAGCAGCATCCTGCAGAAGCGCAGATAGTCCGCGACCGTCGACACGAGGCCGCCGCCGCCGGATACGAAAGTCGGCGGCTTCAGGAAGAAACTGGTTTGCGGGTCGTCCTGCAAGGCCATGCGTCCGTCCGGCGTCGCGGCGTAGCACGCGGCGAAGCGCGAGGCCTTCGCGGCCGGCACCATGAAGTCCGTGTCGGTCATGCCGAGCGGATCGAGAATCCGCGAGCGCAGGAACTGCTCGAACGGCTGGCCCGAGATCTTGCCGACCAGGTAGCCGACTACGTCGGTCGAGACGCCGTAGTTCCACGCCGCGCCCGGCGAGAATTCGAGCGGCACCTTGGCCAGTCCTTCGATCATCTGCTCGAGCGACACGGCGGTCGGGATTTCGCCGAGATGCAGCTTGCGATACGCGGCATCGACATTGGTGCGTTGCTGGAAACCGTAAGTGAGACCCGACGTGTGCCGCATCAGGTCGATGACGCGCATCGGCGCGCTCGTGCGCCGCGTGCGGAACGAGCCGATGAAGCCGCCTTCGTACACAGCGAGGTCGCGCCACTGCGGGATGTAGCGATGCACCGGATCGTCGAGCGACACGCGACCTTCCTCGACCAGCATCATCAGCGCGAGGCTGGTCAGCGGCTTGGTCATCGAGTAGATGCGGAAGATCGTGTCTTCCTGCAGCGGACGGTTGCGTTCGATATCCATGCGGCCGAGCGTGCTCAGGTGCGCGACCTCGCCGTTGCGCTCGACGAGCGTCAAGGCGCACGGCAGCTTGCCGGTGTCCAGGTACTTGTGCTGCAGAAACCGGTCGATGTGTTGCAGGCGCGGGCCGGACAGACCGGCGGACTCGGGGCTTCGGGACATGAATGCTTCCTGTCAGATGCGCGAGGTGCGTTGCGGCTCGCGCATGAAAATGTACACCAGGAGCGAGCCGAACACGCACACGGTGACATACCAGTAGAACCAGGACTCGTGGCCGATCGACTTGAACCACAGCCCGATGAGCGGCGCACTGCCGCCGAACAGCGAAACGGCCACGGCGTAGGGCAGGCCGACGCCGAGTGCACGGATCTCCACCGGAAACAGCTCGGCTTTCACGACGGCACTGATCGAGCTGTAGAAGGACGAGATCAGCAATGCGACGCTCACCAGCGCAAAGGCGAGCCAGGCGCTGTGTGCCTGCGCGAGCGTCGAGAGCAGCGGCACGGTCGTCAACAGCGCGAGCACGCCGAAGGCGATGAGCATCGGGCGCCGCCCGATCCGGTCGGACAGCGCGCCCATCAGCGGCTGCATCAGCATGAACAGGAACAGCGACGCCGACGAGACGATCGTTGCATCGGTCTTCGACAGCCCCACCGTGTTCGCGAGGAACTGCTGGATGTAGGTCGTGAAGATATAGAAATAGAGCGTGCCGCCGGCCGTGAGGCCGATCACGATCAGCACCTCGCGCGGGTGCTGCAGGAGCTGATGGACTTCGCCCGCGCGGCCGCCGCTGGCGCGGTGTTTCTCGAACTTTTCCGTCTCGGGCAGGCTGCGCCGCAAGTACAGGCCGCCGAGCGCGGCAGCCGCGCCGACCACGAATGGAATGCGCCAGCCCCAGGCTTCGAGCTGATCGTGGCTCAGGAACACCCACTGCAACAGCAGTAGCACCGCGAGCGACAGCAGCTGACCCATCACGAGCGTGACGTACAGAACGCCGGAGTAAAAACCGCGTTGCTCGGCAGGCGTGACCTCGCTCATGTACGTGGCGCTGGTGCCGTACTCGCCGCCGACGCTGAATCCCTGCAGGAGCCGAGCCAGCATGAGAATCACGGGCGCCGCCGGTCCGACGGTGGCATAACCCGGCGCGAATGCGATGAGCAGCGATCCCAGGCACATCAGCATCACCGAGAGCGTCAGCGCCGCTTTGCGGCCGTGGCGATCCGCATAGCGTCCCAGGACCCAGCCGCCGAGCGGCCGGATCAGAAAGCTGCCGGCGAAGATCGCCGCGCTGTTCAGGAGTTGCGTGGTCGGGTCGTCCGAGGGGAAGAACAACGGCGCGAAGTAGATCGCGCACGCCGAGTACGTGTACCAGTCGTACCACTCGATGAGATTGCCGACCGAGCCGCCGAAGACGGCTCGCAGGCGCTGACGGGTGGAGTCGATCGCCGCCGTTGGTGTGGTCGACTGTGCGCTGGTCACTTCGTTGTTGGTTGTAGCGGGCCCGCCGCGGATGGTGACCTAGCCCGCGGCGGAACGGAAGCGTCTACTTCTTCGCGTGGCGCTTCGCTTCTTCTTCGGCGCGCTCGATGTCGCGCTCCTGGTTCGCGTCGACGTCGCCGGCTTTCTCGATCTGCTCGCGGCCGCGCTCGGACTCGACGAACTTGCGCGTCGCTTCGCGATAGTTGCGATCGGCGCTCTTGTTGCCTTCGCCTTCGTTGCTCTGGTCCTTTCTCTGGCCTTCGTCACGGGGTGTCGTGCCCATCGCGCTCGCTCCTCGTTCAACGGTGATTCGTGAAGAAAAAACGCGGCGCTGCCGATGAGGTTCCGGCGCGGTGCGGTTATGCTTGCGCGGTGTACTGGATCCTCGCTACGGTTTTCATCGTCATCGCGCTTTCGCAGCCGCGCTTGCGGCCGCTCGGCGTCGTCGGTTGCGTCGTGCTCGGGACGATGCTCGCGTGGGGCATCGTGCAGCGGTTGCGCAGCGAGGATGCGAGCCAGGCGGCCGCTGTTCAACAGCGCGGCAAGCCCGCGTCGCCCGCGGCAGAGTTACGTTCCGTTCCGCTGACGATGGTGGCGGCGGCGAACTTGCGTTTATCGGGCGGCGGTGCGCCGTTCGAGCTGCGGGGACGGATCGCGAACAACACCAGCGACATCACGCTGCGCTCGGTCACGATCCGCTTGATTCGCCGCGATTGTTACGAAGGCGCAGTCGATCCGAGCGGCTGCGTGAAGCTCTGGCAGGACGATCATTGGATCGCCCTGACAGTGCCGGCCGGGCAGGAGCGCGATTTCGTCGAAGCAATCTGGATGCACGGCAACGCGCCGCGCGCTCGCGGCACGGTGCAAGACACGTTCGAGCTGACCGCTGCAGCGGGTGAGGGCGGAGTCGAGATCGAGAAGGAAGACAAGTGATGCGCGTATGCGCGCGACCGCGGCCCGCGAATGGCCGCGGCGTGGATCTGAGCGGCGGGCGCCGATCAGATTCCGGCTTGCCAGGTGCTCGGCAGACCGGTGCGCTCGAGAACGTCTTCGATGCGCAGGCAAGCCTCGCGGGCTTCCGGCGCGGCACGAAGACTGCGCGCAATCGAATTCAGGAACGTGTCGATGATCTGAATGTTCGGATGGGAAGCGGACAATTCCGTCTCCACCCGATCAATCAGTTCGAGCACGTCCTCTTGATCACAGCGCGGGAAGGTGAGCGTACCGACCGTGTCGTGCACGGCTAACAGAGCCTGGTGTATTTCAGTCAGCTCCTGGGTATTCACGGTCAATACTGTGGACTCAAGAATTCGAACGCGCAAGCGTTCCGTGCGAAGCTGCCGCAACGCAGCGGGACGGGGGAAGCGAGGCGGATGGTGCGCACGGTTTTGGCTTACGTGATCGCGGGTTGGTCGGGCTTCTTCGTGATGGCGGTCGAGCTGCTCGGCGGCCGGCTGCTCGCGCCGACCTTCGGCAGCAGCATCTACGTCTGGGGCGCGATCATCACGATCTTCATGCTGGCGCTGTCGCTCGGCTATCTCGCGGGCGGCCGCTACTCGATGGTGACACCGAGCGTGCGCCGGCTCGGCGTGATCCTGGTCATTGCGGCCCTGACTGTCGTGCCGCTGCTACTGTTCGCCGAGCCGCTGCTCGACGCGTTGTCGGTCGCGGTGCCCGATCCGCGCTTCGGCTCGCTGTTGAGCGCATTTACACTGTTCTTCGTGCCGACCTTCTTCTCGGGAATGGTTTCTCCCTACGCCGTGCGCCTGCTGGTGGAAGATCGCAACAGCTCCGGGCGTCATGCCGGGCAGTTGTACTTCGTCTCGACGTTCGGCAGCGCTGCAGGCACGCTGCTGACTTCCTTCTACCTGGTGCTGCTCCTGGAAGTGAACCAGATTCTGCTCGGGTTGCTGCTGATCTCCGTGGTCATCGGCCTGTGCGCCGGGTTCGTGCGCGCCCCTCGTAACGAGATTCATTGATGAAGCTATCGTTCCTGCTGCCGGCTCTGCTGGCCGTTTTCACGTTGAGTGCGGCGAGCGCCGCCCGCGCAGAACAGCGTCTGGTGCATTCGGAGCGCTCGCTGTATCGCGAAGTGTTGGTCTATGAGAACGGCGACGTGCGGTGCATGTGCTTTACGCGCAATTGCCGCGTCGGCCGCCAGTCATGCATGGACATGCGGCACCCCGATCGCCTCGTCATGAACTATCCGAAGATGATGCTGGGCGCGCTGTTCGTGAACCCGCGGCCGCAGTCGGTGCTGATTGTCGGGCTGGGTGGCGGTACGCTTCCCCGGGCCCTGCGCCAGTTGCTGCCCGACACGCGGATCGATGTCGTCGAGATCGACCCGGCCGTCGAGCACGTCGCCAGCCGTTACTTCAATTTCAAGACCAGCGACAAGACCCACGTCATCGAGAGCGACGGACGCGTCTACGTCAAGCGCGCGTTACGCGGCACGCAGCGCTACGACCTGATCATGCTCGATGCGTTCGATCACGAATACATTCCCGAGCACCTGCTCACGCAGGAGTTCCTGCAGGAAGTGAAGGCGCTGCTCGCGCCGGGCGGCGTGCTGGCAGCCAACACGTTCTCTTCGAGCGGGCTCTACGAGCACGAGTCGGTGACCTACGAGAAGGTGTTCGAGAAGTTCTTCAACCTGAAACGCGAGAACCGCGTCATCCTCACGCGCCTCGGTCCGTTGCCGGACCGGGAGGAGCTGCGCGCCACGGCGCAACAGTTCGGCGATGCGTTCAAGGCGTACGGCTTCGAGGCCGCAGACGTGCTGCCGCTCTTCACGCAAGAGCGCGATTGGAATCCGAATGCGCGAGTCCTGACGGATCAGTACTCGCCGGCGAATCTGCTCAACCTGGAGCGCGGTCGAGCTCGGTGAGCGCGAGGCTCACGTCCTGAAGCTGCGGCCGCTCGCCGCCGCTCATGTTCTCGTCCTGCGCGGTCGAGAGCAGCTCGGCGTCCTTCTTCCACGACTCGAGGATCCTGCGCTTCTCCTCGGGGTCGAGCGATTCGTCGTACACGACGTCCATCGGCCGGGCGTAGTGACGCGTGGGGTCGGAGATGGCGCTCTCGACCTGCTCCTGGTGCGTGGACATGGAGACTCCAGGATGATTCGTGGGATCAGTCGCGCCGGAGCAGCAGACCGATCAGCAGGCCGATGCCGGCGGCAGTGCCGATCATCGCCCAGGGCCGCTCGCGCACGTACTCGTCCGTGGTCTCGGCTGCGCGACGCACTCGGTTGCGCAGCTCATCGCTGGAAAGAGTATCCATCGCCGCACGCACTGTCTTTTCGGTGCGAGTGCGCGCTTCCTGCACCCGATCGTTGGTCACATCGGCCGTCGCCTTGAGCAACGCTTCGGCGTCGCGGGCAACGGCGTACAAGTCCTTCCGGAGGTTCCGGAGCGGTGACTGGAAAGCACCATTGTTTCTCATGCATACCTCCTGGGCGCATTTTGCGCCCGCATCGCAGATGCAACGCCTCGCGCGCATGGGCAGTTCCGGTTACTCTGCAGTGCACGAATCAAGGAGATTGCGGTGGCAACAAAAGCTAAGACAACTGCTAAACGCAAACGGGCCCCGGCCCGCCGCAAGACACCGAAGAAGGCCGCGCCGCGCACGCGTGGAGTGTTGCCGGCCGAGTGCAAGCTCGATGAGCTGCCGCCGGACGCTGCAGAAGTTGCAGCACGCGTCGAACGCGAAGGCGGACTGGTGATCGGCAGCTACTGCGAGCCGCTCGGCCGCAATCCGCTGCTGCTCGCCGCGTTGCCGATCGACCGCATCGAGCCGACGCCGTTCCAGCGCGATCTGTCAGACGCGCATCACAAGAAGCTGTCCGGCGTGATCGACAAGACCGGCTTGTTCCTCGATCCGGTCATCGCGATCACCGCGCCGAAGGAGGGCTTCTGGACGCCGAACGGATTGCATCGGCTCGAGGCGATGCGGCGGCTCGGCGCGAAGTCGATCATCGCGCTGGTCGTGCCGAAGCGCGAGATCGCGTGGCAGATCCTCGCGCTCAACACCGAGAAGGCGCACAACCTGCGCGAGCGCGCGCTCGAAGCCATCCGCATCTACAAAGGCCTGGTGGAGGAGGATGCGAAGCGGCCCGAAAGCGACTTCTCGTTCTACCTCGAGGAGGCGTCGCTGGTGACGCTCGGTCTGTGCTACGAGCGCAAGGGCAACTTCCCCGGCGGCGCGTATCACTCGATCCTGCGCCGGCTCGAAGAGTTCTCCTCGGAGTCGCTGCAGAAGGCGCTCACCGTGCACGAGCGTTATGCCGAGCAGGTGTTCGAGCTCGACGAGCTGGTCACGGCGATCGTGGCGAAGTTGAAGGAGCGCGGACTGGTGAGTCCGTACCTGCGCAACTTCGTGGTCGCGCGGGTCAACCCGTTGCGTTGGATCAAGGACGAGCCGCCACCGCTGCCCGAAGTGCTGAAGACGATGCGCGAACGGCTGTCACGCTTCAATACCGAAAAGGTCAATCAGCAGGATCTCGCCAAGATGGGCGGCGGAGCCGCGCCGGAAGAATAAGCGTCACGGATCCGGCACGAACCCGTTCGGGAACGGCTCGGGACGGCGATCGGCGTACCACGGACGCTCCGGCTTCGGCAGCACACCTTGCGCGACCAGGTTCCTGCGCGAGTCGTAGTAGATGACGATCGTTTCGTCCGGCGTCGACGACGCGCGGCGGAAGTTCACGTACTGCGCGGGCGACGCTTCGCGATGCCCGTGACCCGTGCCGAGCTTCGCTTCACTTTTGGATTGGCTGCGAGGCTCGGCTCGCGCGCCTGAAGCATCACGCTCGCGCGTCGGCTCGTCGGCGGCCTGGGCGTTCGCCTCAGGTGCAGCGGCCGGCGCCGGCGCATTGTCGTCCAGCCGACGCGTGACGCAGCAAGGTTCGTTGTACAGCCGCTGCTCCCGAAACAGCGCGACGCCGATCACGCCGACGTCATGCGGGCGGCCGGTGCGTGCCGCATAGGAATCGGCGAGCTGCGTAAAGTAGAACGTCGCGACCTCGTCGAGACTCTTGCGCCAGCCCTCGACCCGCACCGAGTCCCAGCCGTCGAGCACGTAGCCGCTTTGCTGCTGCGCCGCCGTCTCGCCGGTGATCACGTTGACGCCGTCGACGCTCGTCACCGCAAGCACGCGCGCGTCGGACGAATTGCGGATGCGCAGCTCGTACTGATGACGCGGCTCGCCTGCGACATAAAGTCGGCCGTCGTGTTCGTAAATCGGCAGCGAGCGGCCGGTGCTGCGGTCGTAGACCTCCACGTCGGCGAGCGAGCCCGCCTGTGCGGCTGTGCACGCAAAAGCGGCGAAAAGAGTGATCAAGACGAACAGCGGACGAGCGGCGCGCATCGAAGCTCCCGGGGCTGGCGGATTGCCTGCCAACTATTAACGAAGCCTCGGCGCTGCCGGGTTAACGCGCGGGACGGTAGGGGAGGTAGTCGGGCGTCCACATCGTCGCGTCGATCCTGCGCATCAGCTCATCCTCAGAGAGAGCGTCTGCGACGCCATCGCGCTGCGCCTGGACCGCGACCGCCACGGCGACTCGCTTCGCCACGTCGCGCACTTCACGCAGAGGCGGTACCAGCGCGAGCGAGGGATCGCGGCGGACCGGTGCAAGCTCGCTGAGCGTGCGCGCCGCTGCGATGAACATCGCGTCGGTGACGCGTCGTGCCTGCGCGGCGATCACACCCAGACCGACGCCGGGAAAAATATAGGCGTTGTTGCATTGGCCGATGCGAATGCTCCCGCCCCGATACTGAACATCGTCGAACGGGCTGCCGGTCGCGACGAGCGCACGGCCCTCGGTCCAGTCGATCAAATCGACCGGCAGCGCCTCGGCCTTCGAAGTCGGGTTGGACAGCGGAAAGATCATCGGCCGCGCCACGTGCCGCGCCATCTCGCGCACGATCTCTTCGGTGAAGGCCTGCGGCTGCGCCGCCGCGCCGATCAGGATCGTCGGATGCACGCGCTTGACCACTTCGAGCAGAGAAATCCGCTCGGACGCGCCCGCCCAATCGGCGACCGTCTCGAACGGCCGCGCGAATTCGCTCTTGAACGCGTCGAGATCTTTCTGCCGCGAATGGACCAGGCCGGGAGCGTCGACGAGCCAGATCCTGCGCCGCGCCTCCTCCTCACTCAATCCGTCGCTGCGCATTCCCGTCACGAGCTGACGCGTGATGCCCGCTGCTGCCGAGCCGGCACCGAGCAACACGATTCGCTGGTCGGCGAATCGCGAGCCACCCGCCGCCGCGCCGGCCATCGCGACAGCGAGCGCAACCGCTCCCGTTCCCTGGATGTCATCGTTGAACGAGCACAGACGGTCGCGATAGCGCTCCAGCAATCGCGCGGCGTTGTGCCGCGCGAAGTCTTCCCACTGCAGCAGCACGCGCGGGAAGCGCTTGACCAGCGCAGTCACGAACGCTTCGACGAACGCGTCGTACTCGGCGCCGCGAATCCGCTCGTGACGCCAGCCGACGTACAGGGGATCCTTCAGCAGCTCCTGATTGTTGGTGCCGACATCGAGAATGACCGGCAGCGTCGACGCCGGATGGATGCCGGCGCAGACCGTGTACAGCGACAGCTTGCCGATCGGGATGCCCATGCCGCCGATGCCGAGGTCGCCGAGCCCGAGGATGCGCTCGCCGTCGGTGACGACCACGATGCTGATGTCCTGCGGACCGAGGTTCGCGAGCGCGGCATCGATCGAGTCGCGCTGCGGATATGCGATGTACAGACCGCGCGGTCGCCGGTAGATGCGGCTGTAGGCCTGACATGCCTCGCCGACTACAGGGGTGTAGATGATCGGCATCATCTCCACCAGATGCTCGCTGAGCAGCCGGTAGAACGCGGTCTCGTTGCGATCCTGCAGCGAGACCAGGTGGATGTAGCGCTCGAGGTTGGAAGTCTTCTGGCGATAGTTGCCGTAGATGCGCCCGAGCTGCACTTCCGGCGTCGACACGCCGGGCGGCAGCGCCCCGATGAGGCCGAGCTCGCGCCGCTCCTGCTCGCTGAACGCCGTGCCCTTGTTGAGCAGCGGCTGGTCCAGCAGGGCATGGCCGGTGAGTGGAGTCTGCAGGTATTGCTCGCCCGTGACCGGGTCGCGGCGGATTTCGAAGAGGGGGTGCATCGGGGCGAGAGGTTAACGCGCCTTGCCCTTCCGTGCCGCGCCCGCTATGTTCGGCGCTCTTTTGTTCCGGATCGCCGACCGCAGACTATGGCCATGAATTTCCTGGACTTCGAAGCGCCGATCGCCGAGCTGGAGGCGAAGATCGACGAATTGAAGTTCGTGTCGAGCGATGCCGAGGTGAACATCGCAGACGAAATCGCCCGTCTGCGCGCCAAGAGCCGGGCGCTGACCACCAGCATCTTCTCGAACCTGACGCAGTGGCAGATCGCGCAGCTCGCGCGGCATCCGCAGCGGCCGTACACACTCGATTACGTCGGCTCGATCTTCACGGATTTCCAGGAGCTGCACGGCGACCGCATGTACGCGGACGACCACGCCATCGTCGGCGGCCCGGCGCGGCTCGACGGCAAGCCGGTGATGATCGTCGGCCAGCAGAAGGGGCGCGACACCAAGGAGCGCGTCCGCCGCAACTACGGCATGCCGAAGCCGGAAGGCTATCGCAAGGCGCTGCGCCTGATGCGCATGGCCGAGCGCTTCCAGATTCCGCTGATCACGTTCATCGACACCTCCGGCGCCTATCCCGGCGTCGGCGCCGAAGAGCGCGGCCAGAGCGAGGCGATCGCGCGCAACCTGTTCGAGATGGCGACGCTGCGCACGCCGATCGTCAGCATCGTGATCGGCGAAGGCGGCTCGGGTGGCGCGCTCGCGATCGGTGTCGGCGATCGGCTGCTGATGCTCCAGTACAGCATCTATTCCGTGATCTCGCCGGAGGGCTGCGCCGGTATTCTCTGGCGCAGTGCCGACAAGAAAGACCTCGCGGCGGAAGCGATGGGCGTCAGCGCCGAGCGCATCGCCAAGCTCGGCATCGTCGACGAAGTGATCAGGGAGCCGCTCGGCGGCGCGCATCGCGATCCGCAGGTCATGGCAGACGCGGTCAAGGACACGCTGCTGCGGCACCTCGGCGAGCTGCAGGCCTTGCCGCTGGAGCAGGTGGTGGCGAAGAGGCAGGAGCGGTTGCGGAACTATGGGGTGTATAGCGAGGGATAGTGTTCTCGCCCTCGGCACTGCTCGCCTGTGTTGAAAGCCTGGTCCCGCGAACCAGTGCGGAGCTGTGTGTCGCGTTCAGCGGCGGGCTCGATTCGACCGTTCTATTGCACGCTCTCGCTCGCGCGCTCGTCGATCGGCCGAACTACCGCATGCGCGCCGCGCATGTCGATCATCAGCTGCAGCGGGATTCGGCGAACTGGCGCCAGCATTGCGGCAGCGTCGCGCTGTCGTTGCAGATCGAGTTCGTGCCCTTGGTCGTCAAGGTTGCCGCGGACCCGGGCCTGAGCCCCGAGGCAGCGGCACGCGACGCGCGCTACGCCGCGCTCAGGGAAATCCTCAAGCCGAATGAAGTGCTGCTCACAGCTCATCACGCCGACGATCAGCTCGAGACGATGCTGCTGGCGCTGATGCGCGGCGCCGGGCTGCGCGGTCTGAGCGGCGTGCCGTCGGTCCAGATTTTCGGCGGCGGCTGGCTCGCACGGCCCTTGTTGGACTTCTCGCGCGCCGAGCTCGAAGAGTGGGCCCGCAGCGAGCAGCTGCAGTGGATCGAGGATCCCTCGAACCAGAACGCGAGCTTCGATCGCAATTTCCTGCGTCATCGCGTGCTGCCGGCGTTGCGCGAGCGCTGGCCCGCCGCCGCTCACAGCGCAACTCGCTCGACGGCGCATCTGCGCGAAGCGGGCCGGTTGCTCGATGTGCTCGCCGCGGCCGACCTCGAATCCGTCGCGCTCGGTTCCTGCCTGAGCATGAGTCAGCTCGTGAGCCTGGCGCCGGCGCGCCGGCGCAATGTGCTGCGTCACTGGATCCGCCAGCACGGCATGCGCGTGCCTTCCACTCGCAAGCTCGCGACGATCGAGCGCGATCTGCTGATCGCGCGCGAGGACCGGCTGCCGTGCGTCGAATGGGACGACGTACAGGTGCGCCGCCACCGCGGGCTGCTGTACTGCATGCGCCAGCGCCCGGTGTTCGAGCCGGCTGACCCCCTGCCGTGGAATGTCTCGCAAGTGCTTGAACTGCCTGCTCAGCTCGGCCGCCTGCGTGCGCAGCGGGACGCGCTTGGCGGGCTCGCCGCGGAGCGAGTGCCGCGCGCGTTGCAGGTTCACTTCCGGCGCGGCGGCGAGGAGCTGCAGCCGGCCGGCGATGCGCACCATCGCAAGCTGAAGAAGCTCCTGCAGGACGCGCGAGTGCTGCCGTGGTGGCGCGATCGAGTGCCGCTGATCTATGCGGGCGAGCAACTCGTCGCCGTCGGGGATCTGTGGATCGCGGAGGAATTCGCGGCGCGCGACGGTGAGGAAGCGTTGCGCATCGTGTGGGAGGAGAGACCACAGTTGATCGCCGCGGAGTCGCACTAACCGCTGGTCGATGGTGACTTCTTGAGATAGACTGTCCGCCCGTCGTGATGACTGGTGATGACGCGCCAGCGTTCACGGTCATCGGCTCAACTCTCTCACGCGACGGTGCTCAAGATGACGCGTTATATCTGTGTGACCGGCGGTGTCGTTTCCTCGCTCGGGAAAGGCATCGCGGCAGCCTCATTGGGCGCCATCCTCGAAGCGCGCGGCCTCAAGGTCAGCATGGTGAAGCTGGATCCGTACATCAACGTCGATCCAGGCACCATGAGCCCGTTCCAGCACGGCGAAGTGTTCGTCACCACCGACGGCACCGAGACCGACCTGGACCTCGGCCATTACGAGCGCTTCGTGCGCACCACGACCTCGCGCAACAGTAATTTCACGACCGGGCGCATCTACGAACGCGTCATCGCCAAGGAGCGCCGCGGCGACTACCTCGGTGCGACGGTCCAGGTCATCCCGCACATCACTGACGAGATCAAGCACTGCATCCGCATGGGTGCGGGCGACGCGGACGTGTGCATGGTCGAGATCGGTGGCACGGTCGGCGACATCGAATCGCTGCCGTTCCTCGAGGCGATCCGCCAGATGGGCGTCGAGCTCGGGCACAACAACGTGCTGTACATGCACCTGACGCTGATCCCGTACATCCCGAGCTCCGGCGAGATCAAGACCAAGCCGACGCAGCACTCCGTGAAGGAGCTGCGGTCGATCGGTATTCAGCCGGACATCCTCCTCTGCCGTGCGCAGACCAAGGTGCCGGACGAGCAGCGGCGCAAGATCGCGCTATTCACGAACGTCGAAGAGCGTGCGGTCATTTCCGCCGTCGATGCCGACGACCTGTACAAGATCCCGATGCTGCTGCACGAAGAGGGGCTCGACGACATCGTGGTCGACAAGCTGCGGCTCGACGTGCCGCCGGCCGATCTCTCCGAATGGCGGCAGGTGGTCGCGGCCAAGACCAATCCCGACACGACGGTGACGATCGCGATGGTCGGCAAGTACGTGAACCTGCGCGACTCGTACATCTCGCTGACGGAAGCGCTGATCCACGCCGGCGTGCGCACCCGCACGCGCGTCAACATCCAGTTCGTCGAGGCGACCGACGTCGAGAAGCATGGCACGGGCTGCCTCGACGGGGTCGATGCGATCCTGGTGCCGGGCGGCTTCGGCGAGCGCGGTATCGAAGGCAAGATCCAGGCGATCCAGTACGCCCGCGAGAATCGCATCCCGTACCTGGGCATCTGCCTCGGCATGCAGCTCGCGATCATCGAATACGCACGCGACGTCGCGAATCTGCACGGCGCGCACTCGACCGAGTTCAACCGTTCCGCGCCGCATCCGGTGATCGCGCTGATCTCCGAGTGGCAGGACGAGAAGGGCACGACCGAGCAGCGCAACGAGAAGTCCGAGATGGGCGGCACGATGCGGCTCGGCGCGCAGGAAGTGCGGCTGTCGCACGGCTCGCGCACGCACCAGATCTACGGCTCGGACCTGATCCAGGAGCGTCACCGCCACCGCTACGAGTTCAACAACCGCTACCTGCAGAAGATGATGAATGCAGGGCTGCGTTTCTCGGGCTTCTCGCGCGACGGCCTGGTCGAGATGATCGAGCTGCCGACGCATCCGTTCTTCGTCGCCAGCCAATTCCATCCTGAATTCCGCTCGACGCCGCGCGACGGCCACCCGCTGTTCACGGGGTTCGTGAAGGCGGCGAGGGCGTATCGCCAGGAGCAGATGCCGGTAGCCCAAAGCGCCTGATTACGAGAGTGAAGCTGATCAATTTCACCGTAGGCCCCGACAAGCCGCTGTTTCTGATTGCGGGGCCCTGTGTTGTCGAAAGCGAAGGCCTGATCCTCGACACCGCCGGCAAGCTCAAGGAGCTGACGGCGCGGCTCGGCATTCCCTTCATTTTCAAATCCTCCTTCGACAAGGCGAACCGCTCGTCGCAGAAGAGCTATCGCGGGCCGGGGATGGAGGAGGGCTTGCGCATCCTGTCCGAGGTGAAGCGTCAACTCGGCCTGCCGGTGCTGACCGACGTGCACGAGGACACGCCGATGGCCGAGGTCGCCTCGGTGGTCGATGTGCTGCAGACGCCGGCGTTCCTCGCGCGGCAGACGAACTTCATCCTCAATGTCTGCTCGCAGAACCGGCCCGTGAACATCAAGAAGGGCCAGTTCCTGTCGCCGTGGGAAATGCAGAACGTGGTCGACAAGGCGCGCTCGACCGGCAACGAGCAGATCATGGTGTGCGAGCGCGGCTTCAGCTTCGGCTACAACAATCTCGTCTCCGACATGCGCTCGCTGTCGGTGATGCGTGCGACCGGCTGCCCGGTCGTGTTCGACGCGACACACTCGGTGCAGCTCCCGGGCGGCAAGGGCACTGCCTCGGGCGGACAACGCGAGTTCGTGCCGGTGCTGGCGCGCGCCGCAGTCGCTGCCGGCGTCTCCGGCATATTCATGGAAACGCATCCCGACCCGGACAAGGCGCTGTCCGACGGTCCGAATGCGTGGCCGCTCGCGCGCATGGAGCCGCTGCTGACGACGCTCGTCCAGCTCGACCGCGCCGTCAAATCCCGTCCGTTCGAGGAAAGTCTGTTATGAGCAAGATCGTCGACATCCGCGGCCGCGAAATCATCGACTCGCGCGGCAATCCCACCGTGGAGGCCGACGTCATCCTGGATTCCGGCGTGCTCGGGCGCGCGGCCGTACCGTCTGGTGCGTCGACCGGCGCTCGCGAAGCCATCGAGCTGCGCGACGGCGACAAGCATCGCTATCTCGGCAAAGGCGTGACGAAGGCGGTCGGCCATGTGAACGGCGAGATTCGCAAGGCGTTGCTCGGCAAGAACCCGGCAGCGCAGGCGGACATCGACAAGACGATGATCGGCCTCGACGGCACCGAGACGAAGGCGCGGCTCGGCGCCAACGCGCTGCTGGCCGTGTCGCTCGCGACAGCGCAGGCCGCCGCACGCGACAGCAAGCAGGCGCTGTATCGCTATCTCGGCGGCCCGGGACCGAAGACGCTGCCGGTGCCGATGATGAACATCATCAACGGCGGCGCGCACGCGGATAACAGTGTCGACATCCAGGAGTTCATGATCCTGCCGGTCGGCGCGCCCTCGCTGTCGGAGGCGCTACGCTACGGCGCGGAGATCTTCCATACGCTCAAGAAGGTCCTGCACGAGCGCAAGCTGTCGACGGCCGTCGGCGACGAAGGCGGGTTCGCGCCCGATCTGCCTTCGAACGAAGCAGCGCTGGAAACGATCCTCGAAGCGATTGACCGCGCCGGTTACAAGGCCGGGCGGCAGATCTTCCTCGGCCTCGACGTGGCGAGCACCGAGTTCTATTCCGGCGGCATCTACGAGCTCGAATCCGAGCATCGCAAGTTCACCTCGACGCAGTTCGCGGATTACCTCGAAGGCCTGGTCGGCCGCTATCCGATCGTGACGATCGAAGACGGCATGGCCGAGGACGATTGGGACGGCTGGGCCGGGCTGACGCAGCGGCTCGGCAAGCGCGTGCAACTGGTCGGCGACGACTTGTTCGTGACCAACACGAAGATCCTGCAGGAGGGCATCCAGAAGAAGATCGCGAACGCGATCCTGATCAAGGTGAACCAGATCGGCACGCTGACCGAGACGCTCGCCGCCATCGACATGGCGACGCGCGCAGGTTATGCGTCGGTGGTCTCGCATCGTTCGGGCGAAACCGAGGACGCGACCATCGCGGACATCGCGGTCGCGACCAGCGCGACGCAGATCAAGACCGGCTCGATGTCGCGCTCCGATCGCATCGCCAAGTACAACCAGCTCCTGCGGATCGAAGCGGAGCTGGCAGGCGAGGCGCGCTACGCGGGCGCCGAGGCTTTCCCGGTGCCGCTGCCCAGCATCTCGTGCTGAAGCCATGAAATTCCTCGCTGCCGGACTGCTGATCCTGCTGGTACTGCTCCAGTACCGGCTGTGGCTCGGCGACGGCAGCGTGCGCGAGGTCGCGCGGCTGCACACGGAAATCTCCGCGCAGCAGGAACAGAACGCGCGCCTGCGCGAGCGCAACCGCACGCTCGCGGCCGAAGTGCAGGACCTGAAGAAGGGCACGACGGCGATCGAAGAGCGGGCGCGTACGGATCTGGGAATGGTCGGTAAGAGCGAGACGTTCTACCAGGTCGTGTCGCCTGAGGACGCGCCCCGTGCCGAGGCGCAGTAAACACTGGGTGATAGTCCCGGCGGCCGGGAGCTCGCGACGGATGGCCGGCTCGGGCCCGCCCAAACAATATCTACCGCTCGCCGGCCGCCCCGTCATCGAATGGGCGCTTGCGCCTTTCCTCGAACGTGCCGATTGCGAGCGCATCGTCGTCGTGCTGGCCGAGCAGGATCGTCATTGGTCCGAGCTGCCGGTGTCGCGCCATCCGAAGATCTCGACGGCGATTGGCGGAAGCGAGCGCGTCGACTCGGTGCGCGCGGGTCTGCGCGCTCTCGTTGCGCTCGCCAACGAGGACGACTGGGTGCTGGTGCACGACGCGGCTCGCCCGTGTTTGCGCGCCGCGGACTTGAGCCGTTTGATCGACGAGCTCGCGGACGATGATGTGGGCGGGCTGCTCGCTGCTCCGGTCGTCGATACGCTCAAGCGCTCCGATGCGAGCGATCGCGTGCAGGCGACGGTTTCGCGCGAGGCGCTCTGGCGTGCTTTGACCCCGCAGATGTTCCGTTACGGCATTCTCGATCGGGCACTGCACGCCGTTCGCGATTCCGCCTCCGCGCCGACGGACGAAGCGCAGGCAGTCGAGGCGCTCGGCTTGCAACCCCGGCTCGTCCGCGGCGACCCCGACAACATCAAGGTCACCTTGCCCGAAGACATCGCACGCGCCGCGCGGGTGCTGGAATCATGGAGCGCAGCATGAGCAGCAGTTTGCGCATCGGCCAGGGATACGACGTGCACGCTTTCACGAGCGGCGATCACGTCATGCTCGGCGGCGAGCGTGTGCCGCATTCGCATGGAGTGCTCGCGCACTCGGACGGCGACGTGCTGCTGCATGCGATCTGCGATGCGCTGCTTGGCGCCGCAGGACTCGGCGACATCGGCGTGCACTTCCCGGACAGCGACCCGCGCTGGAAAGGAGCGGACAGCCGCACCTTCCTGCGCCACGTGCGACTGCTGCTGCAGGATCGCGGCTACCGGGTCGTGAACGTCGATGCGACCGTGATCGCGGAGCGGCCGCGCCTCGGGCGCCACCGGGATGCGATGCGCGCCAACATCGGCAGCGACCTCGGGCTCGACGCGGCGCGCATCAACGTCAAGGCGACGACGACCGAAGGACTCGGCTACATCGGCCGCGGCGAAGGCCTGGCGTGCCAGGCGATCGTCATGGTCGAGCAGACGACGGGAATACAAGCTCCGTGACCGTATTCGAAGAGATGGCGACGCTGCCGTGCGCGCACGGCGGTCCGGCGGGTCGTGCGCAGTTGCGCGCCACGCCGGAAGATTTTCTCGTGCAGGAATGGCTCGGCTGGGAGGCCGACGGCGCCGGCGACCATCTGCTGCTGAAGGTGCGCAAGCGCGGCTCGAACACGTTGTGGGTGGCCAAACAGCTCGCGCGACTCGCAAAGCTAGATCCGCGCGATGTCGGCTTCGCCGGGTTGAAGGATCGCGACGCCGTGGCGGAGCAATCGTTCACGGTGCCGGCGCGTTCGGCGCTCGGCGAGTCGTGGAGCGGCGTTGCCGGCGAAGGTTTCGAAGTGATCGGCGCGGCCCGCCATCGGCGCAAGCTGAAGCGCGGCGCGCTGAAGGGCAACGACTTCACAATCACGCTGCGCGGGTTCAGTGGCGATCAGCAGATGCTGGAGCAACGGCTGCGGGCCATCGGCGTCGCGGGCGTGCCGAGCTATTTCGGTCCGCAGCGGTTCGGCCGGGACACGGGCAATCTGCGCACGGCACTCGCGTGGTTCGCCGATGGCGTTGCGCCGGCGGATCGTTGGCAGCGTGGCTTTGCCTTGTCGGCAGCGCGCGCCGCCATCTTCAATGCTGTTGTCGCGCGACGAGTGAGCGATGGAACCTGGGACAGGCTGCTACCGGGCGAGATCGTCAATCTCGACGGCAGCGGCAGCGTCTTCGTGGCCGACGTCATCGACGCTGCACTCGAAGAGCGCTGCGCGACACTCGATGTTCACCCGACCGGCCCGATGTGGGGACGCGAGTCGGCCCGGCCGGTTCCGGCACTCGAGGCGGAAGTTGTCGCGCGCTACGAGGTTCTCGCGCGGGGGCTGAGCGGTGCGGGGCTGGAGGCGGAGCGCCGTGCGTTGCGCATCCGGGTCGACCGTCTTGCCTGGACGATCGGAGGCGAAGTCGTGCAACTCCGCTTTCGTTTGTTCCGCGGCGCGTTCGCGACCGCGGTGCTGCACGAGTTGATCGGGAACGCCTTTGCGCAGGAGGCGCCGGAAGGCGACGAGTGATGTCACTTCCCTTTCAACAGCACGTAAATCGCGCCGCTGCCGCCATCGACGGCGCGTGCCGAGCCGAATGCCAGCACGTCGTCGGCGCGTTGCAGCCAGTGGTTGACGACATTCTTCAGCACCGGCCCGCGCGGACCGGAACGACGTCCCTTGCCGTGCACGACGCGCACGCAGCGCAGCCGCTGGTCGACGCACTCTGCGATGAACTTCCGCAACGCTGCCTTGGCTTCGGCGCCGGTCATGCCGTGCAGGTCGATCTCGCCGTCGACGACGTACGCGCCGCGACGCAGTCGTGTCAGCACGGCTTCGGAAATGTGCGGGCGGCGGAAGCTCAGCTCGTCACCGGTCGAAAGCACTGCTTCGTCCGGCGGCTGCTGCAGGCTCTCGCGCAGCACCTCGACCTGATCGGCACGCGTGAAGCGCGCCTTGGCAGGCGGCTTCGGTCCGGTGCGCTCCGCCTTGCCGCCGCGCGTCAGGCGTCGCACGTCCCGCATCGCTTCGCGAAAAGCGCGGGCCTCGCGGTCCTCGTCGTCGCTCACTCGTTCGCTCCGGCGTTCGTCTCCAAGAACCAGTATAGTTTCGCGCAGTGAAGATTCTCATCAGCAACGACGACGGCTATCGCGCCGACGGGCTCACCGCGTTGAGCGACGCCCTGGCGCAGCTCGCGGAGATCACCGTCGTTGCGCCGGACCGCAACCGCAGCGGCGCCAGCAATTCGCTCACCCTCGACATGCCGTTGCGCGTGTTGCCGTTCGCCGAGCGCAAATACTACGTGTTGAACGGCACGCCGACGGACTGCGTGCATCTCGCGATCTCGGGCCTGTTCGAACAAGAGCACGACATGGTCGTCTCCGGCATCAACGACGGTCCGAACCTCGGCGACGACGTGCTGTACTCGGGCACGGTCGCTGCCGCGATCGAGGGCCGCTTCCTCGGCTTGCCGGCGATCGCGCTGTCGTTGGTGCAGCAACCCGGCTCCGGTCAGCACTTCGCGACCGCGGCACGCGTCGCGACCGAGCTCGTCCTGCGCGTGCAGCGCGAACCGTTGCATCAGGCGACCATCCTCAACGTCAACGTGCCCGACGTGCCGTACGAGGCGCTCAAAGGCTACCAGGCGACGCGTCTGGGTTTCCGTCATCGCTCGGAACGCATCGTCGCCGCGGAAGATCCGCGCGGCCGGCCGGTGTACTGGGTCGGACCTGCGGGCGTCGGCCAGGATGCCGGGCCGGGCACCGACTTCCATGCAGTCGCGAACAACTACGTCTCGGTGACGCCGCTGCAGATCGACCTGACCCGACATTCGATGCTGGACGACATGCGCGCGTGGCTGCAGGGCAGGGCGTCGTGAGCCCGGGAAATCGCGCCGGCATCGGCATGACCTCGGCGCGCACGCGCGAGCGGCTCATTCAGCGGCTGCGCGAGCAGGGCATCAACAACGCGCAGGTGCTCGATCAGATTCGCAACGTGCCGCGTCACCTGTTCGTCGACGAGGCGCTCGCGACGCGCGCGTACGAGGACACGGCGCTGCCCATCGGTCACGGCCAGACGATCTCGCAGCCGTTCGTGGTCGCGAAGATGAGCGAAGCGATGCTGGAAGGCGGCACGCCCGGCAAGGTGCTGGAGATCGGCACCGGCTGCGGTTACCAGACCGCCGTGCTCGCACCACTGGTGCGATTCATTTACAGCGTCGAGCGCATCAGCGCGCTGCTCGAGCGCGCGCGCACGCGCTTCAAGGAACTCGGCATTCGCAACGTTCATTTGCGTCATGGCGACGGCTTTCAGGGCTGGCCGGCGCACGGGCCTTACGACGGCATCCTGATGGCGGCTGCGCCGTTGGCGATTCCGGAGGTACTGTTCCAGCAGCTCGCGCCCGGCGGCCGCTTGATCGCGCCAGTGGGACCGGAAGGCCGCCAGCAACTGCTGCGGCTGACCCGGCGCGGCGACGAGCTGCACAAGGAGCTGCTCGGCCAGGTGAGTTTCGTGCCCCTGTTGAAGGGCACAACGTGAGGACGCGCGCTTCTGCTTCGACTATTTGCCATCCGCTGTTCGCTGCTGATCCTGGCCCTGCTTGCCGGCTGCGCGTCGCAGCCTGAGCGCGCATCCACCTATACCGTAAAGCGCGGCGACACCCTCTACGCGATCGCCTGGCGACATAAATTGGACTGGGAGGACCTCGCACGCTGGAACGGAGTCGGTCCCGGCCACGTGATTCACGTGGGTCAGGTGCTGAAGTTGTATCCATCGCGCGCGTCGCACGCAGCGGCGCGTCCAGCTCCAGTTTCTCCTGCACGGCAGACCGCACCCGCGCCGGCGGCGCCTCCGGTGCAATGGCAGTGGCCTGTTACCGGCGGCACCGCGACGCTGACTACGCGTCCCAACGGCGGGCAGGGTCTCACGGTGAGCGGACATCTCGGCGAGGACATTCGCGCCGCTGCGGCCGGCAACGTCGTGTATACGGGCTCGGGACTGCTGGGCTACGGGCAGCTGGTGATCCTGAAGCACAACGCGACCTACCTCAGTGCGTACGGGCACACGCAGTCGGTCGCTGTTCGCGAAGGCGAGACGGTCAGCGCCGGGCAGCGGATTGCGACGATGGGCCCGGGTCCGAACGGCGATCCGATGCTGTACTTCGAGATTCGGATCAATGGCACGCCGGGGAATCCACTAACGTTCTTACCGACGCGTGCAAATTGAGTGCGAGACTGAGTCTGGCCCGAAGCTTGCCAAGCGATTGCGCTACCGACTAGTAGTTGCGCTCTGCACTATCGTGTGACTAACATCCGCGCCCAATGTCGTCGCTTGGCGACGCACCGCAGGGTTACCGGCAGAAGACGCGGGGGCGGAGGGGGATTCGAGGAAACAGCGCGAAGAAGAACAAAACACAACAACAAGAATATTTCGTCGGGGCGAGGCTCTTTTTAGAGCACGTAACGACGAGTTGGTCGAACGAACTTCAGTCCCTCGCGTCTTCTCCCGGCCACCTTGGCTGGGAGCATCATTTCAACAGCAATGCTGCCACCGCGCGCCGCGCCTCGCTCACGAGGACGTTGTAGGTGCGACAGGCGGCTCCCGTGTCCATCACCTCGCAGCCGATGCCGCGCGCCATGATCGCGGCAAGCAGCCGCGGCTCGGGAAAGCGTTGCCGCGTTCCGGTGCCGAGCACGACGATCTCCGGCTGCAGCGCGAACACCGGTTCGAAATCCGCTTCGGTGAGCTCGTCCAGCGTCTGCGGACGCCAGTTCTCGACGAGCCGCTCCGCGCTGATCAGGCAGCTTCGCTGCAGCACCGTGTCGCCGACGTGCACCTCGCCGGGCGCGTACGAGCGCACGAGCAGCACGCTGCCGGTTCTGTCGTCCGTCAATCTCATTCGTCTTACGATAGCGCGAATGACCAAGGCTCTCACGCTGATCGCGCCCGAGATCGCGCCGGCATGGCGTCAGGCAATCGCCGAGCGCAGCTCGCGCTGGCCGCATCTCGCACGGCTCGGCGGTCGCGGCTCGATTCGCGCGCTGCCGCCGCCCAGCGATGGCTTGCGCGTGTGGCAGATCGCGTTGCTGAGCTCGCTCGGAATCGATGATCACGCGCAGTACCCGAGCGCAGCCGTCACCTGCACCGGCGATACCGCCGAGCCCGCGCGCGATTTCTGGCTGCATCTGCAGCCGATGCATTTCGTGGCCGGGCTCGATCGGCTGACGGCCGTGGTGTTGCACGGTTCGAACGGCGTTGCGCGCGCGGAGCTGGCAGAGCTGGAGCCGACACTCGCCGCGCATCTGCGCGCTGCGGGCATGCAACTGGTTACGACATCGAGAGGCCATTGGCTGGTGCACAGCCCGCACGCACTGGATGTGCAGACCGA
>DATENH010000243.1:0-6679 GCA_035275145.1 Steroidobacteraceae bacterium | reverse complement strand
CAGACCGTCCTTGCTCGACAGCATGATCACCGGGATGGAGCGGAATACCTTGTTGTGCTTGATCAGCGAGCACGTCTGGTAGCCGTCCAGGCGCGGCATCATGATGTCCACGAACACGATGTCCGGCTGGTGGTCGGCGATCTTCGACAGCGCGTCGAAACCGTCGACCGCCGTGTACACCTCGCAACCTTCCTTCGACAGCAGCGTCTCGGCGGTGCGGCGGATCGTCTTGCTGTCGTCGATGACCAGCACCTTGAGGCCCGCGAGCCGGGCAGACTGGTTCGTTGCTAGGTTCTCCATCGCTACCTCACACGGAATCCACGCACCGCTCCCTCGCGCGCCGCAAAGTACGAAATGGAGCTAGGAATCGTGTACTTGCGAGTCTTGACGGGGCCCGGCGCAACACGGCGAACTTTTAACATATTGGTTATAGGGCCGCCATCGCCCACCTCTCTATACTATGAAGCTCGTCACACCGACTTTTCGGTGCGGAATTCGCCGTGCCGCCGCGGTGTGAAGTGCGTCGCTGATTTGGTGAACCGATGCCTTTCACTCCTTCTCAATCGCCTCTGCGCGTGCTCGTCGTCATGGATCCCATCGACGAGATCAAACCGGCCAAGGACACCACGCTCGCCATGCTGCTGGCCGCGCAGAAGCGCGGCTGGGAGCTGTGGTACGCGGAGCAGCCCGATTTGTGGCTCCGAGACGGCGTCGCGCATGGCCGTGTGCGCCCGGTCAGCGTCCGCAACGACCTCGAGGACTGGTTCACGCTCGATGCGGCGCATACGCGGCCGCTGGCGGACTTCAGGGTAATCCTGATGCGCAAGGATCCGCCGTTCGACATGGAGTACATCTACACCACGTACATCCTCGAGCGCGCCGAAGAGCAAGGCGTGCTGGTCGTGAACCGGCCGCAGGGCCTGCGCGACATGAACGAGAAAGTGTTCACCGCCTGGTTCCCGCAGTGCTGCGCGCCGACGCTGATCACGCGGGACATGGCCGACATGCACGCCTTCCTGCGCGAGCACCTGCGCATCGTCTGCAAGCCGTTGTACGGCATGGGTGGGCGCTCGATCTTCGTCGTCGATCGCGGCGACAAGAACGCCAACGTCGTGTTCGAGACGATGACGGAGTACGGCACGCGCTTCGCGATCGTGCAGAGGTACATTCCCGACATCGTGACCACCGGCGATTCCCGCATACTGGTGATCGATGGCGAGCCCGCGCCCTACGCGCTGGCGCGCATCCCGCAGGAATCCGACCACCGCGGCAACCTCGCGGCCGGCGCGCGTGGCCAGGGACGCGAGCTCAACGAGCGTGACCGCTGGCTGGTCAGCGAGATCGGCCCGACGTTGCGGCAACGCGGGATGCTGTTCGTCGGCCTCGACGTGATCGGCGGCTACGTCACCGAGATCAACGTGACCAGCCCGACCGGCGTGCGCGAGCTCGACAAGCAGTTCGGCACGGAGATCGCGGGCTTGCTGATGGATGCAATCGAGAAACGCCTGAGGACATGAACGCAACTGCGCCCGCGCCCGACTCCGCGCCGCTCCCGCTCGAAACGCGGGAAGGCTCGGCGCCGGTCAAGGATCGGATGACGACGACGCTGTTCCTTGCGGCGCTGTTCCACGGCATCGTCATCCTCGGCGTCACGTTCGCAGTGCCGATGCTCGACAAGCAGCCGGCCGCGTCGATCGAAGTGCTGCTCGTCACCGGCGAGGACACGCGCGCGGCGGACAATCTCGGCGCGCAATATCTCGCGCAACGCAATCAGCAAGGCAGCGGCACGACGGACGAGCACGTGCGTCCGGCAAATCCCGCGTCCTCCGCAATCGCCGCTCAACAAGCCGGCGTCCCCGACGGTAACAGCAACGAATATCGCGAAGCGGTTGCGGGCCAGCAGTCCGCGGAGATACTCAGCAGCCGCAGCGAGCGCAGCGAAGTCGAGTATCGCAGCGGCGACGATCGTCCGGCTCAGGAAGCGCAGGCGCCGCTGGCGCTCGCACCGACCACGCCGCGTCCGATCGCGACCAACGCGACCGACGATACGCTGCGATTACGCGGCAAGCGCGCCGACGGCTCGTTCGAGGTCGTTCCCAATACGCGCGAGTCGAAGCTGGCGCCGTATCTCGACGCGTGGCGGCGCAAGATCGAGCGCCTGGGCACGCTCAACTTCCCGCAGACCGCGCGCAGCGGCGCAGGGAATCCGATTCTCGAGGTGTCGATCCGCCGCGACGGCAGCCTCGGCGAAGTCCTCGTCAAGAAGTCCAGCGGGCGTAAGGAGATCGACCAGGCGGCGCTGTCGATCCTGCGGCTGGCCTCGCCGTTCGACCCGTTCCCGAAGGAGCTGAGCAAACAGTACGACGAGCTGCGATTTGCGTATGAATGGCAATTCCTGGGCGGAACGCAGTGAAACAGGTCACTACCCGCGTCCTGCGGTCCGCTGTAACCTCCATCCATGTCCGGCGACTTCCTCACGAACCAGTTTCTGATCGCGATGCCGGCGATGACCGACAGCAACTTCGCGCAGACGGTCACCTTCATCTGGGAACATAACGCGGACGGCGCGCTCGGCATCATCATCAACCGGCCGTTGCAGATGCGGCTGGCGGATGTATTCGAGCAGCTGAAAATGCCGACTGCACCGGGCGTGAGCGGCAACCAGCCGGTCCTGCAAGGCGGGCCCGTGCAGACCGATCGCGGCTTCGTCGTGCATCAGACCGGCGGTAGCTGGGAACACACGCGTCAGGTGTCCTCGCGCATCCAGGTCACGACTTCGCCCGACATCCTCGACGCCATGGCACGTGGCGGTGGCCCGGAGACGGCACTGGTCGCGCTCGGCTACGCGGGCTGGAGCGCGGGGCAGCTCGAGAACGAGATCGCGCAGAACGCCTGGCTCACGGCGCCGTGCGACGAGCGCATTCTGTTCGACACTCCGTACGAGCAGCGCTGGCGCGCCGCCGGGCGCCTGCTCGGCATCGACCTTGCCACCATCAGCCCTCACGTCGGACATGCCTGATGGCGGGCGCACCCGCAGCCCCGCCGCAACTGGTCCTCGCGTTCGATTTCGGAACCCGCCGCATCGGCCTCGCCACCGGCGACACGCTGACCCGTACCGCGCGCGGTCATTCGACGCTCGATTGCGCGCGAGGCATCCCCTGGCCTGCGCTCGACAAGGTCTTCGCGGACCTGCAGCCAGCACAGCTCATTGTCGGCCTGCCCTACAACATGGACGGCACGCCCACGGCGCTGACGCCTGCGGCGCGCAGCTTCGCGACGGAGCTCCAGGCGCGATACCACAAGCCGGTGGCACTGGTCGACGAGCGACTCAGCTCGCGCGAGGCCGAGGCGGAGCTGCGCGATGCACGCGCCGCCGGGCTGAAGCGCGGCCGGACCACGCACGCCGACGTCGACATGATCGCGGCGCGAATCCTGCTGGAACGCTGGTTCGCAGGCGAAGGCGAAGCTTCTACAATGCGCGCCCATGACCCATGACCCCGCCGTATCCGTGCAGCGCGACGCCGACGGGCGCCTGCGACACCTCATTACGCTCGAAGGCCTGACCGCCGCAGAACTGACCGGCCTGCTCAATCTCGCCCAGTTCTACCTGCGCGAGGCAGGCGACCTGCCGGCGCGCGATCAGAGTCTCTGGGGCCGCACCGTCGCCAACCTGTTCTTCGAGCCGAGTACCCGCACCCGCGTGTCGTTCGAGCTGGCCGCGCTGCGGCTCGGCGCCGACGTGGTGAACCTGGACATGCAGTCCTCCTCGCGCGTGAAAGGCGAGACGGTGCTCGACACCATCTACACGCTGCAGGCGATGCACGCCGACGTCCTGGTGATGCGCGATGCCGAGCCGGGCCTGCCGGCCTACGTCGCGAAGTTCGTCGCGCCGCACGTCTCCATCCTGAATGCCGGCGAAGCGCATCTGTCGCATCCGACGCAGGGCTTGCTCGATGCGCTCACGGTGCGCCAGGTCAAGGGCGACTTCGCGCCGCTGCGCGTGCTCATCGCCGGCGACATCAGCCACTCGCGCGTGGCGCGCTCGGCGTGGCAAGCGTTCACGACTCTCGGCGTCGCCGAGCTGCGCATCGCTGCACCCGACGACCTGATGCCCGGTGCGGGCGAGTTTGCGGGCGCGACGCGCTTCAACAATATCGACCGCGCGATCGACGGCGTCGATGTGGTGATGGCGTTGCGCATCCAGCGCGAGCGCATGAGCGGCGCGAAGATTCCGGACGACGCTGCCTATCACCGCGCCTTCGGCATCACCTCGGAGCGCCTGAAGAAAGCACGCCCCGGCGCGATCGTGATGCATCCGGGACCGATGAATCGCGACGTCGAGATTGCCAGCGAAGTGGCGGACGGCCCGCAGTCGGTGATCCAGCGACAGGTCGCCAACGGCGTGGCCATTCGCATGGCGGTGCTCGCGACGATCGCGCGGAACGTGCAGAGCCGGCGGCACTTTCAATGAACGCCCAGGTACGCCCCCATCGCGGCACGATCTTCGAAGAGCGCGCCGAGGTTCTTTCGCACGACCGCTTCGCCGGCGATCAGTTCGTGCTGACGCTCAAGGCGCCGAAGTGCGCGCGCGCCGCAACGCCGGGCTCGTTCGTGCATCTGAGCTGCGATGAGCAGGTGCCGATGCGCCGGCCGCTGTCGATCATGCGCGCGCATCCGGATCGCGGCTCGATCGAAGTGCTCTACAAGATCGTCGGTCCGGGGCTGGCTGCGCTCGCGGCGCGGCGCGTCGGCGAGTCGATCAATGCGCTGGGCCCGATCGGCAATGGCTTCGTCCCGCATCGGGAGCGTCCGCGCACGCTGCTGGTCGGCGGCGGCGTGGGCATTCCGCCGATGGTGTTCCTCGCCGAGCGGCTGCGTGAAGATGCGAGCACGCAGTGGAAACCGCTGGTGCTGATGGGATCGGAGATTCCGTTTCCATTCCGTGCGCGGCCGTCGACCATCCTGGTGCCGGGCATGCCGGAGGGCGTCATCGCCTGCATGCCGCTGCTCGACGAATGGGGCATCCCGAGCCGGCTGACGAGCCTCGCCGGCTACGCGGGCTGTCATGAAGGCTACGTGACCGATCTCGCCGGCGTCTGGCTCGGCTCGCTCGATCGCGCGGCGCTCGGCGAAGTGGAGATGTTTGCGTGCGGGCCCACGCCGATGCTGAAAGCCGCCGCCGCGGTGGCGCGGCGGTTCGGGATTGCGTGTCAGGTGTCCCTCGAAGAGTTCATGGCGTGCGCCGTAGGCGGCTGCGCCGGCTGCGCAGTGCGGGTGATGACGCCGAACGGACCCGCGATGAAGCGGGTGTGCGTGGACGGGCCGGTGTTCGATGCGAAGGCGGTGTATCCAGACCTGTAGGTCGGGCTTTAGCCCGACTCTGTAACTCGGCACGGATTGTCGGGCTGAAGCCCGACCTACAGGCCCGCTTATCCGAAGTTGATCTTCGCTTCGAGGTTCGTCCGCGAATCGGCGTACGTCAGCGCGTCTTCCAGCGTGATGCGCCCCGCGCGATACAGCTCGTACAGCGCCGTGTCGAAGTGCTGCATGCCCTTCTCGCTGCTCGTGCGCAGCGCTTCCTTCGCGCCGATCACGTCACCCTTCTTGATCAGCTCCTGCACGTGCGGCGTATTGATAAGCAACTCGACTGCCGCGGCGCGCCGCTTGTTCTTACCCGGCACCAGGCGCTGCGCGATGATCGCGCGCAGGTACTGCGACAGGTCCAGGAAGATCTGCGTGTGCTGGTCCCTCGGGAACATGTTGATGATGCGGTCGAGCGTCTCGGCCGCGTTGTTCGCGTGCAGAGTCGCAAGAACCAGGTGGCCGGTGCCCGCCAGCATGATCGCGGACTCCATGGTCTCGCGATCGCGGATCTCGCCGATCAGCAGCACGTCGGGCGCGGCGCGCATGGCGCTGCGCAGCGCGCGCGCATACGACTTGGTGTCGAGGCCGACCTCGCGCTGGTTGATGATCGACTTCTTGTTCGAGTGCAGGAACTCGATCGGATCCTCGATCGTGATGATGTGATCGGAAGAGTTCTCGTTGCGGTAGTTGATCATCGCCGCGAGCGTGGTCGACTTGCCGGAGCCGGTCGCGCCGACCATCAGCAACATGCCGCGCTTCAGCATCACCAGGTCCTTGAGGAGCTCCGGCAGGCCGAGGTCGTCGAGCCGCGGCATGTCGGCGGTGATATAGCGCAACACCATCGCGGGATTGCCGCGCTGATGGAACACGTTGACGCGGAAGCGCCCGAGACCGGGCTCCGAGATCGCGAAGTCGATCTCCAGCTCGTCGTTGAAGGCGTCGATCTGTTCCTGCGTCATCAGGCCGTAGGCGGCCTGGCGCACCACTTCCGGCGTCAGCATCTGCTTGTTGACCGGAAAGATCTGGCCCTCGATCTTGATCTTGATCGGCGCGTACGAGGTGAAGAACAAGTCGGAGGCGCGCTTGTCCACCATCAGCTTGAACAGCGGCTTGGTATTGAGGACGACGCCACGGTCGTCCCCGCTCATCTCGTTGTCGATCGAATCGCCTTCGGCGGCCATGACTATCTTCCGATTACGCCTTCAGTCTCTTCTTCCATGATCCGCAAGGAGGCACCCGCTTCGTCGGTCAGCTTGGTCTCGCGCTTGCTCTCGAGCTTGATGCGCAGACGCACTTCGTTCTTCGAGTCCGCGTT
>DATENH010000242.1:0-12572 GCA_035275145.1 Steroidobacteraceae bacterium | reverse complement strand
GCATCAGTTTTATAGCTTGTTCGCGTTCCACAGTAGTCTCCGGAGTCTTCGCAGCCTCAGAACGCCTCTTTGTTCTGCGCTCTGAAGCGCGCTTCTTCCTTGGTGACGATGCCCTTCTGCAGGAGCTCCTGCAGGCACTGGTCGAGCGTCTGCATGCCGTCCTTCTGGCCGGTCTGGATCGAGGAATACATCTGCGCGATCTTGCCTTCGCGGATCAGGTTACGAATGGCAGGCGTGCCGATCATGATCTCGTGCGCAGCGACGCGGCCGCCGCCGATGCGCTTGAGCAGCGACTGCGAGATCGCCGCGCGCAGCGACTCCGACAGCATGGTCCGCACCATTTCCTTTTCGGCCGCCGGGAACACGTCGACGATACGGTCGATGGTCTTGGCGGCGGAGCTCGTGTGCAGCGTGCCGAACACCAAGTGGCCGGTCTCGGCAGCGGTCAGCGCCAGGCGGATCGTCTCGAGGTCGCGCATTTCGCCGACCAGCACCACGTCCGGGTCTTCGCGCAGCGCCGAGCGCAATGCTTCGCTGAAGCCGAGCGTGTCGCGATGGACCTCGCGCTGGTTCACCAGCGAGCGCTTGCTCTCGTGCACGAACTCGATCGGATCCTCGATCGTGATGATGTGATCGGGCTTGTTGTCGTTGACGTAATTGACCATCGCCGCGAGCGTCGTCGACTTGCCGGAGCCGGTCGGGCCGGTGACCAGCACCAGCCCGCGCGGCTGCATCGCCAGGTCCTTGAAGATCTTCGGCGCGTTCAGGTCGTCGAGCGACATGATCAGCGACGGGATCGTGCGGAACACCGCGGCGGCGCCGCGGCTCTGGTTGAAGGCGTTGACGCGGAAGCGCGCCAGCTTGGGAATCTCGAAGGAGAAGTCGGTCTCGTAGAACTCTTCGTATGCCTTGCGCTGCTTGTCATTCATGATGTCGTACACCATGCTGTGCACTTCCTTGTGGGTCAGTGCAGGCATGTTGATGCGCTTCATGTCGCCGTCGACACGGATCATCGGCGGCACGCCCGCTGACAAGTGCAGGTCGGACGCGTTGTTCTTGACGGCAAAAGCCAGCAGCTGCGCAATGTCGACCGGCATGAATTCCTACCTTGAAAAGACTCCTGCGGCTCTTTCGATGCGCGCAGGCACGGACCCGCAAAACGGGTCTTGAGTATAGCGGAGCGATGTCGAGCTCAATATGTTAACTGGTCCGCACTTTTCGGCTGATGAGGCCGGCGGCGCGGGCGCGAGCAATGTACGTGAGCGACTCGCGAGAACCCGGAACCGTATCGCATCCGCTGCAATGCGGTACGGTCGCGATCCGCAGACTGTGCGCCTCATCGCCGTCTCGAAAACACAGCCCGCCGCCGCGGTCCGCTCCGTGGCCGAGCTCGGCCAGCAGGACTTCGGCGAGAACTACGTGCAGGAAGCGCTGGAGAAGCTGGCCACGCTGAGCGACCTGCCGTTGACCTGGCATTACATCGGCCAGCTGCAAGCCAACAAGACGCGGGTCGTCGCCGAGCACTTTCACTGGGTGCACACACTCGATCGCGAACGCATCGCCGTGCGTCTCAGCGAGCAGCGCAGCCCGCATGCACCGCCGCTCAACGTCTGCATCCAGGTGCGCCTCGCCGATGAGCCCGGCAAGGGCGGAATCTCCAAGACGGAGCTCGCGCCGCTGGCGCGCCGCGTGCTGGAGTTGCCGCGTTTGCAGCTGCGCGGTCTGATGTGCATCCCGCCGCCGCGCGAAGGCTTCGAGGCGCAGCGGCAATTGTTCGCCGAGCTGGCAGAGTGCGCCCGGGAGCTGCGCGAACAAGGGATGCCGCTCGACACGCTGTCGATGGGCATGTCCGGCGATCTCGAAGCAGCCATCGCTGCCGGTGCCACCTGTGTGCGCATCGGGACGGCGATCTTTGGGGAGAGAGGGTGAACATCGCATTCATCGGCGGCGGCAACATGGCGCGCAGTCTCATCGGAGGACTGCTCGCACGCGGCTGGCGCGCCGAGCAGATCTCAGTGGCGGACCCGATGCCGGCGCAGCTCGACGCTCTGCGTGCGCAATACGCAGTTCGGGTAACAGACGACAACGCAGTGGCCACGCGCGATGCGGACATCGTCGTGCTGGCCGTGAAGCCGCAGGAGATGCATCGCGCTGCGGACGGCATTCGAGCGTCGATCGCCGCCAAGCGTCCGCTGCTGATCTCCGTTGCCGCCGGCATTCGTGCCTCGGATATTCGACGCTGGTTGCCGGGCATTCCAGTCGTGCGCGCGATGCCCAACCGACCTGCGCTGCAGGGCTGCGGCATGACTGGGCTGTACGCGACGGAAGATGTCTCCACTCAGCGACGCACTGAGGCGGAGCAGATCCTCGGCGCAGTCGGTGCAACACTGTGGCTCGAACGCGAACAGCACATGGACATCGTCACCGCCGTCTCTGCGAGCGGACCGGCCTACTTCTTTCTATTGATAGAGATGCTCGAGCACGCCGGAGTCGCGCAGGGGCTGTCCGCCGATGTCAGCCGCAAGCTGGCCATCGAGACTGCTTATGGCTCCGGAGCGATGGCGCACGCGGCTGGTGAGCCTCCAAGCGTCCTGCGCGAGCAAGTCACCTCCAAGGGCGGTACGACGGCGGCGGCGCTGCAGGTTCTCGAAGATCGGCGCGTTCGCGAGGCCTTCGACGCGGCCGTGGCAGCCGCTACCCGCCGGGCGGCCGAGCTGGCGGACGAATTCGGCTCGGGCAAATAAGCAGTTGTTGGACTCTCGCGCCGGCGTAGTCAAAATACGCCTCCATGCGAGCAATCACTTTCGTCGTCGGCGCGCTGCTGCAACTGGTGGTCACGATCTTCCTGCTGCGCGTGCTGCTGCCGCTGGCGCGTGCCGACGCGCGCAACCAGCTGTCGCAGGCCGTGATCCGCCTGACCAATCGTGTCGTGCTGCCGCTACGCAAGCTCCTGCCGCCGATGGGCAAGGTCGATACTGCGTCGATCGTGGCGCTGGTGATCGTCCAGCTGCTCGCGACCGGCATTCTCTGGTCGCTGCGTCAGTATCCGTGGGTCATGACGCCGCCGCAGTTCTTCCTGGTGGCGCTGGGCAGCCTGTTCGGCACGATCCTGCTGTTCTACACGTTCGCGCTGCTGCTCTACGTGCTGCTGAGCTGGGTCGCGCCCGGGACGTACAGCCCCGCGTCGGCGCTGGTTTCCAGCCTGTGCGAGCCGCTGCTGGCGCCGGTGCGGCGCGTGATCCCGCCGCTCGGCGGCATCGATTTTTCCGCGGCGTTCGTCATCATCGCGCTGTGGGCGCTGTACATCGCCATCAACGAATACCTGCTGGCGCCGGGCTATTGAACCCGCCGGGCGCGGCGCATAGTCTTGCCCGGTCGCTCTATTTGCCTGCTAGAAGGGAGAAACGTCGGTGCTATCAGCCACACGGACTCTCGCCGCGGCGCTCGTAGGCTGTGCCCTGCTGGCAAGCGGCTGCGACTCTTCCTCGCAGCAGAAGGTCGCAACTGCGCAGCCGAGCGACGAGTCGTTCCGCGATTTCGGCAGCTACGAGGTCCACTACAACGCAGTGCGCACCGACGCGCTGAGCCCGCAGATCGCGCGCGACTACGGAATTCAGCGCAGCACGAACCGCGTGATGCTCAACGTCACGGTGCTGCACAAGGAAGCGGGAGCGCCGAACAAGCCGGTGGAAGCCGAGGTCAAGGTAGCTGCACGCAACTTGAACGAGCAGCTCAAGGACCTTGAGTTGCGACGTGTTTTGGAAGGCGAAGCGATCTACTACATCGGCGAAGTTTCGATCAGCGGCACCGAGATCCTGGTGTTCGACATCACGGTCACGCCGGCCGGCACGCAAGCGCCGCTGTCAGTCAAGTTCACGCGCGAGTTCGTCACGACCTGACGCACGCGCGCACGGAAAGCGTTCCGACCCTGAAAAAACAGGCAAAAAAAGTCGGCGCGCTAGTTAATCCGCGGCGAATCTTGTGCTATTTTCCCGCGCGCCTTTGAGGTTCCCGCGACCGCTCCTCTCCCCACAGACGGCAGACGGCGCGACTCGTTACATACGTACAGGAGATTAGAAATGGCGAAAAAGAACGCAGCGCCGACCAAGTCGGAAATCCTCGCTCAGATTTCCAAAGACACCGGCCTTGCCAAGAAGCAGGTTTCCGATATGTTTGAATCGCTCAGCGGAGTGGTCAAGAAGAGCCTGAAGGGCTCGGGACTGTTCACGCTGCCGGGCCTGCTCAAGATGAAGGTCGTGAAAAAGCCGGCGACCAAGGCTCGCGAGGGCGTCAACCCGTTCACCGGCGAGAAGATGATGTTCAAGGCCAAGCCGGCCAGCAAGAAAGTGCGCATCGCGGCGCTGAAGAACCTCAAGGAAATGGTGAACTGATCCAGTTCATCGCGTGGCGCGCGTTCCGGTCGGGACGCGCCCACCTCCCGGCCTCTCTTAGTCGTCGAGCCGGTCGGCCACGACGACCTTCAACTTCAAGCGCACGCGATCGCGGTCCGAGATGTGCAGCAGTCCGGCAATGCGCTGGATCAACTGCTCTTCGTGCTTGTCGATGTGCCCGTCCGCCTGGCTGACGCGCCAGAGCATCTCGACGATCCCCAGCTTCTCGCTCTCCGGCAACTCGCGATTCAGGCGGTGCGTGAATTCGTGCAGCGAAACCGCGTCGTCGGCGCGCCGCCCGGCTTCCGCCAGCAGCTTTTCGACAGCGTCCGCGTCCAGGCCGAAGCGCTTCTGCAACAGCTTGCGAATCGCATCGAGCTCGACCTGCGACTCGGAGAAATCCGAGCGCGCCAGCTCGATGAGCAGTGCAGCGGTTGCGAGCTCGTGCGGCTCGCGCTGCTCCAGGAGCCCTTGCGCCGCGGGCTGGCCCGCGAAAATTCGCTTCAAGTGCTCGATCATGCGTCCGCCCCGGGTCGAATCCAGCCACTCCAGCACTACGCTGCGCAGCTCGTTGAGCCGCCCGTGAAAGAAGTGGTCGACGCCCGGAAGCAACGCGAGTTGCGGCGGGTGCTCGAGCGTAGCCACCCAGCGTTGGATCTCGCCCGCGTCGACCAGTTCATCGCGATCCCCCTGCACGAGCAGCCACGGACAGCGCGGCAGCTCCGCTCCGTCGACTGCGAAACGATGCACCGCCGGAGCGACGGTAATCAGTCGTTGCGCATTGCGCGCCACCGCCGCGCGCACGGCGATTGCGCCACCGAAGGAAAATCCTGCGGCCCACAGCGTCGCACCGGGGAAGCGCTGCAAGGCCCAGTCCATCACCGCGAGCGCGTCCTGTGTCTCGCCTGCGCCTTCGTCGTAGGCGCCGGCGCTTGCGCCCACACCGCGGAAGTTGAAACGCACGGCCGGCACGCCGCGCTCGTTGCAGGTCTTCGCAAGGACGTGCACGACTTTGTTCGTCATCGTGCCGCCGTAGACCGGGTGCGGATGACAGATGACGGCCACCCGCGAGCCGTCCGCATCGGCGGGAGTTTCCAGCAGCGCTTCCAGATCCCCGGCAGGGCCGGCGATCGTCAAGCGTTCAGCGGTCGGACGAAGCAGATTGGCGGACATCCTTGAGCGATACTACACGAGGGAACATCGCGCCACGCCCGGTGTTCATGCAGGCAGTCGAAAGGGCCTTGGCCGCTTTCGACAGAGAATTAGTACGACGAGAGGACCAAATCATGAAGCTCACCTCAGCCAGCTTCCTCGAGAATCAGCCCATTCCCGAGCAGTTCGCGTTCGGTGCGCCGGACCCGGTCCTGCACATACGTCTCGCCGCGAATCACAACCCGCACCTGAAGTGGAGCGGCGCACCCGCGCAGACGCGCTCGTACGCGCTGATCTGCGTCGACGGCGACGTGCCGACGAAACCCGACGACGTGAACAAGGAAGGCCGCGTCGTGCCTGCGAGCCTGCCGCGGGGCAAGTTCTATCACTGGGCGATGGTGGACATTCCGGCGAGCGTGTCCGAGATCGCCGCGGGCGAATGCTCGAACGGCGTGGTCGCGGGCGGCAAGAAGGAGCTACGCGGGCCGCGCGGTGCGCGTCAGGGCGTCAACGACTACACGGGTTGGTTCGCGAACGATGCGGATATGGCCGGCACGTATCGCGGCTATGACGGTCCGTGTCCGCCGTGGAACGACATGATCGTGCATCGCTATCACTTCACGCTGTACGCGCTGAGTGTCGAGCGTGTGGGCGTGGAAGGAGATTTCACCGCACCGCAAGTACTGGACGCGATCAAGCGTCACGTGCTCGCCGAGGCGACGCTCGTCGGCACCTACTCCCTCAACCCCGGCGTGACATGAATTAACTTGGGAGCTATTTCGGCTCGTCGATCTTCAACAGCTCGATGTCGAACACCAGCGTGGCGTTCGGCGGGATCACGTTCTGCGCGCCGACCTCGCCGTACCCGAGCGCAGGCGGTATCACCAACCGGCGTTGACCGCCGGGCTGCATGCCCTGCACGCCTTCGTCCCAGCCCCGAATCACGTCGCCGTGGCCGATGGTGAACGAGAACGGCTGACCGCGATCGCGCGAGCTGTCGAACTTCGCGCCCTTCTGCTCTGCCGCGGCCGGATCGTAGAGCCAGCCGGTGTAATGCACGACTGCGACCTGGCCCTGCGAAATGCCCTCGCCCGTGCCTTTCACGATGTCGATCTTCTGCAGCTCGGCGGGCGGTGGGACCGGCGTCGTCGGTTGGGGCGCCGGCTGCTTGCTGCCGCATGCCGCCACGAGCAGCACCATCGCGAACATCGCCACGGCCGGTAACGCTTTCATCGTGCCTCCTCGAGCTCCCCGATGCGGGGCGCGAAGGTCGGCAGATTACCTCAATGCATCGTGAGCAGCAGCCGGTTCAAGCGCTGGACGAAGGCCGCGGGCTCGGCAAGCTGCCCGCCATCCGCGAGCGTCGCCTGCTCGAACAGCAACACTGACAGGTCGTCGAATGCTGCGTCTTCCGTCGTCGACTCGATCCTCTGCAGCAGCGGATGCTCGACGTTGATCTCCAGCACCGGCTTGCTCGTCGGCACCTTTTGCCCGGCAGCTTCGAGGATCCGGCGCATCTGTGCGCCGAGATCGTGCGCGCCGAGCACCAGCACCGCCGGCGAATCGGCCAGGCGATTCGTCACGCGCACTTCGCTGACGCGCTCCTGCAGCGACTTCTTCATACGCTCGACCAGCGCGGCATGCTCCTTCGAGAGCGTCTCGCGCTGCTGCTTTTCCTCTTCGGATTGAATCGCGCCGATGTCCAGCTCGCCGCGTGCGACGTTGCGCAGCTGCTTGCCATCGAACTCGCGCAGGTGATCCACCAGCCACTCGTCGACGCGATCCGACAGCAGCAGCACCTCGAGGCCCTTGCGGCGCAGGATTTCCAGATGCGGGCTGGACTTCGCGGCGGCGAAGTTGTCGGCAATCACGAAGTAGATGTCCTTCTGCTCCGGCTTCATGCGCGCGATGTAGTCTTCGAGCGAGACGTCCTGCTCGATCTTGTCGGCATGCGTGCTGGAAAAACGCAGCAGCTTCGCGATGCGCTCGCGATTGGCGTGATCCTCGGCCGGGCCTTCCTTCAGCACCGTGCCGAACTCTTTCCAGAACGACGCGTACTTCTCCGGCTCGTCCTTTGCCATCTTCGCCAGCAGGTCGAGCACACGCCGCGCCAGGCCGGTGCGCATGCCGTCGATCGCCGCATCCTGCTGCAGCATCTCGCGCGAGATGTTCAGCGGCAGGTCGGCCGAATCGACCACGCCCTTCACGAAGCGCAGGTATAGCGGCAGGAACTGCTCGGCATCGTCCATGATGAAGACGCGACGCACATAAAGCTTGAGGCCGCGCGCCGCCTCGCGATGCCACAGGTCGAACGGCGCGCGCGCCGGCACGTAAAGCAGACTGCTGTATTCCTTGGTGCCTTCGACTTTGCCGTGCGACCAGGCAAGCGGATCGGTGAAGTCGTGCGTGATGTGGCGGTAGAACTCCTTGTATTCCTCGTCCTTCACCTCGGTCCGCGGCCGCGTCCACAGCGCCTGCGCGTGATTGACGGTTTCGTACTCCGGCGCCGCGTCCTTGTCTTCCTTCTCCGCATGCATGCGCACCGGGAAGGCGATGTGATCGGAATACTTTCGCACCAGCGAGCGGATGCGATAGGCGTCGGCGAAGTCCTGCTCGCCTTCCTTCAGGTGCAGCACGATGCGCGTGCCGCGCTCCGGCAGCTCCACGGTCGCGACGCTGAACTCGCCGTCGCCACTCGATTGCCAATGCACGCCAGCCGCGGCGTCGAGGCCTGCGCGGCGCGAATAGACGTCGACGCGGTCGGCAACGATGAACGAAGAATAGAAACCGACGCCGAACTGGCCGATCAGCTGCGCATCCTGCTTCTGATCGCCGGTCATGCGCGCGAGAAACTCGGCGGTGCCAGACTTGGCAATCGTGCCGAGATGCTCGATCGCTTCCTCGCGGCTCATGCCGATACCGTTGTCGGTGACGGTGATGGTGCGCGCCGTCGGGTCGGCATCGATGGAGATGACCAGCTCGCCGCCGCCCTGGAGCAGCTCAGGACGCGCCAGCGCCTCGAAACGCAGCTTGTCGAGTGCGTCAGAAGCGTTGGAAATCAGCTCGCGCAGGAAGATTTCCTTGTGGCTGTACAGCGAATGGATCATCAGCTTGAGGAGCTGCTTGACCTCCGCCTGAAAGCCCATCGTCTGCGCCTGGGTCTGCGCCTGCGCCGCGTCGCTCATCTCGATCCCTCCCTGCCCGCCGTGAAAAGTGCCGAATAATAGGGGACGCGGGCGCTTATGGGGACCCGAGAACGGGATTCAAGGCGCAAGACAACGCAGTCAGGCCAAAGCCTGACCCACACAGGAAGGAAGGTGTGTTACTCGCTGCGGTCGGAAGCGTTGCGAGCCCGGCGGCGGCGCAGGGACTCGAACAGCGTGGCGGAGAGGACCACGGCGGCCGCGCCGAGGGTGACGTGCGGTGCGTAGACCAGCGCGAAGCCGGTGGCGGCGAACAGCGCCAGGGCGACGATCAGACCCAGGATACGCGGCGCGTAGTGACGCAGAACTGCCAGCGCATCGTCCAGCTCGTCGGCCCACAGCAACAGAAATTCCATGCACGCTTCCCCGTAAAGTCCGCGACGACTCTACGCACTAGAATCCGGGCGGGATGTGAGACGACTCACAGCGTTTGCCACTCCAAAGAGTGAACATCGTCACACTGCAGGCGGAGTGCACTTTCGCCTTAAGAGCCCCAGAGCGTTCGGACTATGGTGCTCGGGCGGAGGTGAGTTAACTCTGCGCAACAGACTGTCGGGGGACAATGTTCATTCGTCACGGTTGACCTTCGCTTGCAGCGGTTCGTACCGCTGCGTAGGCTTCCACTGTCAAATCGGATCGTGCGGCCCGCATGCAGAAGATCGTTCTCCTCAACCCTAAGGGTGGTTCGGGCAAAACCACGATCGCAGTCAATCTCGTCAGTTATTTCGCCGTCTGCGGGCTCAAGCCCACGCTGCTCGACCTGGACGCGCAGGGCTCCAGCACGCGCTGGCTCAGCAAGCGCGCCAAGGGTCAGCCGGCGATCCACGGTATCGCAGCGTACGAGCGGAACTCGCGCGTAACGCGCAGCTTCGCCACTCGGGTCCCGCTCGATACGGAGCGACTGGTCGTCGACACCGCAGCGGCGGTCGAATCGCAGCTGCTTCCAGACATCACGCGCAATGCGACGGCCGTGCTCGTGCCGGTGCTGCCCTCGGACATCGACATCCACGCGGCGGCGAAATGTATTTCCAACCTGCTGTTGGTCGCGAAGATCCGCCGCGAGGAGCAACGCATCGCGGTCATTGCGAACCGCGTGAAGAAGAACACGCTCATCTTCAAATCGCTGATGAAATTTCTGGAAACGCTCAACATCCCGGTCGTGGCGACGCTGCGCGATTCCCAGAATTACATCCGCGTCGCCGAATCGGGCCAGGGCCTGTTCGAGATGAAGCCGAACCAGGTGCGGGAAGACATGGAACAGTGGCTGCCGCTGATCGGCTGGCTGGCACAACGCAGGCCGCTGCACATCCCGCCGGGCACGCCGGGGATCACGTCAGGGACGAATTTCAATGCAGTGCAGGCTACGGCGCCGGATCCGGCGATTCCTGTCGTGAGTGCGGTGGTGCATCCCATCGCAGCGCCGCTGGCTGCTCCGGCCGTGGCGCCGGCCGCCAGCGAAACCGCTCCGGCAACGATGCCGGCCGGCGGCGACGATCAATCGCACGCGGCCGATTGAACGGCTTACTTGCCGCCCTTGTCCTTGTCCTTGTCCCAGTTGCTGCGGACCTTGTCGGTCCAGCTCTTGTAATTCGACCAGCTGTTCAGCGAACGCGTGATCGCTGCGTGGCGCGAATTCGTCGGCTGACTCGCAGGCGCGCTGCTGCCGTGGGCGCGGTCGAGCCAGTTGCGTTGCGGATCGCGCGGCGCGCCGGCGCGCACGTGCGAACCAGCGGTGTCGCCAGTCCATACGCGATGCGATCCAGTCGCGCTGAGCTCATCGCCTTTGTGCTCTGACATCGGTGCTGCCCTCTCCTGTAGTGAGCACCGTATCGACTCGCTGCCGGATTAAGTGAGGAACTGCTTCACAGCGATCTGCTGTGGTCGCGTTAGTGCGACAAGCCTCTCGCTCGGCACACTGCCAATTGGAATTCCGCGAGTCTATTTAACAGGCCGTTATCGATTATTGTTTTCGTCGCAGCGTTGCGTGCGCAACACTGCGTGCACGCGTCACGCGCTCGGCGTTTCGTTCAGCAGCGCTGCAAACGCAGGTTTGATCTCGGCGAGGATGTCGTGAATCGCCGCGGGCACGAGACTGCTGTACACGTCGAGCAGCACGATCGCATTCACGATCGCATCCTGACGAGTCGCTGCACGCAGGCGCGATGCCATGCCGCGATTCACAGCATGCACGCCGCGATACACGCGGCCGAGATCGTCCAACGCGAAGTCCGCTTTGCCACCCTCGCGCGCGATGAAGTGCTGCGCGACCAGGTACATCGCCGCCACGCGGTACGCAGTCTCGGATTCACTCGAGAACGGCAGGTGGAAACGTGCCATCGGGCGGAACACTGCTGTGCGCGGGCAGCCGCTCGAGGCCATGATCAATCCCATCAAGGACGCGAGCGCCTGCTGCGCAGACAGCGTCGCAACGACAGCGCGCTCGTCGGACTCGACCTCCACTCGCACCTTGTCGTACGAGACCAGGTCAGTGAAGCCGTCGATCACGGTCGACAGATGCAAGGCCGCGGGACAATGCGAAACCTTGCTCTTCTCGAACGGGCAGCCGGTGCACTGATGGAAACCGAGCTCGGTCCAGGCGGGCGGATCCGGCTGGGTCGGCGAAGTCAGCTCGGCCGTATCGCGATCGAGCTCCAGCTCGAAAGTGCGCTCGCGCGAGTCCGGGAACGTGAAGTGATACTTGAGCGCGACCTTGGTCATGCAACCAGCCGATAGCACGGCCGGTACTCGCCGGCGAGCTTCATGCGCTTCTGCGCGACGAACCCGGAAAGGAGCTCGTCCATGAGTCGCATGAGCTCCTTCTCGCCGTGCAGCTCGAACGGTCCGCGCTCCTCGATCGCCTTGATGCCGTGCTCCTTGACATTGCCGGCGACGATGCCGGAAAACGCGCGGCGCAGATTCGCCGCCAGCACGTTCGGCGCGAGATTGCGGTGCAGGTCGAGCTTCGCCATCGCTGCGTGCGTCGGCTCGAACGGCCGCTGGAAATCCGGCGGGATGCGCAGCAGCCAGTTGTAGTTGTACGCGTCGCTCTTGGTGCGGCGGTATTCGCGCACCGCCTCCACTCCGCGCAGCACTTCGCGCGCCGCCTGCGCCGGATCGCCGATGACGATCTTGTAGCGCTTCTGCGCGGCCGCGCCGAGCGTCGCTGCGATGAAGCGGTCGATGTTGCCGAAGTACTCGGCAGCAGAAGGCGGGCCGGTGAAGACGATCGGCAGCGGTTGATCGGCGTTCGCCGGGTCCGTCAGGATGCCGAGCAGGTACAGGATCTCCTCGGCCGTGCCGGCGCCGCCCGGGAACACGACGATCGCGTGCGCGCAGCGCACGAACGCCTCCAGGCGCTTCTCGATGTCCGGCATGATCACCAGCTGATTGACGATCGGGTTCGGCGGCTCGGCGGCGATGATGCCGGGCTCCGTCATGCCGATGTAGCGGCCGTCGCGGATGCGCTGCTTGGCGTGGCCGATCGTCGCGCCCTTCATCGGGCCCTTCATCGCACCCGGTCCGCAACCGGTGCAGACGCTGAGCGCGCGCAGGCCGATCTCGTAGCCGACGCGCTTGGTGTAGTCGTACTCGGTCGAGCCGATCGAATGGCCGCCCCAGCACACCACCAGGTCGGGCTTGCCGCGGTAGTCGAGAATCCGCGCGTTGCGCAGGATGTGATAGACGGCGTTGGTGATGCTCGCCGAATCGGTCAGGTCGAAGCGGCTGGTGCCGAGAATCGCATCGTGGATGTAGACGATGTCGCGCAGCACCGCGAACAGGTGCTCCTTGATGCCGCGGATCATCGAGCCATCGACGAAGGCGCTCG
>DATENH010000241.1:0-14652 GCA_035275145.1 Steroidobacteraceae bacterium | reverse complement strand
TCGCGGCGGCTTGCGCGCGCTGCTGGAGCTGTTCGAAGACATCTCGGTCGTCGCCGAAGCGGAGGAAGGCGAAGCGGCAGTCGCGAAGGTCATGGAATGCAAACCGGACGTTCTGCTGCTGGACGTGCGGATGCCGCGCTTGAACGGTGTCGAAGTGCTCGCGGCGCTGGCGCGCGAATCCGCGTTGCCCCCAACTTTGCTGCTGACGACGTTCGAAGACGACTCAGCGCTGATCGGCGGCATCCGCGCCGGCGCGCGAGGCTTTCTGCTGAAAGGCACGACTCCGGACACGCTGGTCGAAGCCATTCGCACCGTCGCGGCCGGCGGCACATTTCTGCACGCCGCGCTGACGCCATTGACGAACGTTGCGAACATACGCGTGCCGCCTTTGTCCGCCGCCGATCCGCTGACCGCGCGCGAACGCGAGGTGCTGAGTCTCATGACGAACGGGCTCGCGAACACGCAGATCGCCACCGCGCTCAGGCTCGGCGAGGGCACGGTACGCAATCACGTCTCGAGCATTCTCGCCAAGCTCGGAGTCAGCGACCGCACCAAGGCTGTGCTGGTTGCGCTCCGCCAGCGGCTGGTCTGAATCACAAGAATCGGATTGTTCCGGTAGGCATGCGCGCTTAGAGTGCGAACCATGAATCAGACCCCCCAGCATTATTGCGTGTTCGAGACCGCCGCCGGTTTCTGCGGGATCGCGTGGAGCGGTGCCGGCATCACGCGTTTCATGCTGCCGTCGAGCACTGCCGAGGCGACCGAGCACAATCTGCGCCGCCGAGTGGCCAATGCTGCGCCCGGTTCGCCGCCGGCTCACATCATGGCTGCAGTAGACGCGGCGAAGCGCTACTTCGATGGTGAGCAAATCGACTTCTCCGATCTGCAACTCGATCTCGGCGGTCAGGACGAGTTCTTCAACCAGATCTACGCCGTTGCACGCCGCATCGGCTGGGGACAGACGACGACGTACGGCGCCCTTGCGAAGCAAGTCGGCGCTGGACCGGAAGTTGCGCGCAACGTCGGCCAGGCGATGGCGAAGAATCCCGTGCCGTTGATCATTCCCTGTCATCGCGTGCTCGCGGCCGGCGGCAAGCTCGGCGGTTTCTCAGCACCGGGCGGATCTGCCACCAAACAGCGAATGCTGGAGCTCGAAGGCGTCAGCCTCGAGCCGCCGCCACCCGAGCAACAGACACTCGGCCTCTAACCTACGCGCGGCCTCGGGAGTACTATCCCCGCATGGCCGCAACTGAATCGACGATGCTCGCGCTCGGCACGCCGGCGCCGGCTTTCCGCCTGACCGATTTCAACGGTAAGGTTTGCACGCTGGAAGATTTCGCCGCCGCCCGCGGGCTGGTGGTGGCGTTCATCTGCAATCACTGCCCGTATGTGAAACACATGCGTAACGAGTTCGCTCGTTTCGCCCGCGATTATCAGCCGCAGGGAATTTCAGTCGTCGCGATCTGCTCGAACGACACCGACGCCTATCCGCAAGACGGACCGGAAGGCATGGCGGAGGAAGCGCGCAGCGCCGGGTATACATTCCCCTACCTGCTGGATCCGACACAGAGCGTCGCCAAGGCTTACGACGCTGCGTGCACGCCGGACCTGTACCTGTTCGACAGGCAGCGCAAGCTCGTCTATCGCGGTCAGTTCGACGAGAGCAGGCCCGGCCGGGGTACGCCGACCGGAAAAGATCTGCGCGCAGCGTGCGACGCACTGTTGAACGGCGCTGCCGTGTCGTCGACCCAGCGGCCGAGCCTCGGCTGCAATATCAAGTGGAAAAGCTGATCATCTGAAATGGTTACCCGACACCTCATCTCTCCCGGCGGCGGCGCCGGGATCAAGCTCGCGCGCGGCGAGCACCTGCGGCTCATCGATATCGAGGGCGGCCAGACCGGCGACCTGATGGCGTTGTCGGCGGACGGACGCGAGCGTCTCTCGAACGGCCGCTCGTTCGACTACAACGGCAAGATCCTGCTCTCGACCGGTGACGTGCTGTGGTCCGACCTCAGCAACCCGATGCTCACGATCGTCTCGGACGACGTCGGCCGGCACGACTTTCTATACGCCTCCTGCAGCGTCGAGATGTATCACATGCAATACGGCGTGACCGGCTACCACGCGAACTGCACGGACAACCTGCGGGCGGCCTTGCGCGACTTCGGCATCGAGCCGGATCGCGTGCCGGGCACTGCCTTCAACTTCTTCATGCACGTCGAAGCGCAACCCGACGGACGGCTCAAGATCCTGCCGCCGAAATGCCGCAAGGGCGATTCGATGGTGCTGCGCGCGGAAATGGATCTGCTCGTCGCGGTCACCTCGTGTCCCGCAGGGACGTGCAACGACGGTCCACCGCGCCCGCTCGCGTTCGAAGTCGGCTAGTTGCCGGGAAAATCCGCGGCGAACGTGATCGCGAGGCGCCGCGGCGCGTTCGTCACGAACACTTCCGATGCATTGGTGCGCCAGCCGAACTTGTCGAACACGTTGCCGAACGAAAGGCGCATCGTGCTGCTCGGTACGAGCAGCGTGATCGGGTCCGCTTGCCGGTCGAAGTACAACCCGTCCAGCCGCACATTACCGGCATCGACGGCACTGAAGCCGCGCACTTCGAAGGGCTGGTACAGGCCGATGCTCTCGTTGCCGACGCTGGTACCGAACGCATCGTCTGCGGATTTCACCGCATTGTCGTCAGCGCGCTGTGCGAGGGCGCACAGCGGAAGCCCCAGAAAAACAATCGCCAAAGCTCGCATGCGAACTGCCAGGTCTCGTGGTGTCCCTGTTGGATGCGCAGACTGGCCCGGACGTTTGAGCCTGGGTTTGCTCTAGCCGATTGCAGCGATCGCGGCGATCTCGATCAGGTACTGCGGTCCGGCGAGACGTGCCTCGACTGTCGCGCGCGCCGGTGTCGAGCCGTGCACCACCCACTGGTCCCAGACTTCGTTCATCTCCTTGAAGGTGCTCATATCCTTCAACCAGATGGTCGCGGACAGCAGGTTTTGCTTGCTCGTGCCCGCTTCCGCGAGCAGGCGATCGATCTGCGTGAGAATCACTTTCGCCTGCGCCGCGACCGTGGTCGCGCCCGCTTCCGAACAGACCTGGCCGGCGAGATACACGGTGTTGCCATGAACGACGGCCTGGCTCATGCGGGGCCCGACCTGGATACGTTTGACTGTCATACGCTGCTCCTGGCGTGGATCGCGCAATTCTAATCCAGCAGGCTCCTCGTGCACTCAACCAAAGTGATCGGGCGGCCATCATGTTGTCGTTGATGGCTGGATTTCAGGTCATGCGCCAGATGGTCGAGCTCCGAGGTAAAGCACATACTGCGCCTTCGTGGGATGGAGAGCGCCATGCGCATAACAACGATTGTCGCGGGATAACACTGTTTGCCTGCAGCTTCACCGCTCACGCGTAATGGCTGACCGATCGCAAGGTTTCAAGGACTTGAGCTGGCTCGACTTCGGCGGCCATCCGCATTCGGAAGGGCTGCACATCACGGAACGCACCTGGTCGGCCGCACCGAAGAAGAGAAGAAGGTTCGCGTCCCGCCGGAGCTGCTCGCGAAGTATGTCGGCGTCTACGATTTCGACGGACCGAATCCGTTCAACTTCCGCACGCTCACGGTGTCGCTCACGGGCTCGCAATTGTTCGCCGACTTCAACGGCAAGGGGCACATTCCCATGGTGGCGATGTCGGAAAGAATGTTCTCGCCGCGGCTGCTCGGTGCCTACGAATTCTGGCAATGGATCCCTGCGGGCTCGCCATTCGTGGAATAAACATGGGAGGTGGATCGTATTTCCTGCAAGCCGGTCAGGAAAGGGCTTCGGAGGCTCCCATGACAGTCGCAGACATCGACGCCAGCGTGCTGCGCGAGCGCGCGCGGCGATTGCTGATTTCGGGAAAGCTGCCCTGCAGCGATCCGGCCGTGAGCTGGGCGGGGTCCGGGCGGGACGAACCGTGCTGCGTGTGCCAGTTGCTGGTGCGGCAGGACGAGATCGCGTTCGATCTGTCGTTTGCGGAGTCTGCAGCGCGAGCCGAGCTGCACATGCATAGCCGTTGCCGCATCGCATGGGAGCAGGCTCGCGCGAGCTGAGCAGACTCTAGAATAGGCGCCATGCATGCATTCTCCCGTGCGCTGCTCTGTGCGCTGCCGCTCTGCTTGTCCCTGACCTGGGACTCGGCCCAAGCCAGGGAGCCGATCATCGACATGCACCTGCACGCGAGAAAGGGCGATTACTCCGGCGCGGAGCTGCCGCAGCTTTGCGTGCCGCCGGATGCCGGTGTGCCCTGCCCCCATCCGCTCGTCGCGGTCACGAACGCTGAGCAGTTCATGCGCGCCACGCTGGCGGTAATGGAGAAGCGGAACATCATCGGCATGGTGAGCGGCGAGCCGGATACGATGGCTACCTGGAAGGCGGCTGCTCCGGACAGGATCATCGTCGGCAGCGACTTGCGGATCCTGCACGGGACTGCCGATGGCCGCCTCAAGCGTCGTACGCCGGAGGAGCTTCGGGCATTGCGCGCGGCTGGACTGCTCGATGTGCTCGGCGAAGTCATGGCGCAATACGAAGGCATCGCGCCCGGGGATGCGCGGCTCGAACCGTATTGGGCACTCGCGGAATCGCTCGACGTTCCCGTCGGCATCCACATGGGACCCGGCGGTCCGGGCGATCCCTACAACGGCAGTCCGAACTATCGGGCGCGCAACAGCAGTCCGTTGGGACTCGAAGACACGCTCGTCCGTCATCCACGTCTGCGCGTCTACATCATGCACGCGGGCTATCCGTTCATCGCGGATCTGCGAGCTGTGCTGTTCACGCACCCGCAGGTGTACGTCGACATCTCCGCAATCGTGAGCGGCGAGCCGCGCGCGGCGTTCTATCGCTATCTGCAGGAGTTGGTCGAAGCAGGCTTCGGCGATCGGATCATGTTCGGTTCCGATCCGGGCCTGTGGCCCGGCGTGATCGAAGGATCCATCGAGATGATCGAGCAGGCGCCCTTCCTCACGCCGGTGCAGAAGCGCGACATCCTGTACAACAACGCGGCCCGCTTCCTGCGTCTGAGCGAGCAGACGATTGCACGTCATCACGCGATGTAGAATCGCCGCAGGATGAGTCCCATCTCTCTTACCGCAGCGAGCGCACAGGACGTCGAGTCCATCGCACGGTTGCATGCGCAGAGCTGGCGCACCGCATATCGCGGCATGCTGTCGGACGAGTATCTCGACCAGCACGTCGTGGCGGACCGCCTCGAGTTCTGGACTTCACGCTTCGCCAACGTAGCGCCTGGCCGCAGGCTGGTGCTGCAGGCCGTGCGCGACGGCGAGCTCCTTGGATTCGTCTGTGTGCTGCTCGACGCAGAGCCGCAGTGGGGCGCACGGCTGGACAACTTGCATGTCAGTCCCGCGTCGAAAGGGACTGGCATCGGCTATGTGCTCTTCAATGCCGCGCGCGAATGGATTGCTGATGTTGCAACGGGCACGGCAATGCACCTGTGGTGCGTCGAGCGTAACCACGTCGCTCGCCGTTTCTACGAGCGGCAAGGCGGCCAGATCGTGGAGGCTGCGCGTCGGCCCGTCGCACAAGAGCTGAGCGTGCCGGAGTTGCGATACTGGTGGCCACCGCTGCGCTGAGCGTTCACGTCGAGCGCTCGAGCAGTGCGAGCACCTCCGGCCCGAGCCTCCCAACGAGACGGTGAGCAGCGACGACGCGCGCGTGCGGCTCCTCCGATCCATCGCGCAACACCTGCATGAGCAGTTGCTCAGCAGAGGATCCCGGGCGACCTTCGAGTCGACGCAGCGCCTCCAGCCGCAGCGGATCGTTGCGATCGGTGGCGATCAGCTCGAGGATCTGGCTGCCTTCCAGCTCGCCGCGTGCGATGAGCTCGATCACGTGTCCGCGCAGGCTGACTCCGGCACTGCTCTTGAGCACCGCGAGGATGCTGTTCTTCGCCCAGAACTCGCGGCGTTCCGCGAGCGCATCGATCGTCGCCAGTCGCACCGGGTCGGAGCGCTGCTCCAGCAGTCGCGTCACGACCGGCGGCGGCGTGCGCGATACCAGAAGCGACGGCAGTTGGCTGAACACATATCGCACCATCGCTTGCGCGAGCTCGGGCTTCGTCGTGGCGTACAGCTCCGCAGGCAGAGTGAACTTGAACGGCGAACGCGCGAGCGCATCGAGCGCGGCTGCGCGAGCTGGAAACGGCGTCGAGGTGCTGGCAGCCAGCTCGAACAAGGCTGCAGCTCCAGCCTGGCTGCGCACGCGACGCACGATTGTCGCAACGTCGGGCGCCAGTTGCGGTCTGGCCAATGCGCTGAGCAGCGCTCGATCGCCGAGCTCGACGCGTGTTCCTCGCAAGCGGGCCAGCAATTGCACGCCGACTTCGGGGTCCGCGGAGCCGAGCCCACGTTCTACGTATGAAGCACCCTTTGCCGGATCGACCACGACGAGCGCGTGTAGCGCGGCCGCCTTGATCGACGCACTCTTGCCGCTGTCTGCCAGTTGCGTGAGCACGCGGATGGATTCCGGGCTCGCCGCTTCGCGCAGCACATCGATCGCCTTGAGAAGCATGGCCTCGTCCGATGCAGCGGCCGCCTTGTCGCACATGCGCCGCGCCATGGCGGCGATGTCCTGACGCGCGAGCACCACGCCGTCCTCAGACTTCAACGTCTCCTGCAACACATCGAGTCGCGCCATGAGCGACAGGCCGGCGAACGGTCCCCGTCCCGCGCCGAAGTCCTGCATGAGAGTTGGCAGCGCCGGGTAGTCCAGACGCTTCAGTGCCACGAGCAATTGCGCGAGTGTGCTCGGTTCCGCCTGTGCTTTGCGGTCGCGCAGGATCGCGAGCAGTCCAGGCGTCGCTTGTTTGTCGCGGATGAGTCCGATCGCGCGGATCGCCTCCGCTCGCACGTTCGCAGTCGGCGTACGCTCGGCCAGCTTCAGCAGCGGATGCACGCCGCGAAAGCGCTCGGCGTTGCCGAGTGCGCGAGCTGCGGCGATCTGCAGGGGCTCGTCGTCATCGTCAAGCGCCTCGATCAGGTAAGGGAGCGCGAGATATTTGCGGTAAATGACCGCCTCTTCCTCGTGAAAGTAGTACGCGAAGCAATCGGCAAGCTTCGCGCGCACGGCAGGCTCCGGGTGAGCGAACAAGCGCAGCAACCAGCGCGTTGCCCGCTCCTCTTCGTGTCGACATACGCCATCGATGGCCGCCAGCACGACTGCCGGCTCGTCGTCCGAGAAAGCGTCGAGCAGCGCCGCGAGCGAGGCAGCGCTCTGGTTCGCGGACAGCACCTCGACGCTCGCAGCCCGCACGGCCTCGTCGGGATCGTGAAGCGCAGCGCGGATCTCCCCGATCGAAGCATCGAAACCGCGCGCCTCGACGAGCAGGCGAATGTAGTCGGCGCGCAGTGCCGGCTCACGTCCATGCGCAAGCGACGCATAGTTGCCCGCGAGGAGCGGTTCGGGCTTGTCCTGGACCTGCGGCTTGCGCTCGCCGCGGCTCAATGTCACTTCGCGGTCGACTGGAATGTCGCGGAACGTCGATTCCTTGCCGTCCGGCCAGGTCACGATGACACGCTCGATCGATGCCGTCGGACCGAGGCCGAAGTGCAAGCGCCGCTCGCTGCCGGACAAGAATGCCGCACTGGTTGCGAGCCAGCGATACTGGCGGCCGGAATCAGTGACCAGCTCCACGCGCGCACCGATCGCGTCGCGGTTGCCGTCGGTGTTGACCAGCCGCACGCTGGCCCAATGCGGACCGGCACCCGACTCGTTGATGAGCAACTGGCCGAGATCGTTGTTGTGCGTGACGTAGAGATCGATGTCCCCGTCGTTATCGAAGTCGGCAGCGACGACGCCACGTGCCGATTGCTTCTCCAGGAGCGGCGCCATCGCGGGAAACGCCTGCGCCAGCAGCTCGCCGCGCCGCGAATTCAACCAAAGCTGCTTCGGCTGTCCGGTCGTCAGGCGCGGCACGTCCGGGTCCGGGATCGCCAGGCCGTTGCCGACGAACACGTCGAGCCAGCCGTCGTTGTTGAAGTCGGCGGCGACTGCGCTCCACGGCGAGAAGCCCGAGTAGTCGTCGCGGGCGAAGCCCCAGCGCCGCGCGCGATCGTTGAACTCGGGGCTCGAGGAGCCGAGCGAGCCCTGCCGCACGAACAGAGCAGACTGCGCACCGTTCGTCGCAGTCATCAGAATCTCCGGCACACCATCGTTGTCGAGATCGGCGAGCGTCGGCGCACGTGCACCGGCGCCCGATTGCAGACGCGTTTCTGCACCGAGTTGCGTGAAGCGCCAATTGCCATCGTTGTGAAACGCGACTGTCGAGCCGGTTCCCGCCGCGTTGGCAACCAGCAGATCCGGACGCTCGTCGTCATCGAAGTCGACCCACAGCGCACCGAGCGTGCGACCGTCGGGATTGGCGACCCCCGCGCGCGTCGCGACATCCTCGAAGCGGAAACCACCGAGGTTGCGATACAGACTGTTCGCCTGCGCCGGATACAACGCGGAGTTGAAAGTGCCCGGGATGTCCTGCTTGTACTGACTGCCCGGCTCGTACAGCCGTGCTTCCTTGTGATACTCGACCAGCCGGCCGACGTACAGATCGAGCAAGCCGTCGCCATCGACATCCGCTGCGGCCGCCGCCGTTTCCCAACCGTGGCCTTCCAATCCCGCGGCCTGCGTGACGTCCATGAAACGGCCATTGCCGAGATTGCGCAGCATCTGGCTCGACTCGAAGCCGGTGATGAATAGGTCCGTGTAGCCGTCGTTGTCGAAGTCCGCCGCGACGCAGCCGAAGCCACGCATCGACTGACTTGCGAGTGCAGTGCCCGACACGTCCTCGAACGTTCCGTGTCGGTTGTGCAGCAGCGAATGCCCTGCTTTGCTCTGCCACCAATGCCGGCGGCCGTAGTACCGCGTGTCGCCGGAGCCGTTGACGACGAACAAGTCGGTCCAGCCGTCGTTGTCGTAGTCGAGCGCGCACGCGCCGGACCCGAGCGTCTCGTCGAGGCCGGTCAGATGATCGTCGCCCTGCCGATGCTCGGCGAGCACGCCGAGCGCGAGTGTTTCGTCAGCGAACGAGACATGGTCGGCGGCCGCGCTGCCCGCAGCAGGCGGCTGCGATCGCGAGCCATCGTGAAGGAACAGCCACGCCAACACGGCCACGCCTGCGATGACCGCCAGCCCCAGCCGCACACGTTCGAATGACAGCGCGCTCACGATTCGCTCCGGCGATCGAGCTGACCTGCAACCACTTCGGTCTTCTCTCGCAACGGCACCTTGAGCGTGTCCGACGCCACGTCGACGATCGGCAGACGGATGTGCTCGTCCTTGAGCGCCCACTTCGCATAGCGGTCGTTCAACTTGCGATAGCACACGACGGCGTAGAGATTCATCGGGCTCTTGGCCCACTCCGGCACCTTCACGCGATAGGTCACGACGTCGGCCGAGCCGGGTTCGATGACCTTCTTGTAGCTGTCGCCGACCATGCGGAACAGATCGTGGCGCCACACCAGCTCGCCGCTCTTGTCGACGGCCATCGAGCGATAGAAGTACGCCTGCGGATCGACTGCACCGTCCGGGCCAACGGCGCCGCTTTCGTAGATCGGCGTGCCTTGCGCGTCGGTTGCGACGAAGCGCACCCACGCTTCGTTGATGTCGCTGGTGCCGCCCGGGAAGTCGTGGCCGACGCCGATGTTCGACACCACGACGTTGATCGTCGCTTCCTCGCCGAGATAGTAATAACTGAGCGACTCGCCGAGATGCGCGATGTCCGGCGCCACGTATCGATCGTTGCGGACAGCATTGTCGCCGCGCGTCGGCTTGTCGATGCTGACCGTCACTTTGTTGGCTTGCAGGAACTGCGCCGTCAGACGCAGATGCTCGTCATCGCCGTCGATGTGCGGAATCGCCGTGTTCGCGCCGAGCGAGCGGTGCGAGCGCACGAGGCCGTGCTGATCGGCCGAAGGATCGTCGGCGAGCACTTTGTCGAAGTGACAATCCTGGCAACGCGTAACGTCGCCGCGCGCGAACGTGTGCTTCGACTGACCGGAGAACGGACCGTTGAGCCAGGAGATGTAGTCGTCCTGCATCTTCACCCAGCCCCAGTCGTTCATCACTTTCTCCATGAACTGCGCGTGGCAGACGGAGCACATCTCCGATTGCGGCAGCGGCGAGCGCGCCATCTCCCGGCGATGCAGTGCCGGATTCAGTCGCACCAGATAGTGATTGAGCGTGCGCGCCAGTGCATTGTCGTAGCCTGCGAACAGATACGGCGCAGGCGGACGCAGCGTGTAGCTGGCCACGCCGGCGGTGCTGTTGATCTTGTCGATGCCGTGACAACCGAGACAGCCAACTCCTTCGCGCATGTGACCGAACGTGTCGAGCCGGCCGCCCTTCGACAACTGACCGCTCATGATCGCGACGGGCGCGTGACACCCTTCGCAATAGCGCGTCGCCTCGATTCCCTTCTTGGTCGCGAGCAGATTGACGTTGGTCTGGTACGCGCGATCCGCGCCGGCCTTGGCGTGAATCGAGCTGCGCCACTCCTTGTAGATGTCCGTGTGGCACGTGCCGCAATCATCGGAGACGGCGAGGCGCCGCGCGTCGTAGAAACCGCCGCTGGCCGTCTTGTTCTTGCTGGGCTCGAAAGGATCGGGGCCGTAGCGCGACAAGTCGTAGGGTTGAATCGCCGCGACATCGTGATACGGCGAAGGCAGCAAAGCATGAGCGCCAGCGCCGAAAGTGACGATCACGAGCGCGATCGCCGCAGCCCCGAGCGACCAGCGAAGGGTGACCGGGCTCAGCGAGAACAGCTTCGGACGCGGAGTCGGACGCGACGCCGGCCACGCAGCCCAATGCAGCACGATGTGCGCAACGACCGCGAGCAACGCGGCGCTTCCGGAGATGACGTGCGTCCAGTAGATCGCGCGATGCGCTTCCGTCTGACCGTAGACTGCGATCTGCAGCCCGGTCGCGACGAACACCAGACTGATCCCGGCCGCGACGATGCCCGCCAGCGCCATGCCCGGCCGGCGCAGCGCGAGGGTGCGGCGGAAGTGCATATATATGTATAGGGCGAGCAGGCCCGCGAGCCCCAGTCCCTGGCCGGTGTGCACGAGAAACAGCCACTGCTGCCAGAGCGCGCTCTTGCTGGGCCAGAAATAGGTGACGAAGCCGGTCAGGCCCGTCAAGGCGATGAGAGCGAGGCAGCGCGCTCCCATGCGCTTCTCGCGCTCCGGATCTATCCCCGTCAATCTGCTCATACGCTATGACCCGTTGCTGTATTGATCCACGATCCGCGCGAACTCCTCGAACGCACGCGCGCCGCCGAGCACACGAGCGTCGACCAGCACGCCGTCTTTGATGCGGCCGATGAGGAACGCCGGCGTGCCCTGCACCCCGGCGCGATCGCCGAGCGCCGCGTGCGCATCGATCCGTTGCTTGGTCTTCGGATCCGCCATGCATGACTGGAACTTGCTGCTGTCCAGATTGAGCTGGCTCGCGAGCTGCGTGTACAGCTCGGGGCCGAGCTTGCCCTGGTTGTCGAACAGCCGATCGTGCATCGGCCAGAACGCGCCTTGTTCGTGCGCGCAAGCGCCGGCGAGCGCGGCTGTGCCCGCTTGCGAGTGGAAGGCGAGCGGAAAGTCGACGAAGAAGTAACGTGCGCGCCCCGCGTCCAGATATTTTTCGCGCAGCTGCGGCCACGTCCCCTGCGCGTGCTTGCGGCAATACGGGCACTGAAAATCGGAGAACTCGACGATTGCCACTTGCGCATCCGCCGAGCCCTGCGATGGCAACTGCGGATCGCGCAGATCGAACGCCGGGCGCACGCCACCGCCGGCACGCAGTGCCGTCAACTCCGCGCGCATCTCGGTGAGCTGCTGCTTGAGCTCGCCCTGCGATTTGCGCAGCTCGGAGAGCTGCAGAAGAATTTCCTCCTGCCAGGCGTCCTTCGGTGCAGCCGGCAGCGCCGTCGGCGCGACGAGTCCCAGCGCGAGGAGCAGTGAAAGCGAGCGACGAACGAACATGCGCTGGATCCTCAGTTGTTGCCGATGCAGGGAGTGAAGAAGTCGTCCGGCGAGCGCGTGACGCACGCAGCGCCCTGGACGATCGAGATCGTGCCGGCACCGAGTGGGCTTGCGGGCCCTTCCATCTGGAACTCGCGCCCGACCACTGTGATCTGGTGCGACACCGCGTTCGGATCGTTGATCGCGCGGTACTCCCACGGTATGCGGAAGACGAAGTGGCCGAGCGTCCACGGCGGTGGCTGCTGGAACAGCGGGCCTTCCAGAGCTGCGCTGAGAAATACGTTCTGGAGGCGATTGTGGGCGTCGACCTGCACGAAGCCGCTGACCGGATCGTTGTCGAAGCCAGGCGGCAGCGGCAGCGTGGCGAAATATCCGTCCACGTCCTCGGCGAAGGCCCTGAGCTCGGTGACCTCGACGAAGTCGAACGACACAGGATGCTCGACTCCCTGGTCATCGAGTGCATGGAGCTCGGCATCGAAGGTCATGCCCGCACTGGCGATGCCCGGGTCGAAGTGGACGACCGAGTCACGAGTGAAGGTGATGCGATTCGGCTGAAACGTCTTGAACTGCACCAGCATCGAATTGCGCAGCAGCGGCGCGGAGACCGCGACAGTCGCCACGCCGGCCACATTCGGAGCCGTGTACTGCGCTTCTCCCATCCCAAACACCGCGAGATCGCCTGGACCGCTCACGTCGAACCGCAGCGCCTCCAGGACATTGATGGTTTGCGGCAGGACGCGCAGCAGCGCACCCTCGCCCGGTCCCAGATCGGTCCGTTTGGTTGCATCGCCGAAGTTCGGCTGGACCAGATGCGTCAGCGCGAGGACTGCAACATCCACCGTGTCGGTCTGCTCGATCCTCGCGCACCCTTTGCACCGGACCGTCAACTTGACTTCGAACAACCCCGGCGCCTCATAGATATGAGTGACGTTCTTGCCGGTGGCGGTCTCGTGGTCGCCGAAGTCCCAGACGTATTCGGCCGTGTCGTTGCAGATCGTCGTGGCGGAGCCGGCGAAGGAGAATTCGGCTTCGCCGTCGATCAGCTGGGCCCACTCCTCGTCCTTGCCGCCAACCAGCGCGCGCACGTTCGAGATGTCGTCATCGAGGATGCTGCCGTTCGAGCAGCGCTTGCACAGATCCTGCGGCTGGTCGGAGTCGTCGACGACGTGCTCCGGACCTGGGCAGGTCGGGCGGTGACAATCGCCGGGGACGTCGTCCGCGGGGCCGTCGGCGGCAAGCTGCGCCGTGCGACTGAACCCGTTGAAAATTGGGTTGGCGTCGCAGGTGCAATCGGGGTCGCTGATTTCGCAGACGTTGCAGGCAGCGACGCAGCCATCGCCGCCCGGAGGTGAGCCGCAGTGCCAGCCCGCTTTGATGACACCGACACCGGGGTTGCTGACGATGCGCGTGCCATCGGCGCTCACGGTACCCAGACCGATGGTCACGAACTCTTCGAGGTCGTGGTCGAAGGAGTACATCTCGACCTGGGCGCCGGGGGCATGACCGTCGACGTTGGGGAGTTCGAGTGCAGCCGGAGGATCGAAGCGCGCGCCGCTTGGTTGGATCGTGACGATGAACTGCGGCTGCATGCCGTTCGGCGGCACCATCGGGATCTTCGCGACATTCACCGGAGTGACGGAGAGGAGCCCGACGCGATCGGCGTTCGGGAAGGTCACGGAGCCCGCTTTCACGGTGAGCTTGAAGCCGGGGACTTCCGGTAAGGTGATCTCTTTGTCTTCCGCTCCGACCATCACCGCGTGCGCGGTGTCGAGCTTCACCATGTAGACGGGAGCCGGGAGTGGATTGTCGGCGCCCGAGACGGTGACGAGGTTGTAAGGCAGTGTCGGCCACTCACCGGCTACAGTTGTCGTGCTGCCATCGGCGATGAGACGCACCGGTCCGACGGGGACTTCGGTGACCTTGAAGCGACCCTGGACATCGGTCTTCGCTTCCCGGGTCGTGTTCTCGACCCGCAGTGTGACGTTCGGCAGTGGTCGATCCTGGTTGTCGAGGACGACACCACTGATGGAAGTTGCACCCGGAGCGCCACTCTGCAGCGCTGAAGCAGTGAACCCCGCGGTGAGATGGGTGCCGACGAGCTGAGCATTGACCCGATGCACATCGAGGCCGAGTGCTTCGCCCAACGTCAGCTTCGCCGTCGCGCGCCCATCGCTGTCGGTCGTTGCCGTGAACGTGCGTTCACCGTTCTGCAGATGTCCATCACCGGCGACAACACTGAACTCGACCTGGGCACCTTCGATGACGTTCGCACCGTCATCGCTCACCACCACGACAAAGGGCAATGGCAGTGGCTGATGGGCTGCACCGCGCTGGTTGTTGCCGGAGTTCACGCTCACCTTGTCACCGGGCTTCGGGGTTGCCGAGGCGAAGAACAGCACTTCGCCCTCAAAGCCCACGGCACGAGCACTTACTCGCTGATTGCCACTGCCCGCTCTCGCACCGACCCTGAAGCGAGTCGAGGCGATGCCGTTCGCATCGCTGGTTGCGAGCACTGCGGCGCCTTCATCGGTTCCGCCGACTCCGACGATGCCATCACCCTGACTCACTCGGAACACGACCGGCTTACCGGGAACCGCTGTTCCCTCTCCGTTGAGCAGTCG
>DATENH010000240.1:0-9363 GCA_035275145.1 Steroidobacteraceae bacterium | reverse complement strand
CGACTACCACTTGAGCCGGGCGCCGACCCAACCTCCGCGCGGCGGGCCGGCGCCGAGAAAGCGCGGGTTGGTGAAATCCTCGAAGACCGCACTCGGGTCGCCGAGCACGCCGAACGTTTCATAGTCCTGGTCGAGCACGTTCTCGACGCGTGCAAACAGGATGACGTTGTCGTTGAGCTGCCACTGCGCGCGGAGATTCAGGATCGCGTAGGTGTCCGTCTTGTCGAGCAGATTGGCTTCGTCGCCGCGCAGATAGACGCCTGAGCGCATCACTACATCTGTGCCGACGTCAAAGCGGTCGTTCAACGCGAAGTCGACGCCGAGGTTGGCCTGATGCTGCGGAATGCCGGGAATGCTCGAGCCCGAAGGCACCAGCAGCTCTTGCTCGACAGGATGATGCGGACTGCTGGCGACGAAGTCATCGTCGAACGTCGCTTGCAGGTAGCTGTAGTCGAACGACCAGCGGAAGCGCGCCAAACGTTGCGACAGACTCAGCTCGATGCCAGTGCGCAACGTATCGCCGACGTTGTCGAAGAAGCCGACATTCGCCTGCGGTCCGCTAGTTGTCTGGAACAGGATGTCGTTGTGATTGACGGTGTAGAACCCGCCGATGTGCCACTGCAGCCCTGCACGACCCTCGCTGCGCAAGCCGACTTCGGCGCTCTTCGCCACGACTTGCTCGAGCGGCGGATCTGCCAGGAATGCATTGGGGAGATTGCAGGGCGCATCCTCGCTCGCGCACGCCAATTCCACCGGTGAGGGAGCGCGCGTCGATTCGCCATAACTGCCGTACAGAGTCGTCGCCGCGCCGAGGCGGAACGTGACGCCGACGGCCGGATTGAAGCGAGCGAAATCGTGTTTGCCGTCGAGCTCCGGATTTTCGCCGCTGCGATCGGACAGCTCGATGCGAGTGTCGTCGTAGCGGCCGGACAGTGTCACGGCGACGCTCTCGGACAGATTCAGCGTGTCGAGGAAGTACGCGCTCGCGCTGGTGACACTGCTGCTGACGGCGGTCGCGAGCTCTGGCGCGAAGATGCCGGTTCGCGAAGTGGCGCGATCTTCCAGCAGACTGGCGAGCTCCACGACGGAATCGAACCGGGCCTTGCCGATGCTGTAGGCGACGCCGAGTGTGAGGTTGTTCTCGCGACCGAGCAGCGGCGCCGGTACGGCGAGCTGTGCCGAGCCGCCATAGCTTTCCTGCTCGCGCCGGCCGATGTTGTTGATCGCGTCGAACCCGCTGTCGTCGTTGTCGTCCGCGGCGTCGCCGTTGAAGGTGTCGGTGTCGAGCCGCCGATAGAACGCGTTGCCGCTGATCCGCAACGTCGCGGAGATGTCGCGGGAGCCTTCCAGGATCACCTGTGCGTGCTCGTTCTGCGTGATGTCCGGATACGTGAACACGGCCGAGCGGTCGATCGCGAGCAACTCGACTGGCGCAGGGCCATTGCCGCGCAGCTCCGTGTTGGCGTATGCGGCGCTCAGGTCGACTGTCCAGTCGGATTCGTGCCGGCTCAGAGCACCGTAGAGGCGCAGCGCGTCCGAGTACGAATGGTCGCGCCAGCCGTCTTCTTTGAAGTAGTCGACGTCGCCGTAGTATCCCCAGCGTCCATCGTTGCCACCTGCCTGCAGCGATGAGCCGAAACGACCAAAGGCCCCGCCGTACGCGTCGAGCTGAGTCCGCTGCTGGCTGAATCCATTTTTCATACGCAGTGACAGCGCGCCGCCGAGCGTGTTCAACCCGAATACCGGCTGCGCCCCAGCGAGCATCTGCACGTTGTCGATGGCTGACACGGGGATGAGATCCCAATTGACCGTGTCGCCGAACGTGTCGTTGATGCGCACGCCGTTTTCAAAGACGGACAGGCCCTGCGGCAATCCCAACAGTGGCGACGCAGTGAAACCGCGAAAGTTGAGATCCGGTTGCAGCGGATTGTTCTGCGCGTGATTGATGCTCACGCTGCCGAACTGTCGGTTCAAAAAGTCCGTGAGGTCCAGCGATTGCGAGCGTTGCAGCTGTTCCGCCGCGGCCCGCTGCACGTTGGCGGGAACGAGCGTGGGGTCGACAGCGGTGCCGTAAGGCGCGACAACGACGACTTCCTCGAGTGGGGGAAGGTGCGCGTCCACGTTTACGTTTCGTCGATCCAGCCGCGGGCACGTGCCGCATCCAGGAACTCCATGATCTCCTGGGCACGCGTGCGTGGATGCGAGCTGCGCACGACCTCCGCCACGAGATCTGCGCGGTCACGAGACCCGTCGCAGAGCCGCAGGATTGCCGCCGCCATCCGATTGAGCTGGACCTTGCCAGTCGGAGAAACGAGCACGGTGACTCCGTCCTTATCCTTGCCGCCGCCGTCGAGACGAATGCCCGCTGCGAGTCTTACGCCGCCGCCGCGCGCTCTCGACATGACTGCGTCCTACCACGAAGGCATCGGCCCTTCCGCCAAACCTGTACAGAAGCAGGTACCGTGCCAGCAGTCAGGGTTTGTCGTGTGCGCGCGGCGGCGCGATATCGAGCCGCTTGCAGTGGCGATATAACGTATTGCGGCTGATGCCGAGCTTCTTGGCTGCCAGCGACATGTTGCCGTCGCACTCGCGCAGGCAGCGCAGCAACTCCTCTCGCTCATCGGGCTCGGGCTGCGAGCGTTGCTGAATCTGAACACTTTGCTCTGATTTCTCACGCGATTCGCCGTCGCGAACCTCGCTCGGCAAGTCCCGGAGCCGCACGACGCCGCCGTCGCAGATCGCCAGGGCGGTGCGGATCACATTGCGCAGCTCGCGAACGTTGCCGGGCCAGCGATAGGCCAGTAGTTGCTGGAACGCATCGACCTCGATGGCAGCGGGCCGACTGTCGCTGGTTTCCGCAGCGAGGAACTCGCGGATCAGTCGCTCCTTGTCCGTGCGCAGCGCGAGCGGCGGCAGTTCGAGCGTGATGCCGTTGAGGCGGTAATAGAGATCCTCGCGGAATTCGCCGCGCGCGATCATTGCCCGGAGATTCTGGTGCGAGGCGCAGATGACCCGCAAATCGACCTTGAGTGCGGTTTCCGTGCCGAGCGGGATGACCTCCTGCTCCTCCAGCACGCGCAACAGCCGCGTCTGCAGTCCCACCGGCATGTCGCCGATCTCATCGAGAAACAGCGTGCCGCCCGAGGATTGCAGGATCTTGCCCTTCATGCCTTCCTTGCGTGCGCCGGTGAATGCGCCCGAGCGGTAGCCGAACAGCTCGCTCTCGATCAGCGATTCGGGAATCGCCGCGCAGTTGAGCGCAACGAAAGGCATTCCGGCGCGGTCGCTGGCGGCGTGCAGCGCGCGAGCGAACATTTCCTTGCCGGCCCCCGTGGGGCCCTGGATCATGACCGGCACACGCAACGTAGCGATACGGTGAGCGCTGCGCACGTTGCGGAGCATGAGCGGGTCCTCGCCCGCCAGCTCTTCGAGAGTCAGCGGCGATTTCGGCGCTTCGGCCGCGGCAAAGCGGATGACCCGCGCCGACCCGGGTGTCGAGCTGTACGTCGACGCTGAGAGCGGCGCGCGGTAGTCGAGACTTGCAAAGAAGCGCCGTCCGAGCTGAGCGTGCCGGACCGGCTGCAGCTCCGTCCGCATGCCACGCAACGGCTCGACCAGTTCCTCCGCGCGAATGTCGAAGACCTGGTCGATCCTGCGACCGACCAGCTCGTTGCGGCTCGAGGCCCCGAGCAGATGCACGGCTGTCTCGTCGACAGCGATGATCGTGGCGTCCTTCGCGAGCGCGATCGCGCCGTCGTGCTGCAAATTGACGAACTCGGGCCGCGCATGGAAGCGAAACACGATGTCGCGCTTGAAATGGTGCAGGAACAGGCACTTCTCGATCAGGCGCGCCGACATGTTGACCAGCGCCATGGTGTGCCCGAAGCCGCCGCGCGCGTCGCGGGCGTTGAGCGTGGAAGCGTCGAGCACGGCGACCAGCGCTCCGGACGGATCGCGGATCGGCGAGCCGAAGCACGTCAGGCCGATGTGACTGCTGCGAAAGTGCTCCTCGCGATGCACGATGAGCGGCCGGCTCTCGGCGATGCAGGTGCCGATGCCGTTCGTGCCTTCCCGGCGCTCGCTCCAGTCCGCGCCGATCACCAGGCCGGATGCACGAAAGGTCTTCGCCAGCGTTGCGTCGGTCTTCTCGTAGAGAACGATGCCGGTGGCATCGGTGAGGACGAGGGCGTAGCCGGATTCGGCAATATATTCATAAAGCCAGTCGATCTCGGCCGAAGCGACCTGCAGCAGCTCGACATGCTGATCGCGCCGTTCCGCGAGCGTCGCCGCGTCGACGATCGTCGGCGAATAGTGGCGCGCCGGATCCAATGCGTAATCCAGCGCACAGCGTCGCCAGGAACCGCCGATCGCCGGGCTCACCACTGAGTTCCCCGGGATCGTGCCGCTTCTGGCGCTATTCACGAACTGCAACACGGTCGCAGCGTGATTGGTCGCAGCCGTATCGCTCACGGTCGTGCTCCTCCCTCTGCTACGAGGCTGCCGACTGTAACACCGGTGTCACCTGTCACGTATCAGTGTCACGCGCGCAGGCACAAACGGGACACCGGATAGGGGGCAGGGCGTTCTGCCGGGTTACGTAGTCAATCCCCGGATTGCCGGTTCGGTGGCACATGGTTTGCTTTGCTCCCCAGGATGGGTCGTTCTGAAGCGCTATGGCTGGGAATCCTCGCGGCGGCCGCGCTGGCAGGCCCGGCCGAAGCGGCGCGCCTGTATGTCTCCAATGAGGACGGGCAAAGCGTCACGGTGCTGGATACCGAGACTGGCGCCGCCATCGAGACCATCGCCATCGGCAAGCGGCCCCGCGGATTGAAGCTCAATGCCGACGGATCGCGGCTGTTCGTTGCAGTCAGCGGGCTGCCCAAGTGCCCGCCGTCGGTTCCGGACGAGGAGTGCGCCAAGCTCGAGCGGGACCTGAAGGCCGACGGCATTGCAGTCGTTGATACGGCAACGCACAAGGTCGTGAAAGTCTTACACGCCGGCTCCGACCCGGAGCAGTTCGCGCTCAGTCGCGACGGCAAGAAGTTATTCGTAGCCAATGAGGATTCGGCCACTCTCTCGGTCGTCGATATTGCGAACGGCACGGTCGTGCAGCGGGTGCCCGTGGGGCGCGAGCCTGAAGGCGTCGCAGTCACGCCGGATGGCCGCTACGTGCTGGTCACCAACGAATCCGACAACTCCGTGTCGATCATCGACACGGGCACGCTGAAGATCGTCAAATCCGTGCAGGTCGGCAAGCGTCCGCGCGATATCGCATTCACGCCGGACGGTCGGACGGCCTATGTTTCGGGCGAGTTCGACGCATCCGTGTATCGCATGAGCGTGCCGGAAGGCGCGCCGGTCGAGCGCGTGCTGGAGTTACGCAAGGAAGCGCGGCCGATGGGGATCCTGCTTGATTCGGCCCGCAATCGGCTCTATGTGAGCACGGGGCGCGGCGGCACGGTGGCAGTGATCGACAGTGCGAGCCACAAGCTGATTGCCGAAGTGCAGGTCGGGACGCGCCCGTGGGGCATCGCGTTGTCGCAGGACGGGCGCTGGCTCTATACGGCCAACGGCCCATCGGATGACGTCACTGTGATCGATACCTCGACGCTGAGTGCGGTCCGGCACATCCGCGTCGGCCGCTCGCCGTGGGGAGTTGCCGTCGCGAACTCAGGATCCCGCAGCTCAGGATCCCAACCCGCAACTGCGGTACGCCTCGGCCTCGGTTTCCCGATAGCGCTTCGCCATCTGCTTCGCGGTGTCGGAGTCGCGGAAGATCCCGCCGCCCTCGCCGGGGAGGGTTGCGTACTTCGCGTAGGTCGAAGCCTCAACGAATTCGTCGTAGCTCAGGCTGTTGGCGATGCGGTCGATGGCACATGAGCATTGGTAGAGGTTTTCCAGCTTGCCGCCGTGCCGGGCGATGCAATCCTGCACGAATTCCACGCGCGCGACCGTCGGGTAATCGTGGACGGGTGAGTCGGCAAGAGCGACGGGGGTGGCGCACAGCCAGGCCGTGCCGAGCAGAACCGGGAGGCGGCGGATCTGGCATGTGCGTTGCATTGTCATCATGAGGTGTCACTCGGTTCGTAGCGGCTGACAGGGGATTGAATATGAAACAGCAACGTCTCTCAATTCTAATCGGTGCGGCGGCCGCCGCGACGATGGGTTGGTGCGGGTTAGCGGTCGCCCAGGGTCAGGGGCTCGAGCAGCTCATGGCCAAGTCTTCCAATTGGGCAACGCAGGCCGGCGACTATGCCAACCATCGCTACAGCGATCTCAAGCAGATCGACAGCAGCAACGTCGGGCAGCTGCAGGTGGCTTGGACGATGTCGACGGGCGTTCTGCGCGGTCACGAAGGCTCGCCTCTGGTGATCGGCGACACGCTCTACCTGCATACGCCGTTCCCGAACAACGTCTACGCGGTCAACCTGAAAGACCAATCGTTCAAGTGGAAGTACGAGCCCAAGCAGAATGCCGATGTCGTGCCGGTGATGTGCTGCGATACGGTCAATCGCGGTCTTGCCTACGGCAACGGCAAGATCCTGCTGCAACAGGCCGACACCACTCTGGTCGCGCTGGATGCCAACACGGGCAAGGTCCTGTGGACGGCGAAGAACGGCGATCCCAAGATCGGTGAGACCAACACCAATGCGCCGCACGTCTTCAAGGACAAGGTGATCACCGGCATTTCCGGCGGCGAGTTCGGCGTGCGCGGCCGACTGATCGCGTACGACCTCAACACCGGCAAGAAGGTGTGGACGGCGTGGAGCACCGGGCCGGACAAGGAAATCATGGTCGACCCGGCGAAGACCATGACGTGGACGAACGGCAAGCTCGCGCCGGTCGGCGCCGACTCGTCGATCAAGACGTGGAAGGGCGACCAGTGGAAACTGGGCGGCGGCACGACGTGGGGCTGGTATGCCTACGACCCGAAGCTCAACCTCGTGTACTACGGGACGGGCAATCCGGGTACGTGGAATCCTGCGCAGCGGCCGGGCGACAACCGGTGGTCGATGACGATCTTCGCGCGCGATCTCGATACCGGCATGGCCAAGTGGGCGTATCAAATGACGCCGCACGACGAATGGGACTATGACGGCATCAACGAGATGCTGCTGGTCGATTTGAACATCAAGGGCAAGCAGACGCCCTCGCTGGTGCACTTCGATCGCAACGGCTTCGGCTACACGCTGAATCGCGAGACCGGCGAGCTGCTGGTCGCGCAGAAGTACGATCCGAAAGTGAACTGGGCCAGCTCGGTCGACATGAAGACCGGCCGGCCGATCGTCGACAAGAAGTACTCGCCGGGCACGACGGGACCGGACGTGAACGTGAAGGACATCTGTCCGGCCGCACTCGGCTCGAAGGATCAGCAGCCGGCGAGCTATGACCGCAAGTCCGGCCTGATCATGGTTCCGACGAATCACGTGTGCATGACGTACGAGCCGTTCCAGGTCGAGTACACCGCGGGACAGCCGTTCGTCGGGGCGACCTTGACCATGTATCCGACGCCGGGCAGTCACGGCGGCATGGGCAACTTCATCGCGTGGGACGCGGCGCAAGGCAAGATCGTCTGGTCGAAGCCGGAGCGCTTCTCGGTGTGGTCCGGCGCGCTCACCACCGCGGGCGACATCGTGTTCTACGGAACGCTCGAGGGCTACATCAAGGCAGTCAGCACCAAGGACGGCAAGGAGCTTTGGAAATTCAAGACGCCCTCCGGAATCATCGGCAACGTGTTCACGTACGAGTACGGCGGCAAGCAGTACGTCGGCACGTATTCGGGCATCGGCGGCTGGGCAGGCATCGGCATGGCAGCCGGCTTGACCGGCAACACCGAAGGCCTGGGCGCAGTCGGCGGCTACAAGGACCTGGCCAAGTACACGACGCTCGGTGGATCGCTGTTCGTGTTCGCCCTGCCGGACTCGGCACGCACTGCGAGTCGGTGAGGGGCCGAACGATGAAGCGATTGGTAGTAGTGCTCGCGCTCGCATTGTCGAGCGCGAGCCTGGCGGACGACGCCAAGACCGATTCGTATCAAGTGCAGGACGGCACCAAGGTCGATCAGAAAACGCTGAATGGCTGGAAGACGTGGCGTGCGCTCGCGTGCGAGCGCTGCCACGGAGCACAGCAGGAAGGCCTGGTCGGGCCCTCGCTGATCGATTCGCTGAAGACCTTGTCGAAAGAAGACTTCCACACGACGATCATGAACGGCCGTCCCGAGAAGGGCATGCCGAACTTCAACACCAGCGATATGGTGAACAAGAACTGGGAAGGGTTGTACGCATATCTGAAGGGGCGCTCCGACGGCAAGATCGAGCCCGGTCACTTGTATCCGATCGAATCGAAATAGCGGGACCGGCAATGTGCAAGATGCTTGGCCTGACAGCTTTGCTGTTCGCCTCCGTAGCCTTCGCCCAAGGCGAGCCGCCGGCTGCAGGTACCGAGCATGCTCTGCGCGTCTGCGCCGACCCCGACAATCTGCCGCTGTCCAACGCTCGCGGCGAAGGTTACGAGAACAAGATCGCCGAGCAGCTCGCGCGCGATCTCGGGCGGAAGGTGGAGTACACCTATTTTCCGCAGCGCATGGGCTTTGTGCGCAACACGCTGCGCAAGAAGGATCCGCAGACGCAGCAGTTCGCCTGCGACGTCATCATCGGCGTGCCCAAGGGCTATGAGCTCACGGCGACGACGCGGCCCTACATGCGCTCGACGTACGCGTTGGTGTTCCGGCAGCGCCCCGAGCTCGATAATCTCAAGACGGCAGACGATCTGATGAAGGTGAAGCCGGAGCAGCTCCGCGCGCTGCGCATCGGCGTGTTCGGACGCTCGCCTGGCGCGGACTGGCTATTACGTAACAATCTGCTCGATCACGCTGTGATGTACGCCCCGCAGAGCGGCGATCCTGCCGAGAATCCCGCGCACACCATCGAGCGCGACCTCGACGCCGACAAGATCGATCTGGCGATCCTATGGGGCCCGATGGCCGGCTTCCTGGTCGGCAAGCACGCCGGTTCTCCGGCGTGGCGCGCGGTGCCTTTCGAGATGGATCGCGAGATCAAGTTCGACTACGAGATCTCGATGGGCGTGCGCTTCGGCGAGAAGGAATGGAAGGACACGCTCGATCAATGGATCGCCAGTCACGAAGAGAGCGTGCGCGGCATTCTCACCGGCTTTTCGGTGCCGCTGCTCGATGCCGAGGGCAACGTCACAGCGAATTTCAGCACGAGAGTCGAACCATGAAGACACAGGCCGCAGTTGCATACGCCGCCGGTAAACCGCTCGAAGTCGTTACGGTCGAGCTCGAAGGCCCGCATGACGGCGAGGTGCTGGTCGAGATCAAGGCCAGCGGGGTGTGTCATACCG
>DATENH010000239.1:0-10868 GCA_035275145.1 Steroidobacteraceae bacterium | reverse complement strand
CATTTTGTTTGTTCCCGTCGGCGCTCGCGAGCGCCGGTTGCAGACAAAAAGTCGCGCAATGATGACACGACCGCAATTTAATTTTAGGAGCGACCGGCGAACAGCAAGCTGCGGCCGGTGACCCGCCCACGGTAGACCAGTGCGGACACCTCGGACATGTCATCCGCTGCGCGGACCGCAGGCCGCGACGCCATACCATCGCGCCCGCAGTTGGACGCGTCAGTACGTCGGGATGGTTGCATCCAGCTCGCGCGACCAGGCCAGGATGCCGCCGGCAAGATTGACCGCCTGGAAGCCGTTTTGTTGCAGGAAGTTCGCCACCTGCAGGCTCCTGCGACCCGAGCGACAGAGGACGACCACTTCGCGGCCGCGGTCGAGCTCGCCGAGACGATCGGCAACCTCGCCCATCGGAATGTGGACGACGTCCGGCACGCTGGCCACGCCCAGCTCCCATTCCTCGCGAACGTCAAGCAACGTCAGCGACTCGCCGCGCGAGCGGCGTGCGACGAATTCGGTCGGAGTGATTTCGGCGACGGCCATGAGAGTAAAGCTGAGGACCCGGCTGGGGGCGAAAGGTTACAGGATCAGAACACGAATGCCGATGGCCGCGGCGCATTGACCAGCGGCTCGACCACCGTCTCGAACAGCGCCTGGCGCTGCCACTCGCGCTCGCCGACGCGCACCACGCGCCATGCTTCCATGATCGGCGGCTGTCCGACCACGACGAACAACCGCCCGCCGATGCGCAACGCCTGCTGGAAGCGCTCGTCGTAGATCGGCAGCGAGCCGGTCACGGCGATGACGTCGTAGGCGGACTGCTCGTTCAGCTGCATGGCGTCGGCAGCTTCCACCGATACGTTGTTGATCCGGGCCGCGAGCAGATTGGCGCGCGCCTGCTCGGCCAGCTCGGGAAAAATCTCCAACGAGCGCACGCGCGAGGCGAGTTTGCCGAGGCAGGCGGAGAGATAGCCGCTGCCGGCGCCGACTTCCAGAACGACGTCGCCATCGCCGACGGCGAGCGCCTGCAGGATGCGCCCGTGCACCTTCGCCGGCAGCATCGTCTGGCCGTGCGCCAGCGGTATCGCGGAGTCCGCGAACGCGACGTCGCGGTAACGCAGCGGCGCGAATTCCTCCCGCTGCACCTGGAGCATCGTCTGCAGGACCCGTTCGTCGAGCACGTCCCAGGCCCGGACCTGCTGCTCCACCATCTGCTCGCGCGCGGCTTGGAGATTCATCGGCAAAAGTCGGAATGCAAAACGAGGGCCGCAAAGGGTACGAACTTTGATTACGTCATACAAGCTTATGGTCAACGTCGATTGCGGCCGATCGGCCACCGATTCGTGTAAATGGCCGCGTACAATATGGTCAATCCGCGCGTCATCCAGCAGGAGCCTTCGTTATGCTCCCCGAACGAGAATCCAGATGTTGCGCGTGACTTCGCCGTTGCGGATCAAGTTGCCGCGGTGCGGGGCGGCAATCCTGAGCAGATCGCGCAAACGAAGGGGATGCAGGACAAGACCGGCGGTTCAATGTGGGCGCCCTTTTAGGGACTTTGGCTAGTGTTTTGGCTTTTGCGGTTGTGGTGCTGCTCGGCGTCCTCGTCTGGCGCGAGCGCCGCGCCGCTGCACTGACGCGCGCCACCGATCAGCTGGCCGCGATTGTCCGCGAGGGCCGCTATGCCGAGCGCGTGCATACCGGCAGCATCGCCGGACGTCTGGCCGACAACGCCAACCGACTCCTCGAACAGCTTGCGATGAAGGAATTGATGATCAACGAGCGCGAGCGCTCGCTGGTCGGGCTGCTCGGCGGCCTGCATGAGGCGCTGGCGGTGCATCGCGAGCACGTCGTATTCGCCAACGACCGCTTCGCGGCGCTGGTCGGCGCGAACGACGCGCGTCGGCTGGAAGGCAAATCGCTGCCCGAGCTCGTTCATCCCGATTACACCGACCTGGTGCGCGAGCACCTGCGCCGCTCGCTCGCCGGCGAGCCCGGCCTCGAGCGCCTGGAAGTCGAGTTGCACCCGCAGTCCGGGCAAACCGCACGCGCCGAGCTCTCCGCGGTGCGCATCGACTACCAGGGCGGCCCTGCACTGCTGCTCAATCTCGTCGAGATGGGTCCGCGGGCCGCGGCTGTGCCCCTGCCCTCGCGCTCGCGACCGACCGCGTGGGAGACGCTCGACTCGCTCGGCGAAGGCGTGATCACGACCGACGTCAGCGGCCGCATCGACTACGTCAATCAGGTCGGCGAGCAGCTGATCGGTGTCAGCGCCGTCGATGCGATCGGCAAGAGCATCACCGACATCATCACGCTGCTCGACGAAGGCGATCGCCGCTCGCTCGGCGATCCCGTGCGGCATTGCCTCACGACACAGTCGAAAGTGACCGTCGGACGGCGCGGCCTGATGATCTCTCGCGGCGGCGGCGAGGAGCGATCGGTGGAGCTGACGGTCACGCCGCTGCGCTCGCAAAAGGGCGATCTGATCGGCACGGTGATCGTCGTCCGCGATGTCAGCGAGCTGCGCGGCATCACCCGGCAGATGTCTTACCAGGCGAGTCACGACGCGCTCACCGGCCTGGTCAATCGACGCGAGTTCGAGCGCCGGCTCGAAGAAGCGCTCGAGATGGCGCACTCCAACGAGTCGCGGCACGTGCTGTGTTATCTCGACCTCGATCGCTTCAAAGTCGTGAACGACAGCTGCGGTCACATGGCCGGCGACGGCATGCTGCGCGAAGTCGCCGCGCTCATCAAAGAGACGGTGCGCGACTCCGACACCGTCGGCCGCCTCGGCGGCGACGAGTTCGGCCTGCTGCTGGTCGGCTGCCCGCTGGAGAAGGCGCGGCAGATCGCCGACGATGTCGTCAGCAAGGTCAACGACTATCGCTTCGTCTGGAAGGACAAGATCTTCAACATCGGCGTGAGCGTCGGCCTGATCGAGATCTCGCGCGAGAGCGGCGCGCCCGAAGAAGTGATGAGCGCTGCCGACTCGGCGTGCTATGTCGCGAAGCGTCAGGGCAACCACGTGCACGTCTACTCGGCGCGCGACGAGGCTGTGGCCCGGCATCGCGGCGAAATCCAGTGGCTGCAGCGACTGCAGTCGGCGCTCAAGGAAAACCGCTTCGAGTTGATGGCGCAGACGATCGTCGCCACCGCGACGGAGCCGACGGCCGGCCCGGCCCTGGAAATCCTGCTGCGGCTGCAGGACGACAGCGTGCCCGGCGGCATCTCGCCCGCGGAGTTCCTGCGCGCCGCGGAGCGCTATCGATTGATGTCGGATGTCGATCGCTGGGTCGTGCAGACGACGCTGACTGCCCTCGGCCGCGGCGGCATCCGCCTGCCGCCGAACCGTAGCCTCGCAATCAACCTGTCGGGCCAGACGCTCGGCGACCCGACGTTCCTGGAATACGTCGTCGACGTGCTCGACCGCACCGGCGTGCTGCCGACGCAGCTGTGCTTCGAGGTCACCGAGAATTCCGTGATCACGAACATCGAGCACGCGCAGCGCTTCATCGGCGTACTGCACGGCATGGGCTGCCAGTTCGCGCTCGACGACTTCGGCCGCGGCCTGTCCTCGTTCGGCAACTTGAAGAATCTGTCGCTCGACTATCTGAAGATCGACGGCACGTTCATCCGCAACCTGGCCGTCGACTCCGTGAACCAGGCGATGGTCGCGGCCATGATCAAGCTGGCGCGCACGCTGAACTTCCAGGTGATCGCCGAGCAGGTCGAGGACGCCGGCGCCTTGGAAGCCGCGAAGCGCATGGGCGTGGATTTCGTGCAGGGTTATCACCTTGGAAGGCCGCAGCCGCTCGCCCGCGCGGCGGTTCCGCCTGCGACGCGCGCACAGGCCTGATAACTGACCACGGATTGTCGGGCTAAAGCCCGATCTACAGTTCGTAGAAGCGGCGTATCATCGGGACAACCGCTCTCACGGGAATCTCCGATGATGGAACTATCGCTCACGGTCAATGGCCGTCGCTGCACCGTGCACGTCGATCCGGCAACCACGCTCGTGGAAGTGCTGCGCGACGAGCTCGGCCTCACAGGCACGAAGATCGGCTGCGACCGCGGCGCGTGCTCGGCATGCACCGTGTGGCTCGATGGCGAAGTCGTCGCGAGCTGCATGACGTTCGCCCTCGATGCACGTGACAAACAAGTTACGACGATCGAGGGGCTCGCGCAGGGCGAGCAGCTGCATCCGGTGCAGCAGGCGTTTGTCGAACACGATGCCATGCAGTGCGGGTTCTGCACGCCGGGCATGGTGATGAGCTGCGCGCATCTCGCCGAGCGGAATCCGGACTGCACGCTCGATGACGTGCGCGGCGCAGTCAGTGGACATCTCTGCCGCTGCGGCGCTTATCCGAACATCTTCAAGGCAACGCTGGCTGCGGCGGCGGCCATGCGTCAGCGCAAAGGTGGCAACACATGAGCGCCTCGGACGAACGCCACAGCCGCACCGTGCTGACGGGCATCGTCGGCGACACACTGCAACCCATCGCGCGCAACATTCCGGTCGGGGAGCCGCCCGAGCTGCCGCCGAACTCCGAGCTGCGCGTCATCGGCAAGCGCGTGAATCGTGTCGACGCCGTGCCTAAGGTGACGGGGGAGGCGCGGTACACATTCGATGTGCAACTTCCGGGCATGCTTTACGCACGCATCGCCAGCAGCACCGTGCCACATGCTCGGATCAAGTCGATCGATACGTCGGCTGCCGAAGCGTATCCCGGCGTCAAAGCAGTGCACATTCTCGATCGAGTGCTGTCGATTGCTCAGCTGCGCGATCCCAGCGTCGAGGCGAACGAACGCTTCCCGCTAGTGCGTTACAACGGTCAGCCGATCGCTGCCGTCGCTGCGACGAGCATGCGCGCCGCGAAAGCTGCCGCGAAGCTCGTGCGCATCGAATATGAGCGGCTGCCGCATGTCACGACGCTCGAGGGGGCAATGGCCGACGACGCACCGGTCGTGTTTCCCGGACCGACGGAGCAAGCAGCGACAGCGGGCGGTGGCGGTGCCCCTCCGAACCTGCCGCAGAAAGGCAATCTGCGCGGACCCGCCCGCGGCGGTCTCGGCGGCGGTGGGCGCGGCGACGTGCAGCAAGGTTTCGCGCAAGCCGATTACATAGTCGAGCGCGACTATCGCACGCAGGTACAAACTCACACACCGATGGAGACTCACGGCCTCGTTGCGGATTGGCGCGATGAGGAGCTCACGCTCTACGCCTCGACGCAGTTCACGCTCAGCGTGCGCGACGAGGCGGCGGACGTGTTCAAGCTGCCGAAGGAAAAGATCCGCGTGATCAGCGAGTACACCGGCGGCGGCTTCGGCGCGAAGTTCGGCATCGGCAACTACGGCGCGCTCGCGATTCATCTGTCGCGCAAGGCCCGCGCGCCGGTGCGCCTCATGCTCGATCGCCGCGAGGAACACGTCAGCGTCGGAAATCGGCCGAGCAGTCTGCAGCGCCTCAAGCTCGGCGCGAGGCGCGACGGCACAGTGACGGCCCTGCAGGTCGAGAGTTTCGGCACGGGTGGCGTGGCGGCCGGCGCCGGAGTCGGCTTCGCTCACACTGCGATGTATGCGATCCCGAATCTCTCCGTAGAGCACTACGACGTCTTCACCGATGCCGGCCCGTGCGCGGCATTTCGCGCACCGGGGCAAGTGCAAGGAATCTTCGCCCTGGAACAGGCACTCGACGAGCTGGCACATGAGCTCGGTATGGACCCGCTCGCAGTGCGCGAAAAGATCGATACGAATGACACCGACGACGCGCGTGCCCGCAAGGTCGAGCGGCGCATCGGTGCCGAGCGCGCCCGCTGGTCGCAGCGTCGTCCGACTGGCGCGGACCAGGGTCCAGTGAAGCGCGGCATAGGCGTGGCCCAGTCCCAGTGGGCGTACATCGTTCACGGCACGACCACGTGCGAAGTCCGCATTCGCGGCGACGGCTCCGTCGTTGCGCTGACCGGCGCGCAGGACATCGGCACCGGCACGCGTACAGTCATGGCGCAGACCGTTGCCGAGGAACTCGGCTTGCGCGCCGACGATGTGGATACGCGCATCGGCGATTCGCGCTACCCGGCGGGCCCTGCCTCCGGAGGCAGTCGCGTAACGAGCTCCATCACTCCTGCCGCACGCAATGCAGCCTACCTCGCCGCTCGCGATCTTGCCGCACGAGTCGCCCAGTCGCTTGGCGCGAGCACGGAGGACATTATCTTTCAGGACGGCCGAGTGTTCGCTCGCGGCCGGCCGGAGCGCGGCATGACGTTCGTCGAAGCGGTAAAGACAGCGAACTTCGACGAGATCGTGCATCGCGCCGACCGGCGGGAGGACTACGACGGCTACCGGGCCAAGCTCGGCGACTTGCACATCAGCCGGCACGGCATCGGCGGCGTGCAGTTTGCGCAGATCGCGGTCGACACCGAGACCGGCGTCGTCAAAGTCGAGCGCATCGTCGCGGTTCACGACTGCGGCCGGCCGATCAATCCGAAGCTGATCGAAAGCCAGATCTACGGCGGCGTGATCCAGGGTGTCAGCTATGCACTGTACGAGGAGCGCCATCTCGATCCGGGAACGGGCGTGCAGCTCAACGCGAACATCGATCAGTACAAGATCGTCGGGTCGCGCGAGACGCCGGCGATCGAGGTGCATCTCATCGAACAGTTGGGTCGCCAGTCATCGACCGACGCGCGCGGCGTTGCCGAGCCGGCAAACGTCGCGACAGCAGCCGCGATCGCCAATGCGTTTTACAACGCGACCGGCAAGCGCATCTTCACGCTGCCGATGACGCCGGCCAACGTGCTCGCCGCTCTGCGCGCCGAGGATCAGCCCGAGGATCGATCATGAGCAGCTTGCAGTGGATCGACGCCAAATCGGTGGACGAGGCCGCGACATTGTTGTCGGCGGATGACAGCGGCACGACGATCGCCAAGGCGGGCGGCATCGATCTGCTCGATCTCATCAAGGAAGGTATCGTCGCGCCTGCACGCATCGTGAACCTGCAACGCATCGATGCATTGCGAGGCGTGCAATTCGACGATGCCAAGGGACTACGCCTCGGCTCGCTGACCACACTCGCGGAGATCGCGAGCAACGCTGCGATTCGACAGCGCTACCCCGCGCTCGCAGCAGCGGCCGCGCACGCCGCGACTCCGCAGGTCCGCAACGCCGCGACGATCGGCGGCAACCTGCTGCAGCGGCCACGCTGCTGGTACTTCCGCAACGAGTTCTTCCACGCGGCGCGCGCGGAAGGCGGGCGCGAGCAATCGCAATACGGCGCGATCTTCGATAACGCGAAGACCACGATGATGCACGCGTCGACGCCAGCGACCGCCCTGCTCGCGTACGATGCCAGCGTTCATGTCGCCGGGAAGGCGGGTCGATCGCGCACGATCGCGCTCGGCGACTTCCTGCTCCCGCCGGATTTCGATCGCGACCGCGACACGACGCTCGGTAGAGACGAAGTGGTGACGCACATCAGCGTCCCGCCGCTGAAGGCTGGCACTCGTGCCGCGTACCACAAGCAAACCGAGCGCGACAGCTATGACTGGCCGATCTGCGACGTCGCGGTCGTCCTGACGCTGACGAATCGGAAGGTAGAAGCCGCGAGGATCGTTGCGGGCGCCGTTGCGCCAGTCCCGCGGCGCATGACCGCGAGCGAAGACCTGTTGCGCAGTCGCGAGATAGACGAGGGTGTCGCGGCCGAGGCGGCCCGCGCTGCCGTGCGCGGCGCGACCCCGACCGACAAGAACAGCTACAAGGTCCCGGTTTTGGAGACGGTGATCAGGCGGACGATCTCAGCCGCGATGACCTAACAATCGCGCCGGCAGGTACAACAGCGCCTTGATGAATGCGAGCACTGCGCCGAGCAGCACGCCGAAGATCCGAAACGGAATCGACAGCAGCCACAGGAGCGGCAGCAGGAACACCAGCATGATCGCGATCGGCCACGCGATCACGAACAGCAGACACCAGGCAATCACCGTAAGTACGAACATCTGACGCTCCGGCTACGAGACCGGAGCATCTTAGGACAGCCGCGCCGGGCGCAGGGAACGACTGGCCGGTCAGCTGCCGCGGGTCACCGGCATCGCGACATCTTCGGCTGACTTGCCGAGATACTTCGCGAGCTCCAGCTTCGCGATGGCGTTGCGATGAACTTCGTCCGGACCGTCGGCGATGCGCAGCGTGCGCTGGCCGGCCCACAGTTGCGCCAGCGGGAAGTCGGAAGTCACGCCGCCCGCGCCGTGCGCCTGGATCGCCCAGTCGATGACCTTCAGCGTCATGTTCGGCACGACGACCTTGATCATCGCGATTTCCTTGCGCGCGACCTTGTTGCCGACCGTGTCCATCAGGTACGCGGCATTCAGCACCATCAAGCGCGCCTGATCGATCGCACAACGCGACTCGGCGATGCGCTCGTGCCAGACCGACTGCGACGAGATCGGCTTGCCGAACGCGACGCGCGAGGTGAGGCGCTGGCACATGAGCTCGAGCGCACGCTCGGCGACGCCGATCGAGCGCATGCAGTGATGGATGCGGCCCGGCCCGAGCCGGCCCTGCGCGATCTCGAAGCCGCGGCCTTCGCCGAGCAGCAGGTTGCTCGCCGGCACGCGCACGTTCTCGAGCAGTACTTCGGCATGACCATGCGGCGCGTCGTCGTAGCCGAACACCGGCAAGTGACGCAGCACCTTCACGCCCGGCGTGTCGGACGGCACGAGGATCATCGACTGCTGCCGATGGCGATCCTCTTCCGTGTTGCTCTTGCCCATCAGGATGAAGATCTTGCAGCGCGGATCGTTCGCACCGCTCGACCACCACTTGCGGCCGTTGATCACGTAATCGCTGCCGTCGCGCTTGATGCTGCAGGAGATGTTGGTGGCGTCCGAAGAGGCGACGGCGGGCTCGGTCATCAGGAACGCCGAGCGGATCTGGCCGGCGAGCAGCGGCTCCAGCCAGCGATCCTTCTGCTCTTCGCTGCCGTACCGCTCGATGGTCTCCATGTTGCCGGTATCCGGCGCGGCGCAATTGAAGACCTCCGGCGACCACGGCACGCGGCCCATGATCTCGCACAACGGCGCGTACTCCAGGTTCGACAACCCTTCCGGCGCGCGCGGCGAGCGCGGCAGGAACAGATTCCAAAGCTGCGCGTCCCGCGCGCGCGGCTTGAGCTCCTCGATCAGTTTCAGTGCCTTGAACGCGTTGCCCGCAGCCCGGTTCTCAGCCACTTCGGCGGAATAGCGCGCCTCGTTCGGATAGATGTGCTGGTCGACGAACTTGAGCAGTTTCGCCTGGAGCGAGCGCACGCGCGGGCTGTATTCGAAGTCCATGACTGTCTCCTGGTTGATGGCGATAGAGTGCGTTCAGCGCCCCGCGAACGCCAATGCAACGGCTGCATCGCGCCGGATCGGCCTTGTGCATACTGGGCGCCAAGAGTCCTGCAGGGGGCGCGCCAATGCAACTTTCCCGGGTCGATCTGAACCTGTTCACGATCTTCGACGCGATCTACCGCGATGGCGGCATCACGCCGGCCAGCAAACGTCTGCACTTGTCGCAGCCCGCCGTGAGTCATGCGCTCGCCCGGCTGCGCGAGTTGCTCGACGATCCGCTGTTCGAGCGCCGCGGGCACGACATGGTGCCGACCCCACTGGCACGCTCGATCGCCGCCAACGTCGCCAGCTCGCTCGGCGGCCTCGAACAGCTCTTGCAACGGACCGGGCGCTTCGATCCCGGCACGAGCCCGCGTTCGTTCACGATTGCAATGCGTGAGGTCAACGAGCTGCCATTTCTGCCGATGCTCGTCGAGCGCCTGCAGCGCGAAGCGCCGCACGTCGACATCGCCGTGGTGCGCATCGATCGTCGCGACCTGGAAGAAGACCTGCAAAGCGGCGAGATCGACTTCGCGTTCGATGTCGGCCTGCCGCTGTCGCACGACGTGCGGCGCGAACGCGTGACGTCGGAGCCGCTCGCCGTGCTGGCGCGCAAGGATCATCCGTCGATCGAAGGCACGCTGACGATGGACACTTATCTCGCGCTGGAGCACGTCCTGATTACCGGCCGACGTCGCGGCGGCGGCTACGAAGACGTCGCGCTTGGCCGACTCGGCATGTCGCGACGGATCCGCGTGCGCTGTCAGCACTACGCAGCCGCATACGAGACCGTCGCGCGCTCAGATTTGCTCGCGACTATGGCGCGGAGTCAGGCGGAGCTCGGCAATCGCCAGGCCGGCACGCAGGTGTGGCAGTTCCCGCTGGAAATTCCGCCGCTCGAAATGTTTCTGTACTGGCACGCGAACGTGGACGCTGATCCCGGCTCTCAGTGGCTGCGCACGACGCTGCTCGAACTGCTGCGCAAGTAACACACCAGGCTTGAACGCGATCACCACTCGCCGGTGTTCGGCATCGACGCCCAGGGTTCGCGCGGCGGCAACGCCCCGCCCTTCTGCAACAGCTCGACCGAAATGCGATCGGGCGAGCGCACGAACGCCATGTGCCCATCGCGCGGCGGCCGATTGATCGTGACACCGTGCTCGCTGAGCCGCTGGCATGTCGCGTAGATGTCGTCGACCTCATATGCGAGGTGACCGAACGCCCGGCCGATCCCGTAGTTCTCCGGGTCCCAGTTATAGGTGAGCTCCACCTGCGCGTCGTCGTCGCCCGGCGCGGCGAGGAACACCAGCGTGAATCGCCCCTTCTCGTTCTCCCGGCGCCGGATCTCGCGCAGGCCCAGCGCATCGCAGTAGAAGCGCAGGGACGCCGCCAGGTCGGTGACTCGCACCATTGTATGCAGGTACTTCATCGCATTTACTCGACGTGGTCGACTGCTTCGGGCTGGAGAGCACCATGATAATGGAACCGGTAGGGAATGCTCTCCGTTCAGAA
>DATENH010000238.1:0-16330 GCA_035275145.1 Steroidobacteraceae bacterium | reverse complement strand
ACGTGTTCTTCACGAACTCCGGCTCCGAAGCCGTCGACACCGCACTGAAGATCGCGATCGCGTATCACCGCCTGCGCGGTGAAGCGTCGCGTCAGCGGCTCATCGGACGCGAGAAGGGCTATCACGGCGTCGGCTTCGGCGGCACGTCGGTTGGCGGCATGGTCAACAACCGCAAATTCTTCGGTACCCTGCTGCCCGGCGTGGATCACCTGCGCCACACGCACGACCTCGAGCACAACGCGTTCTCGCGCGGCGTCCCCGAGTGGGGCGCGCATCTCGCTGACGATCTCGAGCGCCTGGTCGCGTTGCACGACGCGTCGACGATCGCGGCCGTGATCGTCGAGCCGGTGGCGGGCTCCGCAGGTGTGCTCCTGCCGCCGAAGGGCTACCTGCAGCGACTGCGCTCGATCTGCGACAAGCACGGCATCCTGCTGATCTTCGACGAGGTCATCACGGGCTTCGGCCGGCTGGGCGCGCCGTTCGGCGCGCAGTACTTCGATGTGCTGCCCGACATGATCACCTCAGCGAAAGCGCTGACCAACGGCGCGATCCCGATGGGCGCCGTGTTCGTGCGCAAGCACATCTACGACGCCTTCATGAAGGGCCCGGAGAATTCCATCGAGCTGTTCCACGGCTACACGTACTCGGCACATCCGACTGCGTGCGCGGCAGGTCTTGCGACCCAGGACATCTACGATCGCGAGGGCTTGCTGACCCGCGCAGCGAAGATGGCGAAGACGTTCGAGGATGCCGTGCACTCGCTGCGCGAGCTGCCGCGCGTGATCGATATTCGCAACGTGGGATTGGTTGCGGGCATCGAGCTGGAGCCTCGGGCGGGAGCGCCGGCGGCGCGCGCTTACGAGATATTCGTGAAAGCGTTCGAGAAGGGAATTCTCATTCGCACGACCGGCGACACGATTGCGCTGTCGCCGCCGCTGATCATCGAGCCGGCGCACATCGATCAGCTGGTGACGACGCTGGCTGGGATCATCAAAGAGGTGGGATAAGAGTCGGGCTGAAGCCCGACCTACAGCGCAAGGCCATAGGCCGGACTTCAGCCCACAACGTCATTCCTTCTTCCACGGGAAGGTCGTCGAGATCGTGAAGATCACGCGGCCCTCGGTGTTGTTGACGTCTTCGCCCGAGAACCAGAAGTCGCCCTCGTCGAGCGTGGTATCGACCCACTTGAGCGCCAGCTCGAAGTTGCCGGCGGTGTAGCCGACACCCGCGGACCAGTCGATGTAGTCCGAGCTCGGCACGCCGCCTTGCCCATCCCAGAAATCGCCGAAGCTGTAGCCGGCGTGAGCATGCAGCGAGAAGTTCGACTGCAGCGGCACGTTGACGTCGCCGGAGACATACATCGCGCTCTGCGAGCTGTTCACGAAGTCGTTCGAATAGAACAGCGCGCCGGAGAACATGCCGTAGCTCAGCTTGCCGTAGATCTCCGGGTAGTTGGCGTCGGAATCGTCGGGATACGCGTAGTAGACCAGGCCGACATCCCAGCCCAGACCGTCTTCGGCACCGCCCGAAAAGCCCGTGTACAAGTCGACCTCGTAGTCGATGCCCACGTCGTGGCCGAAGTCGACGTTGCTCGCCCACGCACCGATGTAGAAGCCCGAATCGGTCGCGAAGTCGAGACTCGCCTGGACCGCGGGATCCGTTGCCGACTGCGAAGCACCGCGGAAATCGTAGTCGTTCGTGAGAGTCCAGGTGGATGAGATCTCTGCGTTCGCCGCTGTCGCTGCCGCGAGCAGCCCGAGCGCAGCCAGAATCCTCACTTTTCTCATGATGGTCCCCTTGTTATTGCCAGAGAAGGCACGCCCAGGCGTGCGGTCAAACAAACCTCGCAGCGTAAATGCAGCAAGCATGCCAGCAACGCACACCTCGCAACGCGCAGCCGGGCCGAAGAAAGCGCGGTCAGTGTACGCCCCACTTCGGGGCGAACGCGACTGTCCGCGCACTAAGAAGCAGCGGGTTCGTATATCACGTAGAACTTCGCGGTCGGCTCGAGGCATTCCCACGTGCCCGCGAAGCCGGCGGGAATCACGAACGAGTCGCCGGCTTGGAAGGTCCACTCGCGGCCGGTCGAGTCTGCGATGCGGACGCGACCGCGCGTGATGTGGCAGTACTCATTCTCGCTGTAGCTGATGCGCCAGCGGCCAGGCGTGCTCTCCCAGACGCCTGAAAAGAAGCGGCCGCCGCCGTCGCTGAAGTAGTTGCGGGTGGTGTGCTCGGGATTGCCCGCGAGCAATCGATCGGCAGGCGGCTTCGAGATGCTCGTTTCGGCGGAGGCCGAGGCGAAGTCCACGATACGAGGCACGATGGCTTCGGTCATGACGATGCTCGCAAGACACATGACATGGCCCTCACTTTACTCCGGTTGCGAAGCGAGAAGGACGCCGGGCCGTTCCGTGGCCCGGCGCTGGGCTGTGACAAATCGGCAGCAGCCCGGACGACCTCCGGCACTCAGCGCGATTGCGCGACTGCCGCTGGCGAGGTCGGGCGGATCGAAATGCTCACCCGCCGTTCCCACGCATACGCCTCCAAATCGTCCTTGGGCGCCGTGGTGAGATCTTCGCCATGCGCCGCCACGCGGATCTGCTCCGGCGAGGCGCCGCCATTGATCAGCGCGTCGCGCACGGCGCTGGCACGCGCCATCGACAGCTCGAGGTTCTTCTCCGACTTGCCGCGCGGGTCGGCGAAGCCGTGCAGCTGGATTTCCAGTTGCGGGTGCGCGCCGAGCATCTGGCCGAGCTCCGCGATCTTCTTCTGCACGTCGATATCCAGCTCGGCCGTGCCGGTGCGGAACATCACGTCCGCATGCAGGCGCGCAGCCAGCGCGTCCAGCATTTCATCGCCGCCCGTGCGCTCGCTCGCTTTCGCGAGCGCGATGCGCGTATCGACGAGCTCCTGTTGCAGCTCATCGGCGTGCAGGACGGCTGCTTTCTCGCCGCGCTTCGCCGTGCCGATGCTGTCGCCGACGATGCCGCCGATCATCAGCCCGACCATCGCGCCGATCGGGCCGCCGACGAGCGCGCCGGTCGCGGCACCCGTGGCCATACCCGTACCCTCTTCCTTCGTGAGCTTGTTCTCGCCCGCGAACGCGGTGCCCGACGCCAACGCCACGGCCACCGCTCCAATCAGCACCTTCTTGAACATGATCCGCCCCTCCTCACCGGTACTCGTCGTTGTTGCAGCGGGTGACGATCTGCCCGTGGGAGCCATTTAGAGCCGCAATGCAGGCTGGATCTGCAGCGGGCAGTGGCGGGGCGGGGAAGGAAAGTGATGGATTGTGGCAGGCGCTATTTCATCTTCCGGTCGTCGAGCCCGACGCCCCGCGCGATGATCTCTTTCATCACTTCCGAGGCTCCGGCGTAGATACGCGACACGCGCGCGTCCGTGAACATGCGTGAGATCCGAAACTCCTCCATGTAGCCGGCGCCGCCGTGCATCTGCAGGCACTCGTCGACGACGCGACCTTCCAGCTCGCTGGCGAGGAGCTTGCCCTCCGCCGACATTTGCGGCGACAGCTTGCCGGCGTTGTGCTGCGTGACGCAGTGGTCGATGAACGTCTGCAGCACGTCGATCTGCGCGCGCATTTCCGCCATCTTGAAGCGGGCGTTTTGTAGCGCGCCGAGCGGGCGACCGAATACGCGACGGTTCGTGATGTAGTCATAGGCGAGATCGAATGCGACCTGCGCATTGGTGACGCACTGACATGCAGTGATCAGCCGCTCTTCGGCCAGGAACTGCGTGAGGTAGTAGAAGCCGCGCGTCGGATCGCCGAGCACGTTGGCCTTCGGCACCTTGACGTTGTCGAAGAACAGCTCGGAGGTGTCTTGTGCCTTGAGGCCGATCTTCTTCAGGTTGCGGCCGCGCTTGAAGCCCGCCATGTCCGCTTCGACCAGGAACAGTCCGAGCCCGTGCGTCTTGTCCGGCACCGTGCGCGCCGCGACGATGATGAGATCGGCGATCTGACCGTTCGAGATGTACGTCTTCGAGCCGTTGAGCACCCAGTAATCGCCGCGATCCTCGGCGCGCGTCTTCATCCCGGCGAGATCGCTGCCTGCGCCGGGCTCCGTCATCGCAATCGCAAGGATGCAGTCGCCGGAAACACAGCGCGGCAGGAAGCGTTGCTTCTGCTCTTCGTTGCCGAGCTCGCCGATGTACGGAGCGACGAGCCGCGAGTGCAGCGTGTTGAAGAAGCCGATATCGCCGTAACGCAGGTTCTCTTCGATCATCACCTGCTCGTAGCGGAAGTCGCGGATACCGGTGCCGCCGTATTTCTCGTCGGCCCACATCAACAGATAGCCGTGCTCGCCGCTCTTGCGGAAGGCGTCGCGATCGACGTAACCCTGCTCGCGCCAGCGCTCCGTGTGCGGCGCGATTTCCTTCTGCACGAAGCGGCGATAGCTGTCGCGGAAGATGTCGTGGTCGTGTTCGAACAGCGTGCGCGGCGCAATCGCGGGACTGGGTTGCATCGTCGACTCCCGGAAAATCTACAGGCTGCTGACGAGATGGCCGCCGTCGACCACCAGCGTCGTGCCGGTCATATAGCGCGAAGCGTCCGAAGCGAGCAGCAGCAGCGGACCTTCGAGGTCTTCGACATTGCCGGCGCGCCGCTGCGGGATGCGCTTGATCATCGCCACCCCGGCTTCGCTCGCGAGAAAATCGCGATTGATGTCGGTCGAGAAATAGCCGGGCGCGATGCCATTGACGCGGATGTTGTGACGGGCAAGCTCCAGAGCCATCGACTTCGTCAGCTGCGTGAGGCCCGCTTTCGAGGCGACGTACGCGGGAATGTGCCCGGTCTGTCGAAAGCTCAGGATCGATTCGATGTTGATGATGCTGCCGCCGCGTCCGTCAGCGCGCATGTGTCGCGCCACTTCGGTGGCGACGAAGAATGCGCCTTTGAGATTCACGTCGATGACGGCATCCCAATCCTGCTCGGTGTAGTCGAGCAGCGGCTTGACGATCGAGGTGCCCGAATTGTTGACGAGCACGTCGAGGCGGCCGAGCTCACGTTCGAGCGAAGCGACAGCGGCTGGAATCGACGCAGCGTCCGCCACATCGAGCTGTGCAACGGCGGCAACGCCGCCGGAGCTGCGAATCTCCTGCGCGAGCGACTGCAGTGCATCGACGCGACGCGCGGCAAGCCCGACCTTCGCGCCCTCGCGCGCGAGCACCTGTGCGAAGTGTTTACCGAAGCCGCTGGACGCGCCGGTGATCATCGCCACCTTGCCGGCGACCGAGAAACCATTGCTTGAAGGCATGCCGCAGTCTATCGCGGCATCAGATTCGCGTCGCGCGTGATGACCCACCGGCCCGATTGGCGCTGCAGGATCGTCAGTGTGTAGCCGGAGCGCTTCATCGGCTGGCCGCCCTTCGGCGTCATCGTCAGGTCGATGTGATTGCGCAGATAGGCCCAATCGCCCAGCACCTTGATCTCGACCGGCTTGGCGACGCCCTCGATCCTGATGTCCTTCATGCCTTGCGATTGCGCCGCGAATTCCTTCTTCCCGAACGGCTCGCGGCCGGCAGTCATGAAGACGACGTCGTCCGACATCATCGACAGCACCTTGTCGAGATCGCCCTGGGCACTGGCCTGCATCCAGTCGTCGATCAGCTTGCGAATGGCCTGCTCGTCGGCCCGTGTATCTGCGCCCATTTCCCGGTCCCTCCTCGCTGGCGGGACAGGAACGCCCGTTTGTGGGGCGAAGTTCATTCTTGTAGAATCGCCGCCCCTTCCGGGACGGCCGTCCGGCCCGAAAGGCGCGATGGAGAGGTAGCTCAGCTGGTTAGAGCGTGGCACTCATAATGCCGAGGTCGAGGGTTCGAGTCCCTCCCTCTCCACCAACGCTGCGTCGACCATGCGTCAGTTTTGTCGACGTCCCTTACACCACCCCTATTTCCGGGTACCTTCCGCCGCGCGATACGCCTATGCTCGCCAGGGATGGGCACTCAGCTCCACACGATATTCATCGTCGAGGACGATGACCTCACGCGCACGTCGCTGGTGCGCCGCATTGCCGAAGCGCAGGCGGGCTTGGTGGTCACGACCGCTGTCGGCACCTGCCGCGAGATTCGCGCAGCTCTCGAAGCGTCACGACCGACCGTGCTGCTCGTCGACCTCGGCCTGCCGGACGGCGACGGACTCGACATCATCCGCGAAACCGCACGACGCTGGCCCAGCGTGCTCATCATGGTCATCACGGTGTTCGGCGATGAGATGAAAGTCGTCTCGTCGATCAAAGCCGGTGCGAGCGGTTACCTGCTGAAGGACGACGCCGCTGTCGGCATCGGCGAAGCCATCCGGCAGATGCTCGCGGGCGGCTCGCCGATCAGCCCGGCGATCGCGCGGCATCTCATCCGTCACTTCCGTCCCGCCGACACGCAGCCACCGGCGACGTCGAGTGTCGCGCTGACGCCGCGCGAGATGGAGATCCTGACGCTGGCCGCCAAAGGATTCAGCTACGCGGAAACCGCCGCGTTGCTCGGCTTGACCTCGAGCACCGTGAGCTCCTACACCAAGAACATTTACGGCAAGCTCGCAGTCAGCTCGCGCAGCGAGGCCGTCTACGAAGCAACGCGCATGGGGTTGATCAACTCTCGCTCCTGAGTTGCGGGCGAGCCTTCCGATGCAGGCCATCGACACGCCTTCCGCACGATCGCCTTCGCTGTTTTACTGGATCAGCCTGGTCCTGATCCCGGCCGTCTACCTGCTGGCAATGACCTTCGTCGATCGCTCGCCGCAGATCGACCCGGCGCTGCTGCGCTCGAAGTTTCGCGTGGTCAGCAGCGACTCGGTGCAGCCGCCGCCGTTCCGTGAGGATCTGCCGCCCGAGGACTTCACCGGCTACGTCGACTACACCCCGGTCGATGCCAGGAACATCGCGAGCGTGTGGTATCAGGTCGAGCTCGATATGAACGAGGCGCCGCGTGAGCTGTGGGCTGCCTACTTTCCGCTCAGCTACGGCACCTTCGCGGTCTACGTGAACGGTTCGCTGGTCGGCGAGAGCTCGCAGATGAGGCCACCGTTCGCGTACTTCCGCACGCCGCTGTATTTCGAGTTCTCGTCGTCACTGCTGCGGCCCGGGACGAACCGGATCGAGGTGCACCTGGTGAGCGTGCGCTATGCCGCCTTCATGAATCCGTTCTATCTCGGCCCGGCGAAAAGCATCGCGCCTGCCCAGGCGTACTCGAACTTCCTGGAAGTGACGCTCGTGCATGCTGTGATCGTCGCGCTGCTGGTGATGTTCATGCTCACGCTCGGCCTGGTCTGGGTGCGCCCGTCGGAGACCGGCTACGGCTGGTTTTCCGCTGCGACGTTCTGCTGGGCGGCGTACAACTGGGTGCTGATCGAGCCGCGCGTGCTGATTCAGCCGGCAGGCATCTGGTTCTCGCTGCCGCCGATTGCGCTGGGCTGGTTCACGATCTGCTCGGCGCTGTTCATCAATCGCATGCCCGGTTGCGATGGGCCGCAGCCGCGCACCGAGCGCGGCTTTGTTGCCTTCGGCGTGATCTGTGCCCTCGCGATTTTCGCGCAGCGCCTCGCCTCGCATCAGGAATCGTGGATCCAGGCTTACGTCTGGCTGCCCGGCCTGATGCTGATCAATGCCTATATCGCATGGCGCTTGCTGCTGGCCGTGCGCCGCAATCCGGTGTTCGAGGTCAAGCTCTGGCTGCTCGCGGCGGTCGTCACGCTGGTGGTCGGCGTGTTCGACTACCTGAGCGACTACGGCCTCGTGTGGCAAGGATCGGTTCATTACTTGTCGTATACCGTGAGCCTCGTGCTCATCGTCTTTGGCTTGACGCTGCTGAGCCGCGTCACGCGCGCACTGACGGAAGCCGAGACACTCAATCGCGAGCTCGAAGATCGCGTCGCAGCCAAAGGTCGCGAGCTCGAACACAACTACGCACGGCTGCAAAGCCTGGAACGCGAGCGCGCGATCAGCGCGGAGCGCGAGCGCATGACGACCGACATGCACGACGGCATCGGCGGTCAACTCGTCCATGCGCTGGCGGTCATCGAAGGCAACGCGAGCTTTCAACCGCTCGAGCCGATTCTGCGCGGCGCGCTCGACGACCTGCGCCTGATCATCGATTCGAGCGATCCGGTCGAAGGCAACCTGCTTGCAGTGCTGTCCAACTTCCGCGCGCGCAACGAGCGCCGGGTACAGCAATCGGGGCTGCGATTCCTGTGGCTGGTCACCGATCTGCCGCCGTTGCCCGACTTCGGTCCGCACAGGATCCTGCAAGTCCTGCGCGTGCTGCAGGAGGCGCTGACCAATGTACTCAAGCACGCGGCGGCAACTGAAGTCACAGTCCGAACCGCTACTGGCTACGACGCGTCCGGGCGCGCCGCGATTCTGGTGGACGTGACCGACAACGGCCGCGGCTACACGCCGAGCAACGGTCCCGGCCGCGGGCTCGGCAACATGCGTCGCCGCGCTCGCGAGCTTGGCGGCACGATCGAGTTCTCCTCTTCGGCGGCAGGCTCGCGGGTGCGCTTGATCCTGCCGCTCTGACCCGCACATCCCCGCGCCAAAAGCAATCCCAGTTCAGGTCTGCCGTCGCCATTGCGGCGCCTTTTATAAGAGAAGCGCGCCAAACCAGTTTTTGCCCGGGGAGACGACGCCATGACACCGAACACCCTTGTACTTTCGTACGTGTCGCTTGCCGCGAGTGTTGCGTTGGCGGCTGCTGCACCCGTAGCGAACGCCGGCAACGCCGCGACCCACACAGCTGCTGCCGCGAAATCGCGCATCTGCCTGGTGCTGCCCAGGGCACAGCTCGGCCAGGGCTCCTCCGGCGCAGACGTCGGTGAGCCGGTGCGCCAGACTTTGATCGCGTATCTCAACGGTCCGACTGTGGAGCTCATCTCGCTGGCGGCGCGCATTCCGGTGCAGGTCGATGCGGAGGCACAGCAATCGGCCTGCGAGTACGTCCTGTACACGTCGGTGGTTCAGAAGAAAGGCGGCGGAGGCTTCGGCAAATTGTTGGCGGCTGCTGCACCGATCGCGGGCATGATGGTCCCGGGTGTCGGCGGCATGACTGGTAGCTATGGCGCAATCATGGCAGGGCAAGCCGTGGCCTCCGCCGCATCCGCCGTCGCGGCGCAGAGCGCGCAGCAGGAAGCGATGGAAGCGATCACCGGCGCGAGCGAGCAGAACATCAAGAAGGGCGATCAGATCACGCTCGAGTACCAGCTCATGAAGATGGGCGTGGCGGAGCCGTTCGCCACCAAGGCCGAATCCGCGAAGGCCAGCCAGAAAGGCGAAGACCTGCTGTCGCCGCTGATCGAGCAGACGGCGATCGAAGTCATGGGCGCGATCAGGAATCTGACGGCGGCGGAGTAACGCAGCCGGTTTCAGTCGCGAAAGCCGCGATCGCGGGCGAACACGATCGCTTGCGCGCGCGACCACACGCCGAGCTTGTCGAACAGATTCGACGTGTGGTTGCGAACTGTCTTCTCGCTGATGTCGAGGCGCGCGGCGATAGCGGTGTTGTTGAGACCATCGGCTATCAGCGCGAGCACTTCGCGCTCGCGCTCCGACAGGCTGGCAAACGCCGACTGATCGGCACTGCGGTCGGGCCGCAAAAAGGTCAACATCACGTCCTGAAACCGGAGCCACGCCGGCTGGTTTTCGAGCAGGATGTGGTTGCGCGAATCGAGCTCGACGAACTCCGCGCCCGGAATGCCGGCGGCCAGCAGCCGACCTTCCGCCACTGGGATCACCTCATCCTCTCTGGCGTGTATCACCAGTGTCGGCACGCGCACTGCGGCGAGAGACGCCTCGACGTCGACAGCCGCACGCGCGCCGTACAGGCTCGCAAAGATTTCACCGGTGGTCGTCTTCAGGCACAGATCGTTGAACCACTCGAGCTGCTCCGGCGTACCGCCGGGAATGAAGCGCGACGTGAAGATCTGTCGGAACGAAGGATTGTCCTTGCCCCACCCGACGCGCGCGAGATCAATCATCGCGCGGAAGGCAATGGCAGCGTCCGCTGAATTGCGCCGATTGGCACCGCGCGCATAACCGCCATACAGCACCAGGGCTGCGACGCGCTCTGGGTGCTGAATCGCGTAGTGCACGCACGCCGGCGCACCTTGCGAAATTCCGAACAGGATCACGCGGCCTTCCGGCTGCGCGGCATCGATCACCGCACCGAGGTCTGCAGTCCACTGGTCCAGTGTGAGCGTCTTGGGCTGCCATCCGCTCATACCGCAACCGCGCTCGTCGTAGCGCACCAGGCGGAAGTGCTGCGAGAGGAACTCGAGCCAGTGCCGCCATACGGGGCTGCGCAGTTCGTATTCGAGATGCGTGAGCCAGTTGGCGGCCTTGACCAGGGTCGGCCCGCGGCCCGACTGCGCCCACGCGAGCTGCACGCCGTCGGTGGCCTTCACGAAGCGGATCTGCTGACGCAGTGTCTTGGTGTCGGGCTTGCTCGTCATCGGGACATTAGTCTCACGCGCGGCGTCGAAATTCCAGCCCAACCGGGACAAAGCGCCCATGGCGCTGGAGCAGCCCGGGCGCGACTCTGCTCGCACGCCAGAGGAGTTGCTGCCGTGCCAAAACGAATTCTCTGCTTCGCGTACGCAGTCGTGGCGTACGGCATTTTCCTGGTGACGTTTCTCTACGCGATTGCATTCGTCGGCGGCTTCATCGTGCCCCGGCACCTCGACGGGCCGCTCGCAGGCTCGTTGCTCAGCGCGCTGACGATCGACTGCGCTCTGCTCGCGATCTTCGCAGTTCAGCACAGCCTGATGGCACGACGCTGGTTCAAAGAGCGCTGGACGCGCATCGTACCGTGGTCGATCGAGCGCGCGACCTACGTCCTGTGCGCGAGTCTCGCTTTGTTGCTGCTGTTCCGGCAGTGGCGCCCGCTCGGAATGCCGATCTGGACAGTGGAGAACGATGCAGCTCGCTTCCTGGTGTGGACGTTATTCGCAGCCGGCTGGAGCACTGTGCTGATCGTCACGTTCCTGATCAATCACTTCGATCTGTTCGGCCTGCGACAGGCATGGCTGCCGCTGCGCGGCCGCACGTACATGCCGGTGACATTTCGCACGCCGCTGCCGTATCGATTCGTGCGGCATCCACTCTACTTCGGCTTCCTGCTCGCGTTCTGGATGACGCCGGCGATGACGCTTGCTCACCTGGTGTTCGCACTGGGGACGACTGCCTACATCGTGCTGGCGATCCAGTTCGAAGAACGGGACCTGCTTGCAGAGCACGGCGCCGCATATGCGGAGTATCGACGCAAGGTTCCGATGCTGTTGCCCGCACTACGTGCCATCAGGAGGTCGTCATGAACATGCGAGGAATGGTCTGCGCCCTTGGCGTTCTTGCTGCATCGAGCGCACTACCCCACGATGACAAGGGACACGATGACAAGAGCCGCGCAGGCGAACTCGTCAGGACCGTGCGTGAAGCGACTGCACGCTTTCGCGATCCCGACACAGCCGAGGCCGAAGGCTACCATCTGCTGTTCGGCTGCGTGTCCGGGCCTGACGTCGGCGCCATGGGGCTGCACTACGTGAACATGGGACTCGTCGGCGACGGTGCGCTCGATGCGGCGCGCCCGGAAATCGTGATCTACGAACCGCTACCGAGCGGACGCTTGCGCCTCATCGGCGCCGACTTCCTCGTGCTCGCAGCAGACTGGCACGCGAAGCACGCCGCGCCGCCGGAGCTCGACGGACAGCTGCTGCACTTGTTCGAAAGTCCGAATCGCTTCGGCCTGCCGGCGTTTTACACGCTGCACGTGTGGGCGTGGAAGGACAATCCGACCGGCATGTTCGTGAACTGGCACGCCAAGGTATCGTGCGATTCCTTCGACGGCTGAGCTACAACCCCAGCCCGACGTAATTCTCGGCGAACACTCGCTGCGCGAGCGGAGAGTCGAACAGGTAATCGAGCTCCGCCTCGCGCACACGCGCAGCGAATTCGTCCTCGTCCGGGAAGTGGTGCAGCAACGTCGTCATCCACCACGAGAATCGCACTGCCTGCCACACACGCTGCAGAGCGCGCGACGAGTACTCGTCGAGGCGGCGCGTGGAATGTTCTGCATAGAACGCGAGCAATCCCTCGTAGAGATAGAACACGTCGCTCACCGCGAGATTCAGCCCCTTCGCGCCGGTCGGCGGGACGATGTGAGCCGCATCGCCGGCCAGGAACAGGCGGCCGAAGCGCATCGGCTCGGCCACGAAGCTGCGCAACGGCGCGATGCTCTTCTCGATCGATGGCCCGATCGTCATGCGCGCCGCGATCTCCGGACCGATGCGTAGCTTGAATTCGTTCCAGAAACGCTCGTCGCTCCACTGCTCAACGCGATCCTCGAGTGGACACTGCACGTAGCAGCGCACACGCGTCGCCGACCGCATGCTCGCGAGTGCGAAGCCGCGGTCGGAGGTGACGTAGATCAGCTCCTGCCACGCCGGCGGCACGTCGGCGAGAACACCCAGCCAGCCGAACGGATAGACACGCTCGTAGGTACGGAGCTTTTCCGATGGAATGCTGCGGCGACTGACACCGTGATAGCCGTCGCAGCCCGCGATGAAGTCGCAGTCGAGACGTCGCGTCTCGCCGCGATGCGTGTATGTGACGGAAGGTGATGCGCTATCGATGTCGTGGAGCTGAACAGATTCGGCCTCGTAGATGGAGGTCGCACCGCTCTGTTTGCGCGCGTCCATGAGATCGCGCGTCATCTCGGTCTGGCCGTAGACCGTCACTGACTTGCCGATGAGATCGTGGAGCGCGATGCGTCTGCGGACGTTGTTCGCTGCGATCTCGACCCCGCCGTGAGTCAGCGACTCTGCGTGCAGGCGGTTCGAGACACCCGCCAGTTCCAGCACATCGACTGTCCCCTGTTCCAACACGCCTGCGCGAATGCGGCCGAGCACATACTCGGGCGTGCGCTGCTCGAGGATTACCGCGTCGATGCCTACGCGATAGAGCAGCTGACCGAGCAGCAGCCCGGCAGGTCCCGCTCCGATGATGGCCACCTGTGTTCGCACGAGCCCATGCTGGGCGGCACGGCGGCGGCTGGCGATGGAGAAAAGCGGAAATTTCTTGGACTTTTCCCAAGCCACGGCGGCCTGGCAGGAGTAGCATGGGCACGCTTTTGACGTCCGAGGCCGGGCAGTGGCGCGACGCGGTATTCCCCAGTATTTCCTGTACGGCGAGGCGAGTCAGGACGTCGACGAGAGCTTCCTGCACGTCGAGTCGATCGCCGCGCGCAGCCGCCTCCACGATTGGACAATTCGGCCGCATGCGCATCGCGAGCTGCACCACTTGCTGCTAGTCCAGCGCGGCGGCGGTGTGTACCTCGCCGAAACCAGTCGCCTGGAGTTCGCGCCGGTCGCGCTGATCAGCGTGCCGCTGTCGTGCGTCCACGGGTTCGATTTCAATCCACGCACCGACGGCTGGGTCGTCACGGCCTCGGGCGCACTGTTGCGGCGAATCGCCCGCGAGCATCAGGAACTGCGCTGGGTGCTCGACGAGCCGAGCGTCACGCAGTTGTCGGCGCCGGCGGCCACGCAGATGAGCAGCCTGTTCGAGTCGCTGGTCGGCGAGTTCCGCGGTCATCTGCCCGCGCGGCGCATCGCTGCGGAGTCGTGGCTGAGTGCAATTCTCGTCGTCGCTCTGCGCCGCAAGCTCGAGCTCGCTCCGGATCCAGTCCACACGCGTTCGCATGATTCGCAACTCGCGGCGCGCTTTCGCGCATTGATCGAGGCGAACTACCGAACGCAGATGAGCATCGCTGACTACGCTCGCACGCTGTGTGTAAGCACCGAGCGCCTGCGACTTGCCTGCGTGCGCAGCACTGGCAGCGCGCCGCTCGCGTTGCTCAACGCGCGCCGGCTTCTGGAAGCCAAGCGCAGCCTGCTCTACACGAACATGAGCGTCACGCTGGTCGCGGAGACTTGCGGATTCGCCGACCCCGCGTACTTCTCGCGCTTCTTCGCGCGCAGCACCGGCGCGTCACCGCGCTCGTATCGGCTCAAGCGGTGATTTCGATCCGATTGCCTTCTGGATCTAGCACCACGCTCTCGTAGTAGCCATCGCCAGTGCGCCGCGGACCGTCGAGCACAGCGATACCTTCCGTGCGAAGCCGCGCGGTCAACACATCCACTGCGGTTTCCGATCCCAGCGAAATCGCCAGATGCGTGAGCCCCATGCGCTGGACGCCCGGTGCGTGACGCGTCGGCGACAAGCGCGAGGTGGTCATGAGCTCGATTCGCGCGCCAGACTCGAACATGAGGAAGCAGGATTCGAATCCCTTCGCGGCATTGACATAGCGTGCGCCGACCTGCGCGCCGAACGCTCGCGCGTAGAACGCACTGAGCGTGTCGAGATCGTCGACCCAGAGCGCGATGTGCTCGATTCTCGCCATAACTGGCGCCGATTGTAACCGCGTCCTGACGCCGGATCGCCTACATCGGCGCGACCTCGCGCGCAGCGTACTGCTGCGACCCGAACGCGAGCATCAGCTTGCGCTGCTCGCCGCGAGGATCGTTCTCCGTGCGGCTCTCTCGATCCAGGATCATCGTCGGGCGATTGGTCGCATCGTACGGCTGCCATTTTCCGAGCGCCGCCGTGCTTGGATTGCCCGTGCGCGCGAATTGAGCCCAGGCGGCGCACATGGTTGCAGCGAGCGGCTCCGGTCTCTCGCCGCGCGCAAGGTGCGCGTTGTTGAACACGAACGCAATCTCGGATCCGTGCGGCACGTGGGTACGTCCCGGCGCCAGCGGCTGCTGCCAGTAGAACGAATAGACGAACGCCGGCGCTCCGCCCAGCGCGGCTTTGCGCTCTGCCTGGATCGTCGAGTCGAGAAAGTACCCACGGTCCGTGATCACGCGGAACAGCAGATCGCTCGGTGCGAGGCTCGGAAAGATCCGCTCGTAGGTCGCGAGCACCGTTGCCGCGTCCTTCTCCGGCAACACGCGCTTGATGCGTTCGAGTACACCTGCTTTGTCGAGCGCCAGCACGCTTGGATCGCGGCCGAGCGCGTAGGAAGCCTCGGTGAGATTCGTGCCGATCAACATCGGGACCCCGGCCGACATCGCCGGCGCCTGCGGATCGAAGGGATGCGCAGGCAAGGAAGGCGCGCCGGTCGTCGGACGGAATTGTCCCGTGCCTTCGGTCGCCTTACTCACTGCTGCGAGGAGTGCGTCCGCGGGCAACGCCAGCAGCTTCGCGATCTGGTTCGATTTGACGTCGAGCGCTGCAAGGAACTTGCTCGCGCGCTCCGCCGCGACCGCCGGAGTATCCATGCGTAGCGCGGAGCCGCTTTCCACGACAGCGCGATGGAACAAACCTTGCGCCGCCGGCATCGCCATCAGCACGCTGACTTTGCGACCGCCGCCGCTCTCGCCGAAGATCGTCACGCAGCCTGGATTACCGCCGAAGCGCGCGATGTTCTCCTTGACCCAACGCAACGCGAGGACCGCGTCGAGCAGCCCAACGCTCGCGCTGTCGGCATAGTCGGCCCCCCCGATCTGACTGAGATCGAGATGGCCGAACGCGTTGAGCCGATGATTGATCGTCACCACCACGACGTCCTGCGTACGCGCCATGTTCGTGCCGTCGTAGAGCACCGACCCGCCCGAGCCGGTCGCGAATCCGCCGCCATGCAACCACACGAGCACCGGCCGCTTGGCGTCGTCTGCGCCGGGCGTCCACACGTTCAGACAGAGGCAATCTTCGGAAAACGTCGCGCCCTCGCCCACCAGTGAGATTCCGGCGCTGCGCGTCGCTGGCGGCGTCAAGGAATTCCCCTGCGGCGCGGCGTGACCGTATGCGAGCGCGTCGCGCACGCCAGTCCACGGAGCTACGGGCCGCGGTGCCTTGAATCGCTGCTCGCCGGCGGTTGAGCTGCCGTACGGCACACCCTTGAAGACCAAGACGCCGTCCACAGCACCACGCAGTTTGCCGCTCGCGACTTCGACTATGTGATCGTTGCCTGCACGCGCCCAGCGTGGCAACGCTGACGCGACACTTGCGAAAGCTGCACTCTGCAGCAGGACGCGCCGGGAGACGCGGGCCTCCGTTTCCTTGTTCATCGCGATCGGCCGCGCGCGCTCACCGGCCAGACATCCTGCAATATCTCGCCGCTGACGACGTGATACGCGTCGTACAGATTCACCGTCGGATCGCAGTGAGGCACCGCGAGGTGCACGACGTCGCCGATCGACCAGAGGTGCTTCTGCGTCGGATCGACGATCAGACCGTGCTCGTCGCCCATGAAAATGTAGTTCGATCCCTGCGGCGCGCCGGAGAGCACGACCGGTGGGCCGCCGTCGGTCGCCATTGCTTTGTAGCCG
>DATENH010000237.1:0-2163 GCA_035275145.1 Steroidobacteraceae bacterium | reverse complement strand
TCTGCTTCTTGATCGCGCGCAGTTGACCCACGGGCACCGTGCCTTTGCGTTCGAGCTGTCGCCAGCCGCGCTGCTTCTTTTGACGCGCCTTCGCCTCGGCCACCACGCTATCGTGAACCTCGTGCGCAAACGCCACGCGCTGCGACGGCGAGAGATTCATGAACTGCTTGCCGTGTGCACGCTGCGCTGCCTGGTCGAAATCCTGCAACCCGTCGATGAAGGATTGCTGCTCGTCGCTCGAAAAGGCTTCCTGCAGCATCGATTCGATGAATCGCGGCACCCCGGCGTCCTGGGCACCCGGCGTGTCCGTGCGCGGGATGATGATCTCGGCGACCTCTGCAATGATCGCGCGATGCGCGGGGTCCAACACGAGCGGGGCGCTCGCACCTTGCTTGCCCGAACAACCGTTGAGCACGCTGAGTACTGCGGGCGTGCAAACAGCGCCGCCCATCAGCACTGCGACCCGCTGCAACAGCTCGCGACGGTTCATGTGCGGTCCCTCGTTCATTCGAGACTCATCTTCTTCAGCCCCGCGACCGCGTGATCGACGGCACGCGCGGTGAACGCCATGTAAGTGAGCGACGGGTTCTGACACGCGCTCGATGACATGAACGAGCCGTCGGTGACGTAAACGTTCGGGCACGCATGCACCTGGTTCCACCTGTTGAGCACCGAGGTCTTCGGGTCGTTGCCCATGCGCGCCGTGCCCATCTCGTGAATGCCGAGACCGATGCCGATCGGGCGGTCGAAGGTTTGCACGTTGCTGAACCCCGCGGCCTCGAGCATCTCCGCGGCGTCGTTCGCCATGTCCTTGCGCATCTTCAGCTCGTTTTCGCGCAGCTGCGCGTCGAATGCGAGCAGCGGCAGGCCCCACTTGTCCTTGCGAGTGTGGTCGAGCGTCACGCGATTCCCATGATGCGGCAGGATCTCGCCGAAGCCGTCCAGCTTGATGTACCACGGTCCGGGCGTCGCAGCCTGCGTCTTTATTGCGCCACCGAGCGGCGCATCGAGCAGCAATCGCGGCCAACTCAGCCGGCTGGCATTGCCTTGATAGCCAAAGCCGCGAAGGTAGTCGCGCTTCTCGCCGCCGAGGTTGCGATAGCGCGGAATGTAGAGATCGTTGGGCCGGTTGCCGAAGTAGTAGCGGTCCTCGAATCCCTCCACCACCGCAGTGGCGCCGACATGCAGATGACTGTCCATGATGTTGCAGCCGAGCTCGCCGCTGTCGTTGCCGAAGCCGTTCGGAAAGCGCTGCGACACCGAGTTCAACATGATGTGCGTCGACGCGAACGTGGAGGCGCACAGGAAGATCACCTTGGCCGTGAACTCCATGTGCTCCTTGGTTTCCGTGTCCATCACGCGCACGCCGGTCGCTCGGCGGTTGCTGTCGTCGTAGATGATTTCGTAGACGATCGAGTTCGGCCGCAGCGTCATGTTGCCGGTTGCATCCGCGGCGGGCAGCGTGCTCGAGTTGCTGCTGAAGTAAGCGCCGTAGGGACAACCGCGAATGCAGAGATTGCGGTACTGGCACGTGCCTCGCTGCGGGCTATGAGCGAGCGGTGCAGTCAGGTGCGCGACACGGCCGATCGTCAGCTTGCGCTGGAATTTCTCCGCCATCGACTGCTGCAAATGCATCTCGACGCAGTTGAGCTCCATCGGTGGCAGGAACTTGCCGTCGGGCAACTGCGGCAATCCCTCGGCGCGACCGCTGACGCCGATGAAGCTCTCGACGTGGTCGTACCACGGCGCGATCTCGGCATAGCGCACCGGCCAGTCGACTCCGATGCCCTCCAGCGCGTTCGCTTCGAAATCGATATCGCTCCAGCGGTAGCAGTGCCGGCCCCACATGAGCGAGCGGCCACCGACGTGATAGCCGCGGATCCAGTCGAAGCGCTGGATCTCGGTGTAGGGATGCTCGGTGTCGTCGACGAACCAGTGCTTGGACGCTTGCGTGATCACGAAGCCCGTGCGCGCAGCGACGGCCTGGCGTTTAAGGTCTTCGTCGGTGGCGCGGCCGCCGTACGGTAATTCCCAGAGGTCCTTGGTCGCCGTCGGATAGTCGCCGTGCTTGACGTCGCGGCCGCGGTCCAGGACCAGCGTCTTGAGTCCCTTCTCGGTGAGCTCCTTCGCGGCCCAACCGCCGGTGATGCCGGTGCCGACGAC
>DATENH010000236.1:0-19917 GCA_035275145.1 Steroidobacteraceae bacterium | reverse complement strand
AAAAATCTCACCGCCGGCGGCATGCACCAGGTCGGCTGCGCCGCGCACGTCGACGACTGTGCCGAGCGCATTCGAGGCTACCGAGCACGCCAGCAGACGCGTCTTCGACGATAACAACGGCGTCAGGTCTTCCAGGTACAGATTGGCGTCGTCCCGCATGCGCCACCAGCGGATGGTGGCGCCGAGCGGCGCGAGCGCGAGCCAGGTGGCGACGTTTGCTTCGTGATCGAGGTCGGTGACGATGATCTCGTTACGCTCGCCGAGCGTCTGGGCGACGCCCAGGCTCACCAGGCGGATGAACGAGGTCGCATTCATGCCGAAGGCGATCTCGTTCGGATCGCGGGCATTGACCAGCGCGCCGACGCTGGTGCGGGCGCGCGCCAGGATTTCATCTACGGCGATGCTCTGCGAGTAGCGGCCGCCGCGCTGCACGTTGCGCACCAGCAGGTGCTCATTGATTGCGTCGAACACGGCCTGAGGGACCTGCGCCCCGGCCGCATTGTCGAAAAACACATCGTTTCCCGCACGTTGCAAGGCGGGAAACTCCGCTCGCAGCCGTTCCACCGGAAATGCCTCGTGGGGCGTACTCATCGCAAGCTCCTGCGCTATCCTATTCATCGATTCCTGGCCTCTCTCCGAACCCTCTATGGCCACCCGCGATACGCAGACTCGCATCGTCGATGCCGCGCTGGAGCTCTTCAACGAGCACGGCACCGCCGCGATTTCCACCAACCGCATCGCCGAGCACTGCGGCATCAGCAAGGGCAATCTGCACTACCATTTCCACAACAAGCGGGAAATTATCCGCTTCCTCTTCCAGCGCGCCGTCGACGAGATGGACTCGGGCTGGTACCGCGATCATCTGGCCGCGACGCTCGAGCACATGGCCGAGATGTTCGTGCGCCAGCTCAAGCTCATTCGCGATTACCGCTTCTTCTATCGCGAGATGGCGGACCTGCTTCGGCAGGACCGGGTGCTGCGGCAACGCTTCGCTCACAATCGCGAGCGCCGGCTCGTCGAGATCGAGCGATTCTTCGCTGCACTCGTAGCCCGCGGCCTGATGAAGCTGCCGGCGGACCCGCGGCGGCTGCGCTCCATCGTCGACATCACGTGGATCATCTCGGAGAACTGGCTGAACTACGTGGAGTACCATGACCGCGAGTTGACGGTGGAAGCGGTGGTTGCCGGGTACGACGAGATCCTGGAGGTCTTGCGGCCGTACCTCATTGCCGACCCGCAACGGGTCACCAGCGAGTCGTACAGCACCATCCAGCGTCTCACCTCCCAAGCTGCGGGACCGGTGCGATTATCCGCAGCCCGAGTTCGCGCCGGCCAAGGAAATTAGGGCTTCCGGGCTAAAGTGGATGGGGCAGGGGCCGCGCGGACGCGGTTAAATCCTGTCGGCAAACCAGCCACTGCAGCGGGGAATGGGGGCATCATGAAGACGCGCTGGAAACTCAATAGCGGCCGTGCGGTCACGGTGCTGTGCGCCGCCGTGTGCACGCATGCGTATGCGGCGGATACGTCCGAACCGCGTGCGCTCGAAGAGGTCGTGGTCACCGCCACCAAGCGCGGTGAAACAGACATTCAGAAAACGGCGGAATCGATTTACGCGCTCGGCGGCGCCGATCTCACGCTGAAGCGCGAGACGACGTTCGAAGCCTTTGCCGGCAGCGTCCCGGGCCTGCAGTTCCAGAATCTCGGCCCCGGCGATTCCGAATACATCATCCGCGGCATCAACGGCAGTGGACCTTCCGTCGTCGGTGCGTATCTCGACGAGTACGTCATCACCGCGAGCGACCAGCAAGATGGCGGCGGCAAGAACGCGCCTGTGCAGCTCGTCGACGTCGAGCGCGTCGAAGTGCTGAACGGTCCGCAGGGCACGCTCTACGGATCGAATTCGATGGCGGGCAACATCCGCTTCATCACGCGCAAGCCGGATGCTTCGAAGTTCGATGCCTACGGCGAAGCCGACTTCAGCACCATCGAGGATGGCGGCGACGGCTACGGCATCAACGCGATGGTCAACATCCCGCTGTCGCCGGACAAATTTGCGATTCGCCTGGTCGGCTACAAAGAGGACCGCGACGGCTGGATCGATCAGAAGCGGCTCGAGCGCACGTCGGGCACGACCAGGCTCTACGACGCCACGGCCGAGGACATCAACTCGACCGAAATCACCGGCGGACGCCTGAGCGCGCGCTGGACACCCAGCGACGCGCTCGCGATCGATGCTCTCTACGTGAAGCAGAATCTGGATAGCGATGGCTCGCCGCGCTTCACAGGCAAAGGCGTGCCGGCGTATCCGGACCAGCCGCCGGAGATTGCTTCGCTCCCGGGTAACTCGGGCTTCTCGCCGTTGCCGGGCCTGGCGTCATTCACGCCCAATTCCGACTTCATCAACACGGACATCACCAGGAGCCCGCGCCAGGACGACTTCGATCTGTTCGGCGCGACGGTGCGCTACGACGCCGGCTTCGGTGCGTTCTCGCTCGCCGCTTCGCAGTACAAGCACGACATCGACTTCACGTTCGACAGCACGCCGATCCTGCTGTTCTTCGGCGTGCCGATCGCGGGCATCACGCAGCAGCCGCAGGAATACAAGACGAAGATGGCGGAGCTGCGCTTCGCGTCGAATTTCGATTCGGGATTCAACTTCGTGACCGGCGCCTACTACCAGAAGGACGACAACGAGTTCAACGTGCACGTCGTCACCACCGACGGCAGCGGCGGGCCGATGCCGTTCAATGCGCTGAACTCGGACGATGCGCTGCTGAACGGCGGCAACACTTTTTTCGGGCGCACGCGCGCGGACGAGGTCGAGCAGAAGGCAGTGTTCGGTGAAGCGACGTTCAAGTTCGCCGAGCGCTGGACCTTGCTCGCCGGTCTGCGCTGGTCCGAGGCGGATCTCGAATCGGTTCAGGCGACGTTGCATGCCTTCGCGCCGACTGGGCCCGCGCCGGTTGCGGGCGAACAGATCGGCACCACGGTGAACGGCAACGCGGTTGGCCTGCTCAAGCAGGATGGCAGCGACACGCTGCCGAAGATCAGCTTGTCGATGCAGGCCACCGACGATGTGCTGTGGTACGTGTTGTATTCGGAAGGCTTCCGCGTCGGCGGCATCAACAACGGCAATCAGCCGTTTGCGCCGGGCATTCCCGATACCTTCGATTCGGACGACCTGAAGAACTACGAGGTCGGCATCAAGTCGCGCTGGCTTGACCAGCGGCTGCAGCTCAACGCCACGCTGTTCCACATCAAGTGGAACGACATTCAGGTCGAGCCGCGCGATCCGGTCGGCAACATTCCGTTCACCACCAACGGCGGTGCCGCTGACGTGACCGGTATCGAATGGTCGTTGGACTCGCTGCTGAGCGATCGTCTGTCGCTGACGTTCACCGGGACGTACTTCTTCGAGCACGAGCTCTCGGAAGATCAGCCCGTGCTGCCCGGCGCTTCGCCGTTCGTGATCATCGGGCGCAAGGGCGATGAGATCCCGAACACTCCAGATGTGCAGTTGTACGCGGCGCTGCGCTACGACGTGCCGATCGTCGGCCGGGACACGACGTTCTCGCTCGATGCGACCTATCGCGGCGACACGAATACCGAGTTCGTGCCGAGCAGCCCGTTCAACATCTCGCTCGGCTCATACACGATCCTGGACGCAGTGGCGCTCATGAACGTCACCGACAAGGTGCAGGTCGGGGTGTTCGTGAAGAACCTGACCAACGAGTTGGCGCTCTACGATGGCCTCGGCACCTTTCAGGATCCCGAAGCTGTGGTCGCTGCGCAGCCGCGAACTATTGGTGTCAACGCACGCATCAACTTCTGACATCGAGAGCGCTCGCGCTCGGCTCCGTGGCGTCGCGGTACGCACACCGACGGTGCGGTGTGCGGGCGCGACCGCGGACCGGCCTGTTCATCTCAAGCTGGAGAATCTGCAGCCGCCGGGCTCTTTCAAGCTGCGCCCGATTGCGAATGCAATGCTCAGCAGGCCGCGCGACGCTCTGAGCGGCGGTGTTCACACTTTCAGCTCGGGCAACAGCTCGGTCGCAATGGCGTGGATGGCAAAGCGGATCGGTGTCGCCGCGACAGCGGTAGTGCCTGACGGCACGCCGCAGTCCAAGCTCGAACTGTTGCACAGACTCGATGCCCGCATCGTCAGTCAGCCGTTTACGGAATGGTGGAGCGCAGTCACGTCCGGCCGCTGTTCGCAGTTCGACAGCGTGTATATCGACGCGGTCCGCGATCCCGCATCCTTCGCAGGAAACGGCACGCTGGCGCGCGAGATTCTCGAAGACGTGCCTGACGTCGAGGCGATCTTCGTGCCGTTTGGCGGCGGTGGCCTGGCCTGCGGCATCGCGAATGGTCTGCGCGCTTTGGGCAGCACGGTGCAGGTCATCGCATGCGAACTGGAAACGGCGCATCCCTTCCAGTCGGCGCGTGCAGCGGGTGGGCCGGTCGAGTCTCCCTGCGATCCCGGGTTCGTCACGGGGGTCGGTTTTGGTGCCGTGCTGGCGGAAATGTGGCCGGTCGCGAGCCGTCTGATCGACGACACGCTCACGGTGTCATTGAGTGAAGTCGTCGAGGCGATCAAACTGCTGGCAGAGTCGAACAAAGTCGTAGCGGAGGGTGCCGGGGCGATTCCGGTCGCGGCAGCACTCGCGTCTCGACACCCGTTCAAAAACGTGTGCGCGGTCGTGTCCGGCGGCAACCTGGATCCGGCGCTGCTCGCAAAGATCTTGCGCGATGAACACATCAGGTGAGGCAGTGACCCAGACCGACGACCGCGAACGCGGGCTCGACAAAGCCCTGACCCGCGCCCAGGTGGTGATGATCGGCCTCGGCGGCGCGATCGGCACCGGCTTGTTCATGGGCAGCGGCATCGCCATCGGCTATGCCGGGCCGGCGGTGATCCTCAGCTACGCCATCGCGGGCTTCATCGCGCTGGTCATGGTGTTCAGCCTGTCGGAGATGGCGGTCGTGCATCCGGCCGCAGGCTCGTTCGGCGTGTATGCGGAGACTTATCTCAATCCCTGGTCGGGCTTCGTCGTCCGCTACACCTATTGGTTCTGCCAAGTGATCGCCATCGGCGGCGAAGCAGTGGCGGCCGGCATCTACATGACCTACTGGTTTCCGACAGTGCCGGTGTGGATGTGGTCGGTCGCATTCTGCTTCGTCCTGCTGTACGTGAACGCGCGCTCGGTGAGCAACTTCGGCACGTTCGAATACTGGTTCGCAATGATCAAGGTCACGGCGATCGTGCTGTTCATCGTGCTCGGCACGGTTCACATCCTCGGACTCGGCGTACCGGCCGTCGGCTTTCACAACCTGACCGGCTTGCCGGGCGGATTCCTGCCGCACGGCTTCGCGGGCATGTGGATGGCGGTGATCATGGGGGTGTTTTCGTTCAACGGCATCGAGGTCATCGCCGTGACTTCGGGCGAGACCCAGGATCCGGTGAAGGCGATCCCGGCTGCGCTGCGCACCATGCTGTTGCGGCTGTTCCTGTTCTACATCCTGGCGCTCACGATCGTCGTTGCCTTCATTCCGTGGACCGAGACGGGAGCGAAGGTCGTGGAGCAGAGCCCGTTCGTGAAAGTGTTCGCGCAGTCGGGCGTCGCCTACGCGGCGGGCATCATGAACTTCGTCGTGATGAGCGCTGCGCTCTCGAGCATGAACACGAACGTGTACCTGTGCTCGCGCATGCTGTTCTCGCTCTCGCGCGGCAACTACGCACCGGCATTCCTCGGCAGACTCGGCAAGGCGCATACGCCGATCGGCGCGATCATCGTCTCGGGCGCCGGAATCCTCGCTGCCGCGGCCGTCTCGATGTTCACGCCGTACGCTTACAACTACCTGTTCGGGGTGGCGCTGTTCGGCGCGATGACCGTCTGGATCTTCATCCTGGTGAGCCACCTCAGCTTCCGCCGTCGACATCCGACGATGGAGCTGCCGGTGCGCATGCCGCTGTTTCCGTGGCTGCAGCTCACGGCACTGGGATTGCTGGTCGCGATCCTGATCACGATGGGCCTGGACAAGGAGTTCTGGCGAATCTCCTGGATCGTCGGCGTGCCGTGGCTGGTGCTGTTGTCGATCGCGTACTTCGTCTGGCGTCCGCGGCGGGAGCTCAGCGCGGGTCGCGCTGCACGAACTCGATCAGATAGCCGTCCGGATCGCGAGCCAGCAGGATACTGATCTTCAGGGCTCGACGACGTCCTTGCTGGCCTGCAGGCGCCGTGACTGCTTCAACCCCATCACTGCCTCGTAGAAGTGCAGCGAGCGATCGAGGTCGCGCACTTTCAGGCTCACGTAGCCGATACGAGTTTCGCCGTGCGCGAGTGCGCACAGCATTGCCAGGCCCACCGCCACTACCAGTGCATTGTTCTGCTCATAGTCGCTCGAATATAGTTGACGACGTAACCACTAGCAATTCAAATGGTCGCATGAGCTCCATCGCAATATTTCTCGGTGCAGTCGTACTCGCCGTGGCAGCTCCGGTGCACGCGGAGGAGGGCGATCCGGAGGCCGGGGCCGATCTCTACAACTCCGTGTGCAAAGCCTGCCATGCCGTAAACATCGGTCCGACCTTGCGCGGCGTCGTCGGCAGGCGCATCGCCAGCGTCGAGGCGTTTACCGGCTACAGCGACGCGCTCAAGGCGCTCCAGGACAAGACCTGGACACCCGAGCTGCTCGACACGTTTCTGCAGGGGCCGGGCGAGCTCGCGCCGGGCACGCTGATGACGCAGGTCGTGCCGGATGCGCAGACCCGGGCCGATCTCATCGCCTATCTGGCGACGCTGACGCCCCGCTGAGGCCGGCCTTGACGATTCTCTTCCCGCCGTTATTGACTATCGCACCATCAACTCTCTAAGGTGGCCTGGCAGACGGCCGATCTGCCGGGGGAACGATTCGATGCACGCAACGACGGGCCTGGCCTGCGCGGTCGCGGTCACCGCGGTGGTGTTCTGCACGTTGGCCCCGGCTGCCGCCCATGCCGAGCGGGCCGAGCCTGCCGAACAGACCCCGCTCAAGGTCGCCGTGCGGCGCCTGACCGAGAGCCAGTATCGGCACACCATCGCCGATGTTTTCGGTCCGCAGGTGAAGGTCGAGGCACGCTTCGAGCCCGAGAAGCGCGAGGAAGGCCTGCTCGCGATCGGCAGTTCGCAGCTCTCACTCACTTCCGCGGGCCTCGAGCAGTATTTCGCGCTGGCCGGAGCCATCTCCAAGCAGGTTCTGGGCAGCGACCAGCGCGCGACCGCCGTTCCCTGCAAGCCGACCAACGCAGACCAAGCCGATGAGGCGTGTGCCCGGCACTTCGTCGCGCAGTACGGCGAGCGGCTCTTTCGGCGTCCGCTGACCGAGCCCGAGATTCGCTCGCGCATCGACATCGCAGCCGCGGGCGTCGCGCAGTTGCACGACTTCTACGGTGGACTGGAGTTGTCGCTGACCAGTCTGCTGGTGGCGCCCGAATTCCTGTTCCGGGTGGAAACTGCGGAGCCCGATCCGGCGCAGTCGGGTCAGTATCGGCTCGATGCCTATACCAAGGCGTCGCGCCTGTCGTTCCTGTTCTGGGATACCGCGCCCGATCCTGAATTACTCGAAAGCGCGCGCAGCGGCGCGCTGCATACGTCCGCCGGCCTGCAGAGCCAGTTGCGGCGCCTTGCTTCATCGCCACGCTACGAGCAGGGCGCGCGCGCGTTCTTCGCGGATGTATTGCAGCTCGATGGCTTCGACAACCTGATCAAGGATCCGGCCATCTATCCGAAGTTCAGCCAGGCAGTCTCCGACAGCGCCCGGGAGCAGACGCTGCGAACGACGGTCGATCTGCTCATCAAGCAGCAGCGCGACTATCGCGAGCTGTTCACCTCGAACGACACCTACGTCAATCGCTATCTCGCCTCGGTGTATCAGATCCCGTTCGTATCGGTGAACGAATGGGCGCCGTACCGATTCCCGGACAGCTCGGAGCGCGCCGGCATCCTGACGCAGGCGAGCTTCCTGTCGCTGTTCGCGCATCCCGGCACGTCGTCGCCGACCCGCCGCGGCATCAAGATCCACGAGATCTTCATGTGCGAGATGACGCCGGATCCGCCCGCCGATGTCGACTTCTCGAAAGTGAAGGACAGCAAGGAAGGCACGGTGCGCGGCCGGCTGCTCGATCACATGCAGAACACCGGCTGCACGGCGTGCCATCGTCGCAGCGATCCGCCCGGTCTCGCGCTCGAGCATTTCGACGGCATGGGGCAGCTGCGCACTGCGGAGAACGGCGTTCCCATCGACGTCAGCGCGGAGCTGAACGGCAAGAAGTTCGTCGGCGCGCGCGGCCTCGCCGAATTCCTGCGCGAAGATCCGCGCGTGCCTGCCTGCATGGTCCGCGACGTGTTCGCGTACGGCGTCGGGCGCAAGACGGACGATCGCGACGAGGACTATCTGGCCGGCCAGGCGAAACAGTTCGTCGCCAACGGCTATCGCGTGCCCGATCTCATGATGCAGGTCGCGGCGACGCCGGAATTCTTCAAGGCCACGATTCCGCGCGGAGCGAAGCCGGCCGCGGCGGCCACTACAGCCCAAGATCATTGAAGCATCATTGAAGGAGTCGGAAATGAGTCTGCGCTTCAATCGCCGCTCGCTGCTGCAAGGGTTGCTCGGAGGGTCGGCCGTCTACATGGGGCTGCCCGCGCTCGACTGCTTCCTCAACGGCAATGGCACCGCCTTCGCGGATGGCGCGCCGCTGCCGATGCGCTTCGGCACTTATTTCTGGGGCTTGGGACTCACCGATACCCCCGCGGGCGGCACGCGCTGGGTTCCGCAGCAGCTCGGTGCGGGCTACGAGGTCACGCCGGAGCTGCAATCGATCGCGACGCTGAAGGACAAGGTGTCGATCTTCTCCGGCTTTCGTGCCATTCCCGACGGTCGCGCGAATCTCGTGCACTGGTCGGGCCACGCTTCGATTCTGTCGGGGATCGCGCCCGCCGCGTCGACGCGCTTCGATGGACCGACGTTCGATACCCGGGTCGCCGACGCGATCGGCTCATCGACGCGCTTCAAGACGATCGATCTCGACGCCTCGGTTTCACGTCGCCCGGTCAGCTACTCCACGCGTACGGGCGCGACCTTCGCGACGCCCGAGACGACGCCGCTCGCGCTGTACACGCGGTTGTTCGGCGCCGGATTCCAGGATCCGAACAGCCCGGAGTGGAAACCCGATCCGTCGATCATGCTGCGACAGAGCGTGCTGTCGGCAGTGAAGGATCAGCGCCAGTCTTTGCTGGCGAACGTCGGCAAGACCGACCAGATCAAGCTCGATCAGTACTTCACCTCGCTGCGCGAGATGGAGAACCAGCTCGCCGTGCAGCTCCAGCGTCCGGATAAGTGCGAAGCTTGCGTGCCGCCGCCGGCACCCAAGGAGGCGCCGCCACGCGCAGCATCGGTCGACGTCGTCAATGCGAACACCAAGGCGATGGCGAAGCTCCTCGCGATGGCATTGGCGTGCAACCAGACGCGCGTCTTCAACGTCGTGCATACCTCGGGTGCCTCCGAGACCTATCTCGCCGGCCAGAGCAAGATCTATCACCAGATCACGCACGACGAGCCGACCGACACGCAGCTCGGCTACCAACCCGAGACCAGCAAGCTCGCCGGCCTGGTGATGCAGGCATTCGGCGATTTCCTGGTCGAGATCGATGCGATCCGCGAAGGCGACGGCACGCTGCTCGACCACAGCCTGGTGATGGCGTTCAGCGATACCGGCTACGCGAAGATTCATTCGATCGACAACATTCCGATTCTGCTCGCCGGCCGCGCGAACGGCAGGCACAAGAGCGGCCAGCATGTCGCCGGCAAGGGCGACTCGGTCACGCGCGTGTCCTTGACGGCGATGCAGATCGCCGGCGCACCGGTCGGCGAGTTCGGTGCGGGCGCGATGAAGACTTCGCGTCCGATCGGCGAAGTGATGGGCTGAAGCGGGAGCTTTGCGTGAAGCGACATTCCATCGCAGCCGGTCTGCTCGTTGCAGGCGCGGCTTTGACCTCGCCGCAAATCGCGGCGGCCGGTTGGACCAGGACCTGGGTGGTCGAGTGGAACGAGCCGGCGATGTACTACGGCGCGAAGAGCGGCGTCATCGATCCGGGCACCGACTGTCCCGCGGGCACGAACCGCGAGATCGACTGGGTCAAGGTGCTCGTCGATGCCGGCTACACGGAAGAAGAAGCGAAGTGGTTGCGCAACCCGGCGAACCCGACGCGCAGCCCGGTGCATGGCCAGAATCAGATGGCGTTCCGCGGCAAGGATCGCGCGAACGTCTACGTGAATCCGACGTCGACGCCCGATCCGGGCCTCGTCGGCGTGTCGGGCACGATCGCCGAAGGTTTCGACCTGGACGGCAACGAAGGAACAGGTCTCACGACTCCGGCGGGCGAGAAGGGGATCGACAACAAGTTCTACGAGACGCTCGGCTGCTGGAAGACCTATCGCGGACCGCCGCGCCTCTCGAGCGGCGCGCTGCAGTTCAACGACGCGATGCGTAACGGCGCGTGGACGACCGTGATCGTCGCCACCGGCCGCGGCAAGGATCCGCGGAACGACAGCCACGTCGAAGTCGGCTTCTACGTCAGCGGCGACAAGATAGTGAAGGACGGGAACGGCAACGTCGCGCGCGACTACACCTTCCGCATCAAACCGCACGCGCGCTACGAGGCGATCTTCGCCGCACGCACCGTCGACGGCGCGATCGTTTCGACGAAACCCGCGGACGTCATGCTGCGCGACCCGAGCTACACACAGGATCTGCAGCTTTTGCGCGCGCGCGTGAAGTTGCAGATGCAGCCCGACGGCACGCTGAAAGGCTACGTCGGCGGCTATCGTCCGTGGAAGCCCGTGTACCAGGGTTGGGTCGACGCGCGCGGTACGGTTATCGAAGTACTGACGTGGGTGCAGCTGCCTGCGGTCTACTACGCGCTTCGTCGCAACGCAGATTTCAGTCCGTCGGGTGCGCGCGGCGAGAAGACGCACATCTCTTACGCAATGCGTGTCGACGCGTTGCCGGCTTTCGTCGTCACGCCGGATGCAACGGCGCAGGTTGCCGCGGTGAAGTCATATAAAGGGCATGCGCCGCAGGAAGAGACCCGTCCCGCGCTCGGTATCCGAGTCGTGGACGGCATCGTGATCGATCCGAAGTCGCCGGTGCAGGCGGGCCCGAATGCGGTCATTCTTCCGCCGCAGACCGCTGCAACCGGCGCTTCGCAATAACCTCAAAACGTCTTGGACAGTCCGAGCTTGAACACGCGTCCGAGCGGGCTGCCCGTGAACGGGTCGTAGTTGAGATCCAGGCGGGCAAACGGCGGATCTTCATCGGCGATGTTCAGCACGGACGCATTCAACGTCGTGCTGCCAGGCAACCGCAGCTGATAGTGCAGGTCGTGCGTCAGATACGAGTCGACCGTCGCGCCGGGCGAACCCGGATTGATGTTCGCGAACGCGGCCGTCGACGTCGTCACGCGCGTGTCCTCCATCTTGTCGACATAGCGGGACACGAACCGCAGGTTGTGACTGCCGACTGCGTAGTCGATGAAGGCCGTGCCTTTCCACCGCGGCTGCGATCCGTTGGTGCCGCGCGTGCCGACATAGTCGTCGGCCGCACGCACCTGGATGCCGTCGATGAAATTCGCGTCCTGGTCGAACTTCAGGTTGTACGTGCCATCGACGCCGACCGTCAGCGCGCCGCTCCCTACGTTCTGGAAGAGATAGGCGAGGCTGGCATCGATACCGGAGATCTTTGCCTCGGAGCCGTTGATCGCGTGGATGTCAGTGAGCAGCAGCGCGGTGCTCGCCGGCCCGCAGACACCGTTGTTGAAAGTCAGACGCGCTTGCAACGCGGCCAGCTCGGGATTGCCGCAGTTCGGCGCGGGAGTCGCCGTCGTGGCGCCCTGGTAGAAGCGGGCGATGAGATCCTGGCCGCTCTCGTTCTCGAGACTGTCCTTGAAGTCGAAGCTCCAGTAATCCACCGAACCGCTGAAGCCGCCGGCTTTGACGATCATGCCGACGTTGTACGAAGTCGCCGTCTCGGGTTTCAGGTCGGGATTGCCGCTCGTGCGAAACGGCTTGTAACCGCCGGCGGCCGGTGTGAACGCGGAGGCCACGATGAAGCCTGGCGCAACTTGAGTTGCCGGCGGTGCACGGAACGTCGTGCCGGCAGAGCCGCGCAGCGCGAGGAAGTCGGTGACCTGCCAGCGCAAAGCGATCTTTGGATCCGTCGTGTCGCCGATGCCGCCGCCATAGTCTTCGTAGCGCACGGCAATCTGCGCCGTGAACGAGTCGGTGATCGGCACACTGAGCTCGCCGAACACGCCGTACAGGTCCTGATCCAGGTCATACGGCGTGAGCGCCCCGTTGAAAGCGAACGGGCCGGTGCCGATGAACTGACCGCCTGCGGTACAGGTTGCGGCCGGATTGACCGGAGTCGCTGCGCATGGGAACAGCGTGAGATCCGACGCGTCGTTCGGATCGCGCTGGTAACCGTTCTCCCGATACTGCGCGCCGAGCGCCCACGCGATGTTGCCGCCGCCGAGCGAGATGCCGGTCTCGCCGTTGAACACCGCGTCGACGGTCAGCAGGCTCTGCTTGATCTCGTAGGCGAAGTCCTCGAATACCCACTCGGTGACTTCGCGGCTGTTGACGCTCGCCGGATCGAACTGCGGATTCGTCGAGCCGGTCGCTGCATGCGCCGCGACGCCGGTCGAGAACGGGTTGAACCACAAGCAACCGTTGGCCCCGGCGACGGTGCCGCTGCAATTGTCGCCGCCGAAGCCGCGCAGCGCGCGATCGAGCCGCGAGACGTACATGTCCGGAGTCCTGGCCTTGCCGGTGGTCTCGCCGTAAGTCGCGGCCACGTCCCAACCGATGCCGCCGCCGAACTCACCGCGCAGTCCGACCGACGCGCGATACATATCGAACAGGCGCTTGTCCTGTTTGCCTTCGCCGGTGAGCGGATTGCCGCCGGCACCGAGCGGCCGCCAGAACAGTCCGTTGGTCGCCGCACCGCCGGCAGCGGTGACGGCGGTCTGCACCGTCGTGGAAAGTTGCGGGAACAGCAGGTTCCAGCCCGGATTCGCGCGCGGGATGAAGAATGTCGGCGAGCCGCCGGCGGGACCTTGATTCGGCGCGTAGGAGGGCGACGAATTTTCCTCCGGAACGTCGTGAGTCGCGTAGAGCGCTTCGACGTGCAGCGTCGTGGTCTCGCCGAACTGACGATTGAGATCGGCGTACACCTGGTAGTGCTCTTCGTGCTCGACCAGATTGTCGAAGGCCGTGTACTGGAACTGGCAATTGCCTGGAACGACTGCAGTGCCTGCGGTCGGAGCGCCGCCCACGCCGTTCACGGTTCCCGTCGGGACGCCGTCCAACGATTGGCACTGCGGATCGATGAAGCGGGCAGTGCCGGCCAGATAGGTGCCGGGACTGCCGAAGCTCGTCCAGCCGCCGCTGGGATTGTCCTCGTAAGAGCGTACTGCCCAGTCGCGATCGAGCGCGTGCAGCTCGGAACGATGCCGATAGCCGGCCGTGACCAGCACGTCCGTGCTCTCGCCGCGCCAGCCCCATGCAACGTTCGCGTTGTAGTCGCCGTCGGAGTCCGGGATGTACGTGTACGAGCCGTCGATCTGCAGGCCTTCGAAGTCGCTCTTGGTGATGAAGTTCACGACGCCGGCGATCGCGTCCGAGCCGTACGTGGCAGCGGCGCCGTCCTTGAGGACCTCGATGCGCTCGATGGCGGCGGTCGGGAACAGGTTGATGTCCACGCCGGCGCCGATCGCGGGGTTCGGGGCGACCCTGCGGCCGTTCAGCAGCACCAGAGTTCGCAGCACGCCCAGGCCGCGCAGGTTGATGTTGGCCGAGCCCGTCGACTGGCCGGCGCCGAATTGATTGGAGTCGCCGAACACGCCCTGCGAGGCGGGCAGCGCCTTGATGAGCTCGATCATGGAGGGCGATCCCTCTTTCTGCAGATCGTCGGCGCGCAACACGTCGATCGGCAAGGCAGCATCCTCGGCGGCGCCGCGAATGTAAGAGCCGGTCACGACGACGACTTCGATCTCGTTGACTTGCGACGCATCCTGATTGTTCTGCGCGGGCGCGCTGCCGCCATACAAGGCGAGCGCCACGCCCGCAGCCACGGCGGAGCGGGCCGCCGACCTGCAATCCATCCTGCCGTTCGACATGTGAAATCCCCCCTGCTGCTACGGTGTTCTTGTCCTCGGATCATGCAGCAACCTTTTTGACGGTTCAACCAATAGTTCGCACGCAGCCAGTACGGTTCGACGCGAGCTTTGTAAAGATTGATTGACGGCAGAACCAATAGCAGGTAAGCAGGGCACGCTGCGGCTGCGGACCCCGGTCTCTGCGGTGTACCCCCATCGGTCCCGTGGTTCGCCGCCAGAGGCAGCGGATCTCTGCAGGCGCTCGCGCTTGCAGGGATCCGTGTCTGCCGCTATAAGCGCGCATGCCCGCCAAGCGCACCCGGCTGCGACCACAGGTCCGTCGCGAACAACTCATCGACTCGGCGGCGCGGCTGGTCGTCGCGCAGGGTTTCCTGCCGCTGCCGGCCGAGCGGCTCGCCAAGGCCGCAGGAGTGAGCAAGGCGCTCGTCTACACTTACTTTCCCGAGCAGTACGCTCTGTTCAACAGCGTGCTGGAACGCGAGTTGACGGCACTGGTGACGGGCGGCCTGGACACTGCTTCGCAGGTGCGCGATCTCGATCAGGCGGCAGTGCTGTGCGCGATGATCTATTTCGAGCACGTAGCCCGCACCGGGCCGCTGCTGAACATCCTGATGTCGGATCGCTACATGTCAGGACGCATCGAGCGGCGTCTGCTTCGCTTGCGCAACGTCGTGCTGCGGCGGCTGGTTCGGCTCGCCGCCGCGAGCCTGCCGTTGTCGAAGAAGGAGATTCTCGCGGCGATCGAGATGATCACCGCGATCCCGGAGGAAGCGGGCCGGCTGGTGTTTCACGAGGAGCTGGATGCGGCAGTGGCACGGCAGATCTGCCAGTCGCTGATCCTGAGCTCGCTACAGGCGCTGCGAGCTCCCGACGCCGCCCTGGCCGGCACTCATCACGTTTCGTGAGCCCTGCAGGACCATCGACAGGCACAAGCGTTCGCCTGCTTCGAGCGAGATCCGCTTGTCCGCGATGAGCTTGCCGGCGCGCAGGCACAAGGTCGTGAGTACCACGGTGCAGCCGAGGGCCACGGCGCGCGAGATGCCGTACAGCTTCACCAGTCCATCGGCATGGCTATGCACATCGTTGCTATGACGTTCGTGATGTTCCTTGCGCAGCATCGCGCGCACATCGGGGCTGCTGAGTAACGTCTGCAGCATGCCGCCGCGCTGACTGATCTCGCGCAGATACGTTCGCGTCGTGCGCGTGATCCGGTCGTAGTGATCCGTGGTCTGGTCGACGTCGATCTGGCGCGCCGCGCGGATGCGGGCGAACTCGCGGCGGGCGAGAGCCACCAGCAACTTTTCGCGGCTGCCGAAATAATTGTAGGCCTGCGTTTCGCTGATGCCGGCGGTCGCCGCGATGCGCTTCATCGAAGCCGCATGCAGACCTTCGCGCGCGATAATCTGCTCGACGACCTGGAGCAGTTGCTCGCGACGCTCGTTCGGATCGAGCCGCGTGCGCGAGCGGCGCGAGCCGGCAGGCACGCCGGAGATGGTCACGCGCTGATTTTGCGGCTCGGGTGCAGGGGGCAACGGCGGTCGCGCGGGCGCTCTACCGCCGCCCGCCTTGGCCCAGTGGCCGCGCGACGGGTAGGGCACGAGCAGGCGATTGCAGATCTTGGCGATGCCGTTCGGGCTGACGCCGAGCTCTTTGGCGACGACCGACAGCGGCTTCGACCAGACCCGTCGATACAGGTCGCGTCGCGACAAGGCGATGGGACGCCGTGCGCTCACGCTCACGACCCCTGCACGATTCTGAGATCGCGTACGACACCGCCCTTGAGTACCGCCAGCGCTGCTTGATACGCGACACTGTCATGAGCCGCGACCGCCTGCTCGACGGACTCGAACTCGATCAGCACCGTGCGCTCGACTTTTCCGTCCTCGTAAGCTTTCGCAGCGACCCCGCGCGCCAGGATACGGCCGCCACCCGCCTCGATCGCTGGCAGGGCAAGTTTCGCGTAAGCAGCCAGCTTGGCGGGATCGGAAATCTCGCGGTAGCAGGCGATCCAATAGGCTTTGGCCACGGGTTACCTCGTACGTGTCGGTTGCGCCGCCATTATCGGCCAGTCGCTGCCGCGTTGCCCGTTCCTCGTATGGCCGAACGACCGGCGCACCACTAAACAAGCGAGGGTGAGGCGCCTTGTCAGCACCGTATTGCTCCTCGTGGCGAGTGCCGCGCACGCACAGGAGCTGGAGCCGCGCCTGTATGCGAATGCGCCGGTCGGTCTGAATTTCGCCATCGCCGGGTATGGCTACACCAGCGGCGGCGTGACCGTCGACCCGTCGATCCCGCTCGACAATGCCAAGATTGAAGTGCAGAGCGCCGTCCTGGCCTACGCGCATTCCTTTGCGGCGTGGCGCCGGTCCGCGAAGTTCGATGTCATCGGAACCTACTCATCGCTTTCGGGCCGGGCCGATGTGGCAGGGCAGCCGCAGACTCGCGAGGTCAGCGGCTGGGGCGATCCGCGCCTGCGCTTTTCGATCAACCTGCATGGCGCGCCGGCATTGACCTTGCCGGAGATGCGCAGCTATCGGCAGGACCTGATCGTCGGCGCGAGCCTGACCGCCTGGGTGCCGGTCGGCCAGTACGACCCGCAGCGGCTGGTCAATCTCGGCACTAACCGCTGGTCGCTCAAGCCCGAGCTCGGCGTGTCGCAAGCATTCGGCCCGTGGATTGTCGAGCTGATCGGCGCCGCACAGTTCTACGAAGACAACGACGACTTCTTCAACCACCGCACGCGCGAACAGGAAGCGGTCTACTCCGTGCAGGGCGGCGGCATCCGCAGCTTCTCTTCCGGTGCGTGGCTCGCTCTCTTTGCCACCTATTACAGCGGCGGCCGCACGACTGTCGACGGCGTTCGCGGCGCGGACTTCAAGGAGAACTCGCGAATCGGCTTGACGCTCACGCTGCCGGTCAATCGCAACAACTCGGTGAAGCTCTATGCCAACACCGGCGTGTCGACCCGCACGGGGTCGGATTTCGACGCGCTCGGCATCGCTTGGCAGTACCGATGGGGAGGAGGGCTATAACAATGAATACAAGAATCTTCGTAGCAGTGTTGTGCGCGGTGCTGACGGCGTGCTCATCGTCGCCGCGCTCTGCAAAAGCGGACAAGTTGCCGGCGGATCAGGTGGGACGCCCGACCGTCACGGGCACGCAAGTGCAGAGCTTGCAGAGCGCCGTCATGGCTCTCGCGGACACGTCGATGCAACGCATCGCTTCGGAGATCAACCTGGCGCGAGCGGGTACGACACCCGAAACGCGGCGCGACGAAATGGCGGCCCGCCTGGTCCTGTCCTCGTCGATCGTCGCCATCGCGATGCAGCCCGACCCTGTCGATGCGCTCGCCGACATGCTGACGTTCACGACGCTGACGGCAGATGCTCAACGAGTCGCCGCGATGGGCAAGGCGGAAGACAGCAACGAGGCAAAGCTGCTGCGTGCGCTGGAACAGAACGATGCCGATGCCTGGCGAGTGGCGGAGCAGTGGGTCAACGAGCCGACTCGCGTTGCGTTTCGCCAGCGCATTCTTTCCTACAGCGGAACGCGCCGATCGGCGGCCGACGTGGCGTTCGTCCGTCTCGCCGACGTCAAGCGCGCCGGGTCCACGTCGGTCGAATCGGACAGCGGTTTGTTCGATTCGCTGCACGCCGCGACCCAGCAATTCGATCAGACGCGCTTGCTCGCCGAGCGCTCGCTGTTCCTCGCGCAGCGCATCCCGTTCCTCATGCGCTGGCAAGCCGAGGTGTATACCGGTAACGCGCTCGCGACGAAGGAAGCGCAGCAGACGCAGGCGCAGCTCGAGCAGATGTCATCGATCATGGAACAAGTATCCCAACTGCTGGCGGGCATGGCGCAGCAGGTCGCCAGGGAGCGTCAGGCCGCGCTCGACGACCTGTTCGGCCACATCGAGGCGGAGCGCAAGGCGTCGCTCGAGCAGGTTCAGCAGATCGTGAGCAGCGAACGGAAGGCGACGCTCGATCAGGCAATGAGCGGGGTCGACGCACAACGCAAAGCGATCCTCAAGGACCTGCTGCAGGTCAGCGACTCGGCGACGCGGACCGGCAGCTGGTGGATCGGCATGGTGCTGGTGATAGGCGCAGTGCTGATCCTGCTGTTGCTCGGGGGGTTGCTCGGAACGATGTTGCTCTATCGTCGGCTGATGCCACGCGTCACCGCTGGAGCGCGCGCTTAGACAAATCGTGGCAGGATAGCCCGCATATGGACGCGATTGCGCCGACTTACGATTGGCAACAGCTCCTTGCGCGTTGTGAACAGTGGGGCCGCGCCAGGGCCGAGTGGGAACGAAGCAAGGGACACGAGCTCACTGCGGATCAGTTGCCGAGTGCTCGCGCACCGGCGACTGAGGTCCAGATCGCGCGCGAGGAAGCCAGGCTCGGCGTCCGTCTGCCACCCTCGCTGCGCTCGTTCTATCTGCAGTCCAACGGCCATGGGGTCGTCACCAGCTTCGTCTACGCCGTTCGCAGCGTCGAGCAGATTGGTTGGATGCGCGATGTCGAGCCGGACTTGTACAAGGTCAACCTGGAGTTCGATCCCGCGGTCGCTCGCTGTCTGGTCGTGAGCGGCGAGGCCGACGCCTCGTGGTGGTTGCTGGATCCCGAACAGGTCGACGGTCGCGGCGAATGGCGGACCGGGCGTTGGTCGTCGTGGAATCCGGGCATGCGGTGGATCGCCGCAGATTTCTTCGGACTGTTCGAGCAGGAGGTTGCGTCGTCGGAGCAGCTCTTGCAGCGGGAGAAAGTGCCGCCGCCACCTCCAGGTACGGGTCGTCCCAGGAATGCGCTCTCGGTCGGCGCCATCGACAGTGGCAGCCCGGTCGTTGGCGGAGCGCCGGCGCCGAACGGCTACGCGTACGTTCCAGCCGAAGGCTTCGCGTCAGTCGTGACTATCTCGGCGCCTTCCAGTGCGCGGGTCGGTGAATGGATCGCTCTCACGGCAACGCGGAGCAGCGGCCCCTGGAACCTCGTGCAGCAAGCAGAGATCGGGCCGGATGAGATTTGCCTGCTCGAGCCGCTGATCTTCGAGCCGGACGTGGCCGCTAATCTGGCGTGGATCGTCGATCCCCCCGGCATCTCCATGTTCGATACCGGGGAGATCGCGGGCGCCGATCGCTCTGCCCGGGGTGTGATGTTTGCGGAGCCAGGTGTTTACAAGCTGCGAGGACACAGCTCCTTCCCGCTCAAGGTATTCAGCAACGAGATCACGATCAAGGTGGTGTAAGCGCGCTCGCCGGATGGCGAGCGCGCTTTTCATCAGCTCAAGGCGCCGGCGTTGCACTCAACGCCGCATCGGCTTGCAGGACACCTGCGCCGACAGCATTGCAAGGCGTGCCGCCGCAGTCCGTGTCCCACGTGATCGTCGCGGCATGATCGAAATCGAAAATGTCGCGCGAGCCGGACGTGGCCAGCGGCAGCGCCGTGGATTTCAGGATGTTCTCCACCTGCGCCTGCGTGAGATTCGGATTCTTCTCCATGATCAGCGCGGCGACCGCGGAGGTGTGCGGCGTTGCCATCGAAGTGCCGCCGACGTAGAAGAAGTTGCCGGAGTTGTGGCCACCCTTCACGTCGCCGATGCCATTCGACCACCACGGCAGGTGATTGAAGCCAGGGTCGCCCGGGAATGGTCCACGCACCCACGAGCCTGGCGCCAGCACGTCGAGCTGCTGTCCCGGCAGTTCGCG
>DATENH010000235.1:0-8261 GCA_035275145.1 Steroidobacteraceae bacterium | reverse complement strand
CGACCAGTTGGGCCGAGTGGCTGCGCCAGTTGATCGGAATCACGAACGAGCGGATGTTGTCGGGGGTGACGACTTTCTCGGGCTCGCCGGCGACGACCGTCGGCACCGAGATCATGAAGTCCTTGCCGAAGTCGCGACGCGCGTTGCCCGAGATCGTGTTGGCCACCTCGCCGACGAGGTCGCACATGTTCTCCTGCGTCAGCTCGGTCTCGCCCATGCGCATCAGCATGACGGTCAGCATCGGGCGCGAGGCGGTGAAGTACACGATGCCGCGGCGCTTGCCGGCGATGTTGATGACCCCGGTGAATTCCTGAATCGCCGGACGACCTTCCTGGACGATGTACGGCGAGCCGACCGACGCGGGCTGGTTGGCGGCGGTCGCGAAGTAGTGGGTCGTTCCTTCGACGAACGTCTCCAGTTCGACTTTAGTCATCATTGCCGGCGCCCCTCAGCAGCTCTTCCAGCGCCTCGGTCAGTTGACGATCCGTGAACGGTTTGCAGAGGAAGCCGTTCGCTCCCTTCTTCAACGCTTCGATCGCGGTGGCTTTGTCGGACAGTGCGGAGATCACCAGGATCAGCACGTCCGGCTTGATCTTCACCAGGTTCTCGACGCATTCGATACCGTCCATCTCCGGCATCGTCAGGTCCATCGTCACGACGTCCGCCGGCTCCTTGCGGAACGCCTCGACCGCTTGCTTGCCGTTCGCCGCGGTCGCGATGACCTGCAGGCGATCGATCTGCAGCTCGCGCTCGATCTTGCGCCGGATTATGTTCGAATCGTCACAAATCATGAGCTTGAGCTTGCCGTTCGTCAACGGTTGAGCCTTGGGGGATGCCAGCGCCATTTCCGTCCCTCGTGAGGTCTTCGTCTTGTGTGTTAAGCGGCCACGGCGCGTTCAGTCGCCGGCAGCCAGATCTTGAACTTGGAGAACTTGCCGCCCGCGGAGGCGAGCCCGACCCGGCCGCCGAGCTCGGCGACCAGGATGCGCACCAGGTCCATGCCCGCGCCGCGCCCGGCGTCGGTGGTGACGCGGTCGGCGGTGGAGAACCCGGGACGGAAGATCAGTGCCATCGTCTGGCGCGGATCGAGCATCGCGGCTTGCGCCTGCGTGATCAGCCCGCGCTCCACTGCGACTTCCTTGATGCGCTCGAGCTGCAGGCCACGGCCGTCGTCCTGGACGATCAGCTCGTAACCGTCGGCATCGCGCGCACCGAACTCGACTGCGAGCGTGCCCGTCTCGGCCTTGTGCGCCTTGGCGCGCTCGCTCGGCTCTTCGATGCCGTGCACGACCGCGTTGCGCACCAACTGAATCGTGATGTCCTTGACCGCACGACGATAGGCTTCAGGCACGGCGTCGAGGCCGGTGCAACGCAGGGCAACCTGCTTCGCCTGGCTGCTCGCGACACGCGCCGCGAGATCTGCGAGCGTGCGCTCGAGACCGCCGCCCGCCGGCTCTGCTGCCGCCGGAGCTTCGGCGGCCGGGAACACCGGCGCCTTCATCGACTGAGTCTTGTCGTGCGTAGCCGTTTGCGGCTCGTCGCTCTCGCCGGCGAGCCAGCGATCGACCTTCTCCGCTTCGACCTGCGGCGTACCGCCTGGGCCCATCGGGCCGCGGCGCGACGCAATCGCCTGGTGCAGGTCGACCAGTCGGCTGAGCATTTCGCGCACCTGCGCGAGGTGGTTGAACAGATCGTCGAGCTTGACGACCAGCGGCAGGAAGTCGCTGCCCGACAGCGTCTGTCTGCCCTTGAGATCCTGCAGCGCCTCTTCGAAGGCGTGCGCGCGCTGCTCGACGGTCTTGAGACCGAGCGCCGCGGCTTCGCCCTTGACGGCGTGCACCTGGCGGTAGATGCCGTCGATCTTCGCGCGGAACGCCGACTCTTCGCGGGCCGGCTCCTTGAGGATCGAGTTCACCATCTTCAGCGACACGTCGGCGTCGGTGAGGAAGCCGGTGAGGCTGTCCGGCTCGACGTGCAGGATGCGCAGCAGCAGGTCGAGCTGCGCCTGCGCCTTTTCCTGCGATTCCTGCAACTCGCGCGACAGCATGACGCGCTTGGTGACGTCGTTGACCGTCACCAGCAGGTGCGACAGCGAGCCTTCCGCTTTCACGCGGTTGAAATCGAATTCGAGGAAGTGCGTGTCGAAGCCGCCGGCGGCGTTGTCGAAGTGCACTTCGACTTCGTTGAGCGGGTTGATCGTCTTCACCAGCTTCTCGTTGACCCGGTCGCCCCAGAGCAGCGCGACGTAGTCCATCGCGGTGCGCAGCGTCTTCTCGGGCACGATCTCTTTCAGGAGCTGGTCGAAGGTGAAGCCGGCGAACTCTTCGCGGCGGAAGATCTGGTTCAGCGCGAGCGACCGCTCGCTACCGACCTTCAGATCCTTGTCGAGCAGGAACAGACCTTCGTTCACCGTGCGCAGAATGTCGCCGGTTTCCTTGCGCTGGCGGTTCGCCACTTCTTCGTCCTTGCGCAGGTTACGCGCGAAGTAGAAGAAGATCGCGCCGAGCAGCAGCACGGCGGCGACCATGCCGAACACCTGCACCGTACGCAGAGTGCCGGAGCGGCTGCGGCTCGCGGCCTCGACCTGGGAGGTGAGCTGGATCATCACATCGCGCAGCTGCGTGTGCGAAGTCGCGCCGTAAGTATTCAGATCCTGCAGTGCCGCCTGCAGGCGGCGACCGCGAGGGCTCAGCGGGACCGGTGCCGGCTCGAGCGTCGGCGGGGTCTTCGCTACCGGCGCCGCGGGCGCATCCGGCGCGGCGTACGGCGAACCCGAGAAGCGCAGCACCGGGTCGAGCTTCGCCTTGTATGCGGTCCAGAGCTTGTTGCCCTTCGTCAGCGACGCCTGCGCCTCTTCGGTCGTCAGCGCCGGCACGACGAACACGTTGCCGCCGCTCTCCGTGATCATGCCGCCGTTCGTCAGGCTGCTCATCGCGTTGTCGTACGACATCGCGGCTTTGCGCATTGCTTCGAGCGCGTCGTCGATCTTCTGCCCGTTCTTCAGGCGCGCAGCGAGCTCGAGGCCTGCAGCGTCGACAGCACCGGGCTGCTCGCGCTGCTCTGCGAGAAATTTGACGGCGGAGACGTCATCGGAGAACTGCCCGGCCTTGCCGTGGTTCACCGCGAGAATGATCGCGATGAACACCAGGAAGCCGGTGATCGCGAAGACGATCCCCTTGTACCGACCAAGATCCAGAATGCCCATGAACAATTCCCCTGTGCGATGCAGCGCGCCGAGTTGGCGACGCGCGAGCAAGTGTCGCCCCGGCTTACAACTATGGTGTTATCTGACAATAAGCGTTTTAACAGCGCTCGAACCAGTTCCCGTTTTTTAAGCACGGAAACTTGCGCCAGTTCAAAGTTTCGCGCACTCGGGCCGGCATTTCAGCCGATCGGAAAGTGCGCGAAAGCCTGATGCCGCGGCAAGCGGAGCGCTTACCGTATCCGCGATGCGAAATCGCCTGTCATCGTACGCCCGCAGGCTGTGACCCCATTGCAACACTGGCCCCGCGAGGCGCCGGCCGATGGACCTCGGTCGCACGCAAGGTGTTGAATTACAGACCGCGAACACAGCGGACCGGTGCTGAGGTGTTTTCGCGACAGACGAGCCCGTTCGACGATTTTGCCGACATATACGCGCCTGCAGCAGATTTTTCTCGCTCGACAAGCCTTGGGGTCCCGATCATTATCCGCGGGCACCCCCGGACCGGTCTTGGCGGCAAGGGAACCCATGAGCGCAACGACAGAATTCAAATCATACGTGCCCGTTGCCCAGCGCGCCGCGCTAGAAAGACTCGTGTTCTTCAATTCCTGCCAGGATCGCGTCAGCGATTGCATCGCCGATGCGATCGAAAAATTCGGCGCGCCGGAAATCGTCGCGGATCGCGATCGCCTGCGCATCTACATGAAGGGCATGCCGGACGTGCAATCGCTGTTCGCGCTCGATGTGGCGGGCCGCCCCGTCGGTGTAGCGGTCTATACACGCCAGGATGTAGAGCACGTCACCGTGATGCACTTGAGCATCGACGCTGAGTTCGCCAGCGGTGGCACGCGTGCCGGTGAGCAGTTGTTGCTGCGGCTGCTGCGCGAGGTGCGTCGCTCGACGCGCCGCGTTAAAGGTGTGCGCCGCGTCGAGCTCTACTACGCGTCGGGACGCGCTGCGAGCCAACGCTGGCGGATGCCGGCGAAGGCGATGATGTAATCCCCCTCGTGCTCCGCCGGCGTCTGGCTGTGGCGATCCTCATCGCTCTCTGGTGCGCCCTGGCGGCAGCGATGCTTGGGCGGTACGCGTGGCCGCTCGATCTGTTCGCCAACTTCCGAGTCCAGTACACACTGCTGTTCATGATCCTCGCGATCGTGCTGTTCGCGCTGCGCGCGCCGCTACTCGGCGTTGTCGCGATCGCAGGCGCGATCGTCGGCGCGATTCCCGTCGTCAGCTACATGGGCGTGCAGACAGCGCACGCTGCGACGGAGTCGGCGCGGTTTCGCCTGATCACGTTCAATACCTGGTTTCGCAATCACGACTACGCAGCGATCGCGCGATTCCTGGAGCAGATGCAGGCGGACGTCATCGTGCTCGAAGAGCGCGACCGCGACGACGGCGCGCAGCGCATCGCCGGACACCTGAGCTCTTATCCGCATTCGTTCATCGAGCGGCGGCCGCACGGCGCGATCGTGTTCTCGCGCTGGCCGATCACTTCGGCTGAGTTGCTGCCGTTGACCGCCGGCCCGGGCGTGCTCGCTGCGCGCGTGACGCTCGATTGGAACGGCACGCCAGTGACCGTGCTCGGCGCGCATCTGCACTGGCCACTCGGTCCGAAGAGCGCACGAATGCGTAACGCCGAGTTGGCGGGCATCGCGACGTTTGCCGCCGCGCGCAAGGAGCCGGTAATCGTCGCCGGAGACTTCAACATCGCGCCGTGGTCGTATCATTTCCGCACGACGCTCGAACGCTCCGGACTGACCGACTGCGCGGCGGGCCACGGCCTGGCGCCATCCTGGCCTTCGCAGTTCCCGCCGATCGGCATGCGCATCGATCACTGCTGGGCCTCGCGACATTGGCGCAGCACCGACGTGCGCCTCGGACCGTCGAACGGCTCCGATCACCTGCCGTTGATCGCAGATCTCGTGCTGACGGGAGCTCCATGAAGTTGATGCCGAGCTTGATTCGCGGCGCTCCGGGCCTGCCGTTGAAGCGATTGCTGTGGAGTCTCGTGCGTCGCCGCGAGTTCGCATACAGCACGACGACCCCGCGCGGCTGGCGCATCACGGGACACACGCGGGATTGGATCCAGCGCAACCTCTATTACTTCGGCCTCTGGGAGCCGAACCTGTCGGCGTGGCTCGACAGCCGACTGGCGCCCGGCGACGTGTTCATCGACGTCGGCGCGAACATCGGGTATTTCACGCTGCTCGCGGCGAATCGTGTCGGTCCGACGGGTGCGGTTGTGGCCGTCGAGGCGATGCCGGCAATCTTTGAACATCTTGCGTCGCACGTTCGTGCCAACGGGCTCACGAACACGCGCCTGATCAATGAGGCAGCGGTCGGCCCCGACGATCCGCCGGAAGTGCTGCTGTACTGGGGCGGTGCCGGCAACATCGGCTCGAGCGGCATGATCCAGCACGCTGCGCAAACCGAATCGGTCAAAGTCGCGGCGCGAACGTTGGCGCAGATGCTGACGCCCGAGGAATGCCGCCGGGCGCGACTGATGAAGGTGGACGTTGAAGGCGTGGAGGGGCGGACGATCCGCGGCCTCGGGCTCGAGCGCGGCGGTTTCCATGAGCGGCTCGAGCTGATCGTGGAAATTTCAGTCGGGGCCGAAGCAGAGACGGACCCCGACGACCTGCTGCGGTATTTCGCCGGCCGCGGATTCTTCCCGTACGAGCTGCGCGAGGACCATTACTTTCACCGCTACGCGTATCCCGCGAGCGCGGTGTCGCGGCCGCAGCGCGTACGCCAGCCGCTCACCGGCGTGCACAACGTGATCTTCTCGAGGATCGACGGCGATTCGTTATAAGCGACGGATGACGTAGCCGCCCGATTTCTGATCGGGCTCCAGCGCCAGGAGCTTGCGCTCCTGCGCTTCCTCCAGCAGGTCGCTGAAAGTGCGGAAGCCGTAGTAGCTTTCGTTGAAGCCCGGCTTGCGGCGCTTGAGCGCCTGCTTGACCATCGAGCCCCAGATCTTCTCGTCCTGGTCGCGCTCTTCCGCCAGCGCATCGATCGTGTCGAGCAGCAGGTCGAAGGCTTCCTGCTTGCGGTCTTCCTCGGTCTTCTCGGCTTTCGGCTGCGCTTCCTTCGAAGCTTCCGCCGCGGATGCCTTCGCCGGTTTGCGACGCGTGCGCTGCTGCTTCTTGCGCTCTTCCTGCCGCACCAGATCGTCGTAGTAGATGAACTCGTCGCAATTCGCGATCAGCAGGTCCGAGGTCGAGCTCTTGACCCCGACGCCGATGACGAACTTGTTGTTCTCGCGCAGCTTGCTGACCAGCGGCGAGAAGTCCGAGTCGCCGCTGATGATCACGAAGGTGTCGACGTGCGCTTTCGTGTAACACAGGTCGAGCGCGTCGACGACCATGCGGATGTCGGCGGAATTCTTGCCCGACATGCGTACGTGCGGGATCTCGATCATCTCGAACGAGGCTTCGTGCATCGGCGCCTTGAACTCGCGGTAGCGTTCCCAGTCGCAGTACGCCTTTTTCACCACGATGCTGCCTTTCAGCAGCAGCCGCTCGAGCACGCGATCGATGTCGAACTTCGCATACTTCGCGTCGCGCACGCCCAGTGCGATGTTTTCGAAATCGCAGAACAGCGCCATGCTGGTGATCGTGTGCGGCATCTACAACCAGCCTCGCCGGCGGAAGAACAGGTAAGGGACGAGTCCTGACACCGCCATCAGCAGAATTGCCCACGGATAACCGAGGTGCCAGCTGAGCTCGGGCATGAAATGAAAGTTCATGCCGTAGATGCTCGCGACCAGCGTCGGCGGCATCAGCATCACGGCGACGACCGAGAAGATCTTGATGATGTTGTTCTGCTCGATGTTGATCAGGCCGAGCGTCGCCTCCAGCAGGAACGAGGCCTTGGTCCCCAGGAAGCTCGCGTGATCGGACAACGACGTGACGTCGCGGCTGATCGAGTGAAAGCGCTCACGCTGCTCGCCGGTCATCGGCGCGGACTGCTGCACGAACATCAGCATCCGTCCCAAGCTGACCAGACTTTCGCGCGATTTCGAATTGAGCTCGCCGTTGAAGCCGATGCGCTCGATCATGCGCCGCAAGTCGCGGCTGTCCGGCGTGCCGTTGCCACGCTGCGCGAAAATGTTGCCCGACAGATTGTCGAGATCGGAGCCGACCCGTTCGAGCACATCGGCGATCCGCTCGGTGAACGCCTCCACCACGCCAGCTAACAGCGCGAGCGGGCTGGTGCACGCAGCCGGATGCTTCTCGGCGTAGGCGATGAACTGCTGAAACGGTTTGGTATCGAGATAGCGATTCGTCACCAGCCGTGAGCCGGTGAGGATGAATGTCACTGCCGTGGCGACCGGCCGATCGGTGTCGAGCTGCGCAGCTACCGTCGTGGTCATGTAGAGCGCGCCGTTGTCCTCGTACAGCCGGTTCGAGGTCTCGATCTCCTTCATTTCCTCGCGCGTCGGCACTTCGATGCCCAGCTCGCGCTCGACCAGCTTCTCCTCGTCCTGCGTGGGCTCCAGCAGGTCGAGCCAGATCGCGTCTTCTGGAATTTTCGGCGGCGAGCCGGGCGTCGTGCGACCCAGGCCCTGCGGCTGCTGCAAGAAGATGTTCAGCATGCCGCGCTACGTCGTGAGCGGTTGATGTCAGCCGCCATGCTCATGCGCGGCGAGCTCCTGGACGAGCTGGAACAGCTCCGGCTCGCCGCCGGCCTTGCCTTCATCCGTGAGGTATTTGCCGTTGACGGCCACTTGCGGCACGGAATCGATGCCGAAGCGCCGGTTGAGGAAATCGGCACGCTGCAGCTTCGATTCCACGGCGAACGATGCGAACGCCTTCTGGAATTCCTCGGGGCTGACGCCGTGCTTCTTGAAGAAGGCCGTCATCTGTTCGACCGTGCTCAGCGGATCGTTGTTGACGTGAATCTCGCGGAAGATCGTCGAGTGCAGCTCGTCGAGCTTGCCGAGCGCTTCGGCCGTGTAGAACAGCCGCGCATGCATACGCAGGGTGTCGTTCCACATCGCCGGCACGCGCGCGAACTCCACGTACTGCGGCTTGCCCTTGCCGCGCCACGCCTC
>DATENH010000234.1:0-14449 GCA_035275145.1 Steroidobacteraceae bacterium | reverse complement strand
CGCCGTCGAGCAGATGCGCGATGTTCGGATGACTGAGCTGTGCCAGGATCTGCCGCTCCGCCTTGAACCGTCGCAACAGCGAATCGGTGTCGAGGCCGGGCTTCAGCAGTTTGATAGCGACCTGCTTCTCGTATTGCTGGTCGTCGCGGACGGCCTTGAAGACCTGGCTCATGCCGCCGCGCCCGGCTTCGCCGACGATGCGATACGGGCCGAGCCGTCGGCCGATCCAATCCTGCTTCGGCACCGGGTGCGGAATTACGTTAGCCAGGCCGACGTGCTCTGCCGCTGCCTGTTCGATGAAGCCGCCGGCGGTCTCGTGCGCTTCGAGCAGCGAGATCACTTCGATGCGCAACTCGTGATCACTCGCGCACGCCGCATCGACATAGGTCGTGCGCTCCGACGGATCGCGCTCGAGCGCGCCTGCGAAGATCTCCTTGACTCGCCCCCAGCGCTCCGGAGTCATCATCAGAAGCTCTTGCCCAACTCGCGCCGCAGCCATGCACGCGCGAGCGTCCACTCGCGCTTGACCGTCGCCTCGGAGATGCCGATGGCCTCCGCTGTCTGCTCGACGGTGAGTCCGCCGAAGTAGCGCATCTCGACGATCTGCGCCTGGCGCGTGTCGATCTGTTCCAGACGCACGAGCGCCTGGTCGATCGCCGAGACTTCTTCCTGAGTGTGCGCGTCGAGATGCTGGAGTGCCGTGGGAGTCGTGTCGGGCGCTTCGTCGGCCGCGGGTGCGGCCATCTCGTCGAGGCTCAGCACGCCCACCCCGCCGCCGCGCTTGTCTGCGAGCCGTGCCCTGGCGTAGTCGACCAGCACGCGTCGCATGAGCTTGGAAGCCAGGCCGATGAAGTGCGAGCGGCTCTGCCAATCGACGGCTTGCTGCCCGACCAGGCGAACGAAGGCTTCGTTGACCAGCGCCGTCTTCTGTATCGTGTGATTCGAGCGTTCGCGCCGCAGATGACGCTGGGCCAGCTGGCGCAGCTCTTCGTACATGAGCGCCGACAGCTGGGCAAACGCGCGCTCGTCGCCGTCCCGCCATTGGGCGAGCAACTGAGTCACAGGCTGCTGCATGCGGAAAGCTTAGCCGATGGTATGATTTCCGCGCTATATGATTACTGGGTCGGTTCTTCATACATGGCACGAGGTCGCCCGCACGCGCAATGTCGCTGGCCTCGATGCGCTATTGGCGGACGAGGCCGTCTTTCATTCGCCGGTCGTGCACACGCCGCAGGTGGGCAAGAAGATCACCACTCTCTATCTGGCCGCGGCGTTCCAGGTGTTCTTCAATGAATCGTTTCGCTATGTGCGCGAGATCGTCGGCCCGCGCGACGCGGCGCTCGAATTCCAGGTCGAGATCGATGGGATCGCCGTCAACGGCATCGACCTGATCAAGTGGAACGACGCCGGACGCATCGTCGAGTTCAAGGTCATGATCCGGCCGCTCAAGGCGATCAGCCTGATTCACCAGAAGATGGCGGCGATGCTGCAGAAGTAGGGGAACGCAGCGCGCCTTTCTCGCATTAGCGGTTCGAGGCAACAGCCTCTGCTTGCGAGGACTCCACCATGCAACTGTATCGTCGCGGATCGTGGTTCACGCGGTTCGCCAAGATTACCGCGCGCGCAGCGGGACAGCCGGCCACCTTCGGTATCGCGGTTTTGATCATCGTGCTGTGGGCTGCGACAGGTCCGCTGTTCGGGTTCAGCGATACCTGGCAATTGATCATCAACACCGGCACGACGATCGTCACGTTCCTGATGGTGTTCCTGATCCAGAACACGCAGAACCGCGACTCGCAGGCGATCCAGGTCAAGCTCGACGAGCTGATTCGCTCGATCCAGGGCGCGCACCTGGCGCTGCTCGACCTGGAAGAGCTCGACGACGAGGACTTCGAGCGCATCTGCTCGGACTATCGCGAGCTGGCGCGACAGGCGCGCCGGGATCTGCGCGGCGGCAAGTCGGATACCGACGTTCGTGAGGTTGGCGACACGCATCGCAAGGAAGTGAGCGAGAAGCGTCGCCGCGGCAAGACAACCAGGTAGCCGTGTAAGGCTTGCGCGCCGGAACCGCGGCGCACGAACGACGATTGATATGCCGTGGCAAGAAGGTGTTCGCGCAATGCACATGTAATCGGTCCGGCCCTCGCGCTGCTGCTTGCGGCATGCGGGTCGGGCTCGGGTGGCGGCGCGGTCGAGCAGGGAAATTCACCTCCCCCGGGTAATCCGCCGCCGAGTCCGCCACCGCCGCCAGCTCCGCCTCCGCCGGGTGGCGGATCGAGCGCCGTCATCACCGGCGTCGCCTTCGACGCCAAGTCGCACCTTCGAGAGGCGCAAGGCAGCGACAACTGGCCGGTGACGTGGTCGAACGATGGCAATCAATACGCCGTGTGGGGCGATGGCGGTGGCTTTGGCGGCTCCGAGAGCGATGGTCGCGCAAGCTTGGGCGTCGCACGCATCGTAGGTGACGGCGACGACTACCGAGGCGTGAATCGCTTCGGCGGCAAGGATGCCGCATGCAGCTCTACCATTACCGGTAAGGGACACGGCGCGCCGATCAGCATCGGCGGAGTGTTGTATGTCTGGATCACGCCGGGCGCCGGCCCGCAGGGCTACCAGGAATTCACGCTTCATCGCAGCCGCGACAAGGGCTGCAGATGGACGCAACTCGACGTGTCTTTCGTCCAGGCGAGCGATCACATCAGCTACGGCAGCTTCGTGCAGTTCGGCCAGGACAATGGCGCGGCGCTCGACGCGTATGTCTATACCGTCGCAACCGAAGTGACCGACACGTCTTCGCTGGACATCGTGCAGAAGCCGGGCCGCGTGATGTTGCTACGAGTGCCCGCGGCCTCGATCGACGATCGCGGTACCTATCAGTTCTTCGCGGGCCTCGATAGCAGCGGCGAGCCGCAGTGGTCCGCCGATTCCGGCGAGCGAGCCCCGATTTACCAGGATTCGAACGGCGTCGGCCCGTTCCCGCAAATGGCGTTCGTGCCCGGGCTGGATCGCATGGTGTACGCGAACCAGCATGGCTCCGGCTCAGGCAACGAGGGCCAGCGCTCGCTCCTCACTATGGCCGAGGCGCCTCAGCCATGGGGGCCATGGCACGTGTTCCATCGCGCGCTGTTCGTTCCTGAGATCGAGCACAGCGTGTTCCAGTGGAATTTCGCGCCGAAGTGGTTTCGCAATGGCGGCCGCGACTTCACGCTGGTGTTCTCCGGCGACGGCAGCAACGACTCCTGGAACACGATCGACGGCACGTTCACGACGCAGTGACGGCTCGCGCACCGGCAGTCTCGCCGAGCAGCCACGTCGACCACAGCGTGATCCCGCATGCGATCGCCATGTAGATCGAGATGCCGACGGTGTCGTGATATTCGGCGAGCAATGCCGTCGCGATGATCGGAGCAAAGCCGCCGCCGATGATCGCGCCGAGCTGATACCCGAGCGACGCGCCGGAGTAGCGCACGTCGGTGGTGAACATCTCTGCGACGAACGCCGCCTGCGGTCCGTACATCATCGCGACGAACACTTGTCCCACGGCGAGACTCACGCAGATCCACGCGAACGAGCCGGTGTCGATCAACGGGAAGACTGCGAAGCTCCACGCTGCGAGCAGCGTCGCTCCCACCATGTAGACGCCGCGTCGACCGTGACGATCCGACCATGCGGCGGCGAGTAGCAGTGCCGGGATCATTGCGACGGCGCCGACCAGAACCGCTCCCAGCATCGTGTTGCGCGACACAGCCGGTCCCGCTGCGCCAGCGCCGTAGGCGATCACGAACGCGATCAGGATATAGAAGGGAACCTGCACCGCCAGGAATGCGCCGGCCGCAAGCGCGATCTGCTTCGGATGCGTGCGCAGCGCTTCGAGCACCGGCGAGCGTGGCGCCGGGGTTGCAGCAGTTCTGCGCTTCAAGCCGCCACTGCGTTGCAGCTCGAGAAACTCGACTGTGTCCTCCAGACGCAGTTGCACGAACAGCGCGATACCGATGAGCACCACGCTCACGACGAACGGTACGCGCCAGCCCCATTGCATGAACGCGTCCGGCGTAGTCGTCGTGCTCATCAGCAGGAATGCGAGGTTGGCGAGGATCACGCCGACCGGAGCGCCGACCTGCGCGAAGCTGCCGTAAAATCCGCGCCGCTCGCGCGGCGCATTCTCAGTCGCGATCAGCACGGCACCGCCCCACTGACCGCCGATCGCGATGCCTTGCGCGAAGCGCAACACGATCAACAGCAGCGGCGCGGCTGCGCCGATCGACGCGTACGTGGGCAGGCAGCCGATCAGCGTGGTGGCCAGGCCCATCAGCACCAGCGCCACGACCAGCGTTTTCTTGCGGCCGATGCGATCGCCGTAGTGCCCGAAGATGATGCCGCCGATCGGCCGCGCAATGAATCCGACCGCGAACGTGCTGAAGGAGGCGAGCAGCGCGATCACCGGCGGCAAGCCGGCCGGGAAGAATGCCTTGGGAAAGACCAGCGCGGCCGCCGTGCCGTAGAGAAAGAAGTCGTACCATTCGATGCTGGTGCCGGCCAGCGCGGTGAGGGCAATTCTGCGGATCGAACGCTCGTCGAGTCGCGTCGTCATGGACGACCTCCGTGAAGTGGGCCAACTTCCATGCAAGTAATCGCAATTCGGGCGGCACTTATGACATGGTGGGGGTCCCGTTACGGGAGAGCGCTGTGACCGACAAAGTCGATTTTCGCGCCATGACGGCGGCGCTGTATCAGGTGGTTTCCGCTCCGCCCGCGGAGCGCAACTGGGACGCGGTGCGCGCCTTCTATCACCCGGAAGCGCGACTCGTTCGTACCGGCGTCAACCCCGACGGCACGCCATTCGTGAGCGTGTTCTCGCTCGATGCTTACATCGAGAACGTGCGGCAGCTACTCGATGCCGACACTCGCTTCTCGGAAGTGGAGGTCGCGCAGGAGTCGGTCGTGTTCGGCAATGTCGCGCGCCTCACGAGCGTCTACGAATTCACGTGGCAGTCGCCGAAGGAGACTCGGCGCGGCCGCGGCGTCAACTTCTTCACGCTGGTTCGCGAAGGCGGGCAGTGGCGCGTCATGAGCATCGTCTGGGACAACGAGCGCCCGGGTTTGTCGCTGCCGCCTGAGGTCTACGCGCCGCGCGCCGCGTCGTAGATGTCGCCCGGCTCGAGCACGACATTCGGCGCGCCGCTCCGGGTGACGGCCAGCATTGCCTTGCCGACGGACTCGGTCGTCAGGATGCTCCGCGGGAACATCGCGCGCAGCGGTGGGATCAACCATCCCGCAAGCAGATAGGTGATTGCGTAGACGCGCGTCTTCGAGCGCGCGCCGTGCAGCGGCTGAATTACGCCGGGACGAAACAGATATACGGCTTTGAAGGGCAGGCGTCGCAGTGCATTCTCGGTGCGCCCTTTGACTCGCGCCCACATGCTCGAGCCGCGCTCCGTGCTGTCCGTGCCGACACCGGAGACGTAGACGAAAGTCATCTGCGGATTGAGTCGGGCCAGGACCTCCGCTGCGGCCAGCGTGAGGTCGTAGCTGATGCGGGTGTACTGCGCTTCGGTCATTCCCGCGGACGAGACGCCGAGGCAGAAGTAGCAGGCGTCGAAGCCGCGCAGATCGGCCTCGACCTTGCGATAGTCCATCAGGTCCGATACGACCAGGTCGCGCAGTTTCGCATGCTGAATGCCGGTAGCGGTGCGGCCGATCGCGACCACGCGCTGGACGTCGCTCGCCAGCAGGCATTCGCGCAGCACGCCTTGGCCCACCATGCCGGTCGCGCCGAAGATCAGGACGTTCATGGCACACTAATATAGGTGCAGGCAGGCCCATGCGCGACGTCATTTCATTTCACGCCCTTCCGCTCCCCGGCATCGACGCGATGTCGGCGGCGACGGCGCGCACATTCCCCCGTCACACGCATGACCAGTACGGCATCGGCGTCGTGGATGCGGGCGGGCATGCGTCGTGGAGCGGGCGAGGGCAGGTCGAAGCGGGGCCCGGATCCTTCATTTCGGTGAATCCGGGCGAAGTGCATGACGGGCGCGCGATCGGCGGTCGGCCGCGCACGTGGCGAATTCTCTACTTCGATCCGATGGCGTTGGCAGAGGTGCGCGCGGACATTGCCGAAGGTGCACCCGACTCGTTCACGTTCACGGCGCCGGTCTTCGCCGATCGCGGCCTGCACCAGTTGTTCGAAGAAGCGTTTCGCTACGCGACGCCGCGAACGGAGGCGGGAGCTGCGATGCCATGCGAGACCGCGATCCTGCGCCTGGTCGCGCAACTGCGTGCGCATTCCACAGCGCCGTCGAGGAGAGAGGAAGGTCCGACTGCATGCATCCGGCGGGCACGGCACAGGATCGATGCCGATCCCGCAGCGCCGGTGACATTGATCGAGCTCGCGAAGGAATCAGGCCTGAGCCGCTATCAGTTGATCCGCGCGTTCGCACGCGAGCTCGGATTGACGCCGCACGCGTATATCCTGCAACGACGCATAGCATTGGCGCAGCAGCTCATTCGCACCGGCTGCGATCTTGCAGAGGTCTCGGTGAGAGCGGGCTTCTACGACCAGAGTCATCTCACGCGCTGGTTCGTGCGGCAATTCGGAGTGACGCCGAGCCGCTATGCCTTCGTAGCGCGCTGAGCCCTGCGCCGAAACGCCGCGACCTTCGCGCGATTGCCGCAGGCCGTGGCGCTGCAGAACATTCGGCGGTGCGCTTTGGTTCGATCGAGAAACCACAAGGTGCAAGCGGCGCCGGCGCACGCCTTGACGAGTGACGGATCCTCCTGCGTCACGAGTCGCGCGATCTCCAGCGCGATCGGCGCGAGCAGCTCGCGGGCATCCGCGAAGTGCGGCCGCTCGATCAGCTCGAGCCGGCGTTTGCTGGCAACCAGCTCGCGACCGCGACTCTCGCGGGCGAGCAGCTTGTTCAACGCGACGATCTCCTCGCTGTAGTCCCGGGCCGGATTCTCGCGCCACGCTAAGATCCACGTGCGTGCCCACTCGCGCACTGCCCGCGCCTCCTGCGCGGTTGCATCGAGCACTTTGCGCGTAAAGCGTCGCGCCAGTCGCGCGGCCTCGTCCTGGTCGAGCAATCCAGCGCCGGCCATCCAATCGAGCAGCGCGCGGCCGTCGCCGATCGTCTCGACCGGCTCGCCGCCGGGTGCGTAGGCGCTGTTGAGGAAATCGATCGCAGGATGGCCTGCGACGAACAGGGCGGGGGAGGGAGTGTCGGTCATGCGTGGCGGCTATTGTAACCATTTAAAAGTGAATTTACAGGTGTCATTGCGGTAACCTATAAATGCACTTGTAACAGGTTACAGACGATGTCAGGAGTCTCCTATGAAATCCCCCAAATTGGTCGTTGCTGCCCTGCTGCTCGCACTCGCCTTCGCGTTTACGCAGCCGTCGAGTGCGGCTCCCGTCGTGCACTATCGAACCGCGAGCATCGGCGGTGTGAACGTGTTCTACCGCGAAGCCGGCCCGGCCGATGCGCCCGCGATCGTGCTGCTGCACGGCTTTCCCAGCTCGTCGAACATGTTTCGCAACCTGATTCCCGAGCTTGCGGATCGCTACCGGGTGATCGCGCCGGACTATCCGGGCTTCGGCCACAGCGACATGCCGGACCGCGCGCAGTTTCGCTACACCTTCTCCCACTTCGCCGACATCACCGACACACTGCTGACGCGTCTCGGCGTCGACCACTACGCGCTGTATGTCATGGATTACGGCGCGCCCGTCGGCTATCGCGTGGCGCTCAAGCATCCTGAGCGAGTCACGGCGCTCGTCATTCAGAACGGTAACGCGTACGAGGAAGGGCTCAAGGAGTTCTGGAAGCCGATCAAAGCGTACTGGGCGAGCGGCCAGCCGGCGCAGCGCGAGGTCTTGCGTGCGGGCACGACGCTCGAAGCGACGCGCTCGCAGTATCTCGACGGCGTCGCCGACCGCTCGCGCGTCGATCCGAGCGCCTGGGTCCAGGATCAGGCGCTGCTCGATCGTCCCGGCAACGTCGAGATCCAGCTCGATCTCTTCTACGACTACCGCACCAATCTCGAGCTCTATCCGCAGTTCCAGAAGTTCTTCCGCGAGCGGCAGCCACCGGCACTCATCGTATGGGGCAAGAACGACGTGATCTTCCCCGCCGAGGGCGCACGCGCTTACCTGAAAGACCTGCCGCGCGCCGAGCTGCACCTGCTCGACACGGGACACTTCGCGCTCGAGGACCAGGGCCAGCAAATCGCGCGGCTGATGCGCGACTTTCTTGCCCGCACTTTCGTCCAAGACGCAAAGTCCTCGCGCAATGCATCCTCCACGCATGCGCAAAATTCGTCGGTGCGGTGAACAGGATCTCGCGACGATGCTCGCCATCATCAACGACGCCGCGGTCGCCTACCGCGGCGTCATTCCTGCCGACCGCTGGCACGAGCCGTACATGCCAGAGTCCGAGCTGCGCGATGAGATCGCGGCGGGCGTCGAGTTCTGGGGACTCGATACGGATGAGGGTCTGATCGGCATCATGGGTGTGCAGCCCGTGCGCGACGTCGATCTGATTCGCCACGCCTACGTCAGGCCTGACAAACAGCGGTACGGAGTCGGCGCGGAGTTGATCGAGCACCTGCGCCGACACAGCACGCGGCGCATGCTGGTCGGAACGTGGGCCGCCGCGACCTGGGCGATCAAGTTCTATCAGCGTCACGGGTTCGAGCTGGCACCGCCGGCGCGAGCCGCGGAACTGCTCAGGGAGTATTGGACGATTCCCGAGCGGCAGATCGAGACGTCGGTGGTCCTTTCGAAACCGCCCGTTAACGAGCTGCAACGAGGCCGCTAACGCCGCGCTAACACGTAATCTTGACGGTCGTGGCCGCAGACCCGTGTACCATGCACGCCGCTTTCGATAACGACCGAGGTCTGTATGGGCGTCAGCGGGCTGGGAAAGATTGCATCGTGCGCAGTGGTGCTCGGAGCTTTGCTCACCGGCTGTACGCCGAAGCAGGAGGTCGCAGTCACGGCCCAGTCAGGCCAGGACACCGCCGCCCAGGCAAGTGCTCCTTCGCCGTCGCCGCTGAAGCCGATCGCCGGTGTTCAGGACATCATGGCCGGCATGATCGATCCGGCCGCCGATTTTCTCTGGGAATCGGTCAGCACCACGGTGACGAAGGGCAAGACGGTCGAGAAGCAGCCGCACACGGACCAGGAGTGGGCCGAGGTCCGCCGCCAGGCGATCCTGCTCGCGGAAGGCGCGAACCTGATCATGATGGACGGCCGTCACGTCGTGAAAGAAGGCTCGCATCTCGAAGATCACGGCACGCCCGGCAACCTGACCGCCGAGCAATCCGAGGAGGCCATCGTCAAGAACCGCGCCTCCTTCGTGGCGTTCGCGCAGGCGCTGCGCGATGTCGGCCGTTCGATGCTCGACGCGGCGGATGCAAAGAATCCTCAAGGGCTCATCGACGCGGGGGATACGATGGATCAGGTGTGCGAAGGCTGCCACCTGAAGTTCTGGTATCCGGGGCAGAAGATTCCGCTGTTTCCAGACCAGGCGCCGGAAGAGGACGCGAAGCCGTAATCTGCCGGCGCACCGCCAGCACGGACGCGAAGGTAAACAGCAGCACGGCTGCCATGCAGCCGAAGAAGCCGCCGGCGCCGGTCAGCGTTAGCAGCAGACCGCCGCCCAACGAGCTCGCGATGCCGCCGACGCGACCGATGCTGAGCACCCAGCCGACGCCCGACGTGCGGCACTCGGTCGGGAAGACGTGGACTGCCAGCGCGTACATTCCGACCTGCACGGCGTTGATCGCTAACCCTGCGACAGCGATTCCGGCCATCAACGGGTGCAGGTCGCGAGCGAACCAGGCGAGCCACGCCAACGCCGCGGCTGCTATGAGCGCGAACACCGCCAGCGGGCGGCGCGAGCCGAAGCGTGCGAACAGGGCGGAGACCGCGATCACGCCGACGATTCCCGCGACATTGAACACGAGCGCGCCTTTGACCGCGGTCACGAGCTCGAACCCCAGCGACGTCAATACCACCGGCGCCCAATTGAAGAAGGCGTAGACGGCGTACATGTTTGTCAAGAACGCCAGCGACACGATCGCTGTGTCCCAGCGAAGCTGCGGCGTGAAGAGCGCGCTCACGCCGGAGCGTCCAGTCGACACTTCGCCGCCCTGAACGAAGTTGTCCGTCGCCGAGTAGTGACCGCGCGGATCGATTTTCGTCAGCAGCTGCGCGAGCGCCGGCGCACTTCGGGATCGCGTGGCGAGGAACCGCGGCGACTCCGGCAGCAGGAAATACATGATCGCAGCAGCGAGGACCGGCAGGGTGCCACCGACGACGAACACGCTGCGCCAGCCATTTATAGGAATGAGCTCCGCGGCCAGCGCCGCGCCGATCATGCCGCCGATCGGTACTCCGACCTGCACGGCGCCGATCGCCTGCGAGCGCAACCTGCGCGGCGAGAACTCCGCGATGAGTGCAGTTGCTGTCGGCAGCGCTCCGCCCAAGCCGATGCCCGTCACGAATCGCCACGCCGCCAGAGTTGCGACGCTGGTCGCGCTGGCGGCAAGCAAGGTTGCGATACCGAACAGCGCTGTGCTCAGGAGCAGAGTGCGGCGACGGCCCCAACGATCGCCGAGAGCGCCGATGCCGGCTGCGCCGAGAGCCATGCCGAGGAGCGAAGCGGCAAGCGCGGGACCGAGCGCGGCCCGCTCCACGTGCAGGTCTTTGATCAGCGCCGGCGCTGCGAATCCAGCCGCTTGGATGTCGAAGCCGTCGAGAATCAGGCTGGACGCTGCGCACAGCAGAACGACCAGTGCCGGACCGCGCAGCCTGCCCGACTCGAGAACCCGATCGACGTCGATCGTCGCCATGCCGACCTCCTTGCAGACCTGCAGCCAATACGTCGAGGGCGAAGGACGGTGACGTCGGAATCGTCGCACAAATCGTTTTTTGTCACTGGCGCGCCGCTGGAGCGTAACAGCGGGCATGGATATATCGTCTGCATGTGATGGCGCCGCCGCCGCTCGTGCTAGCGCGGCCGCCCGTGTGTTCGGATCATTTTGCGCGATGAATGTAACCGGCGATCGGCTGAGCTCATTGATGGATCGTTATGCTCGGGGCGAGGACCGGGTATTCGAGCAGCTATACGGCTTGCTCGCGCCGCGGCTGCACCGCTTCTGCCTGCGGCTCGCAGCAAGCGTCGGCGAAGCGGACGATTGTTTCCAGGAAACGTTTCTGCGACTGCATCGGGCGCGCGCCACGTACGTCACCGGCGCAAATCCGCTGCACTGGTCGTTCGCGATTGCACGCTCGGTATATCTCACACGGCTGCGGTACTGGCGGCGCCGGCCGGAGTCTCTCGGCTCGTCGCAGGACATCGCGGAAGTCGGTGAGCTGCAGGCTCACCATACGACCCCGGAAGCAGAAGTTGCCGCGCAGCACTTGCACGACACGGTCGCGTGCGAGCTCCGCAAGATGTCGGAGAAGAATCGCATCGCCTATGTGCTGCTCAAAGAGGAAAACCTGAGCGCTCGCGAAGCCGCCGCCGTGCTCGGCACCAGCGTCGAAGCGGTCAAGCAACGTGCCCATCGTGCTTACGAGAGTCTCAAGTCCGCGCTGAACAGCGCCGGCTGGAGCGAATATGGCAAGCCCGTCTGAACGGCTCTACGCGCGAATCCGCAGCGCTGTAGAAAACACACCCGCGGTGACTACACGCACGCGTACACGCATATTCGCCGCGCTCGCGATCGTGCCGGTGCTGACCACGGCCGTCGTGTTGATTGCGTCCGAGTGGGTGTATGGGCAACCCGCGGCGGGGCTCGACATCGATGTCACATCGCCCGGCGCTGCCGTGACGATACTCGCCTTGCTGGCGGGACTCGCCCTGGCTGCAACACTTTCTGCGCTTTCGCAGGGACGCGGCGGGCTGGGGATCGCGGCGACGTGGCTCATCTCTATCGCGGCGCTCGTCGCACCGGTCTATGCCGCGCTCACCGTGCTGCAACCTTTGCATTCCGGCGCTGCCGACGATGTTGCGTTCACTGGCGTAGCGATCTCGCCCTGGGGCTGGCGCTGCATCTTCATTGCGACCGTCGTGAGCGCCAGCACGATGGCAGTCTTTGCAGTGACGCTGCGTCGTGCGGTAGCGGTAGCAACCGGACTGCGTGGCACTGCGCTCGGTGCGGCAGCGGGCGCATGGGGCGGCCTCGCGGTGTTCGCCTTCTGCCCATCGGGCCAGCTCCAACATCTGCTCGTCGGCCACGTGTTGCCGATCGCGCTGTTCACAGTGCTTGGCAGCGTCGCGTTGACGCGGCCACTTCGACCCTGATTCAACTGCTGGATCGTGTCGAGCCGCTGCACGGCGGCCTGCTGATCGATGCCGGCTTCGGCGGCGGCGATGTGACGTTCGAGTTGGCCAACCGCGCCGGTCCGGCCGGTCGTGTGATCGGTCTCGACGCGGACGCAGTGAAGGTCGATCTCGCGCGGCGCGCGGCGGCGGACCGGGGAGTCGGCAACGTCGAGTTCCACCGGGCCGATCTGCTCGAAGCATGGCCGGTCAGCGGCGCGTCGCTGGTCTATATCCGGTTCGTGCTCCTGCACTTGACCGACCCGCAGCGGATGCTGGCCCGCGCACGTCAGGCGTTGCGGCCCGGCGGAGTCCTGGTCATCGAAGACATCGACCATGGCGGCGAGTTCTGCGATCCGCCCTGTCCGGCATTCGAGCGCTACCACGAGCTGTTCGTGCGGACGGCCCAGCATCGCGGCGCCGATCCTTTCTTCGGACGCAAGGTTGCGCGCCTGTTGCGGGACGCAGGTTTTGCATCCGTCGATTCGGCTCTGGTGCAACCGTACGGTTGCAGCGGCGACGTCAAGCGCGGGCACATTCTGCTATTCCTCTCCATCCGCGAGGCGCTGCTCCAGTCAGGTCTGGCGGACGCTGCAGAAATCGCCGAGATCGTGCGCGAGCTGCAGGCGTTCACGGATTCCGCGCAGACCACTCTCGGTTGGCCACGGATCTTTCAGGTATGGGGCCGCGTATAGTCCGCACCCAATAACAAGATCTGGGAGCGATCCTGATGCGCGTTTCGAACCTGGCAGCCGCTGTCGCGCTGCTCTTACCCTTGTTCGCCTTGTCGCCGGCGCACGCCGATTGGACCGGCAAAGGCGAAGCCGGCCTGGTGATTGCGACCGGTAACACCGAAACGAAAACCGCGAACGCCAAGCTGCAGCTCGCCAACGAGGTCGGGAAGTGGAAGCACCAGTTCGGCGGCGCCGCGCTGTACGCATCCTCGGATGACGAAGGCACGACTGCGAACCGCTGGGAAGCGTTCGAGCAGAGCGATTACAACTTCAGCCCGCGCACCTTCTGGTTCGGCGCCGCGCGCTACGAGGACGACGACTTCAGCGGCTTCGTGTACCAGGCGATCGTCTCGACCGGCATCGGCCGCAAGTTCATCGACACCGACGTCACCAAGTTCGTCGGCACGGCGGGCGTCGGCTACAAGGTGTTCGAGACCCGCGACGCCTTCGACCCCGCCGGCGTGCTGATCGAGCCCGGCGACAACGACAGCGAAGTGGTGTTCCGCGGCACGCTCGACTACGACCACAAGCTCACGGCCACGACTTCGGTGCTCGACAAGTTCATCGTCGAGGCCGGCTCGAACAACACCTTCGTGCAGAACGACATCGCGCTGCAGGTGAAGGTGACCGATGTGCTCGCGCTCGCTGTCGGCTACTCCGTGCGCCACAACACCGACCCGCCGATCGGCTTCGAGAAGACCGATACGCTGACGACCATCAATTTGGTTTACGAACTGAAATAGGATCAGAAGAAGATCTCTCGCCAAGACGCCAAGACGCCAAGGAAGAAATTCTGAATTCGGGGATTCGGAAGTTTCATATTCCGGACCTTGGCGTCTTCGCGTCTTGGCGAGAGTCTTTCTTCTCTTACTTCAGTCCCTCCACGATCGCATCCAGCAACTGGCCATCCGAGTCCTGGCTCAGCTCCCAGAACATCACGCCGCCGAGGCGGTGCTTGCGCACGTACTGCGCTTTGATCGCGATCGATTGCGCATCGTCGTAGGTGATGAAGGCGCGCGTCTGCGCGTTCCACAGGTACGGTGCCTGCGCGCGCTCGTCCCATTCGCGCACGAAGCCGTCGTGCCCGATGAACTTCTGCAGCAGCTCGGCATACGGGTGCGCGGCTTCGAAGCGCTCGTAGGGTTGGTTGAGTCCACGATGCTCCGCCTTCACGCCGGCGAAGCCGCGGCCGTAGAACGCAACACCGAGCACGAGCTTGTCCGGCGGAATGCCCGCCGCGAGATGCTGTCTGATCGACGCGTCCGCGTTGCGGTCGGTCGGCGCGGCATACGGTGAGGCGTACAGACCCGCGTGATGACCGGTGGTCGGCGTGAGCGCATTGAAGAAGTCGTAGGTCATCACGTTGAGGTAGTCGAGATAGAC
>DATENH010000233.1:0-56652 GCA_035275145.1 Steroidobacteraceae bacterium | reverse complement strand
TGGTCATGGTGGTCATCAGGGGTCTCCGAATGTCAGACTATCGGCATGATCTCCATTCGTAAAGCCGGCGACCGCGGCTACGCCGATCACGGCTGGCTGAAGTCATATCACTCGTTCTCGTTTGCGGATTACTTCGATCCGAAGCACGTCGAGTTCGGTCCGTTGCGCGTCATCAACGAGGATCGCGTTGCGGCCGGCCAGGGCTTCGGCACGCACAGCCATCGCGACATGGAGATCATCAGCTACGTGCTCGCGGGCGAGCTCGCGCATCGCGATTCCATCGGCAACGGCTCGACGATTCGCCCCGGCGACGTGCAACGCATGAGCGCGGGCCGCGGCGTGCGCCACAGCGAGTTCAATCCCTCGCCTGCGAGCCTGGTGCACTTCCTGCAGATCTGGATCCAGCCAAACGTCGAGGGCATCGAGCCGAGCTACGAAGAGAAGCGCTTTACCGCTGACGAGAAGCGCGGGCGCCTGCGGTTGATCGCATCGCCCGATCAGAGCGACGGCTCGGTGCTGATCCATCAGGACGCACGCGTGTACGCGGGACTGTTCGACGGCGCCGAGACTGCGTCGCTGCAAGTCGCGCCGGGTCGACTTCTCTATGTCCACGTCGCGCGCGGTGCAGTCCAAGCGAACGACGTTGCACTGGAAGCGGGCGACGCACTGAAACTGAGCGGCACACAGCAGTTACAACTGAAAGACGGGCGCGACGCCGAGGTACTGGTCTTCGATCTGCCGAGCGAGTAACTTCGCGGCATGAGCCGCCAAGTCGATCTCGCTATACCAGTCACCGCCGTCGACCACGCACTGGGCGCGGAGCACTCGCCCGTGACCGTCGTCGAGTACGGCGATTTCGAATGTCCGATCTGCAAGCAGGCCGCGCCCGCGGTGAAGCTCGTGCTCGAGCGCTTCGGCGGCCGCATTCGCTTCGTGTTCCGGCATTTCCCGGTCGAATCGGCGCATCCGCATGCCATGCATGCGGCGCAGGCCGCCGAGGCCGCGGGCGGGCAAGGCAAGTTCTGGAAGATGCACGACCTGCTGTTCGACAACCAGCGGCATCTCAAGATTGCGAACCTGCGCGAGTACGCGCAGCGGCTCGAGCTCGACATGCCGCGCTTCATCGCGGAGATGGACGACGAGATCTACCTGCAGCGCGTGCGCGAGCACATGGCAGGCGGCACTCGCAGTCACGTACGCGGCACGCCGACGTTCTTCATCAATGGCGTCATCCATGACGTCTCCTTCGGCATGCATGCGCTGATGGAAGGCGTCGAAGCCGCGCTCAGGAGAACCGATCGATGAGCTTCTTCGCGAGCTCGACTTTCACGCTGCTGCATACGGCGTTGAGCCTCATCGGCATCCTCGCCGGCCTGGTCGCGCTGTTCGGGCTGTTCAGGAACAACCCGCTCAATAGCTGGACGTTGCTGTTCCTGGTCACGACGATAGCCACGACGCTCACCGGCTTCCTGTTCCCGTTTCGCGGCTTCACGCCGGCGATCGGGACCGGCATCGTCTCGTCGCTGGTGCTCGCACCGACGGTGCTTGCGCGGTACACGTTCAATCTCGCTGGGGCGTGGCGCTGGATCTACGTCGTCGGCGCTGTCGTGTCGCTGTACTTGAACTGCTTCGTGCTCGTGGTCCAGTCCTTCCTGAAAGTGCCGGCGCTGCACGAGCTCGCACCGCAAGGCACCGAGCCGGCGTTCGTTCTCACACAGGGATTGGTGCTGGTGATGTTCGTGATCGCGGGGTTTCTCGCGGTCCGCCGCTTCCATCCGGCTGCCGCGCAGCCCGCCCTGGCGGCTGGCTGACGATCAACCGCCGGCGCGGATCCGGAAGCGCAAGACTGGCCCGTTCCACACCGGGCTGTTCAGGTCGATCTCCTCGATGTGCTGCGCGAGCGGATGTTCGCCGATCGCCCTGCGCCAGAACGCCACTCCGGTGACGTTCCTGCGCGCGATCGCCGCCTCCCAGATGCCGGGATAGCGACTGAAGATCGCTTGCGCCGCCGCGGTGCCGGCGCCGGTTCTACGATGCTTCCGCAGTACGAAAAACTCCGCCATATTGCGATCGAGCTGCCGATTCGTATGGGTCAGGCGGTTGAGCAGCGCAAACCCGATGATGCGCGAGTCCGACCGCAGCAGCAGCGGGATGTGGTCAGGCTCGCGCCAGTACGCATCGAGCGGGTAAGCCGGGAACAGCCCCTTGTCGTCCACCTCGCCGGTCGGGCGGTCGTACCACTGCTCGGAAAAGTCATGCGTGTAGAGCTGCATCAGGTTTTCGAATACAGGTCTCTGCTCGCGCGCTGCAATGACGACTTCGACGCTGGCCATGGCGCCTAGCTTGCCGCGCCGGGGGCGGCGCCGTCAAAGCTCCGTCTGGCCCCCGACCTCGAGCAGTCGATGCGTCGGCACGCCGAAATATCGGTACGCGACCTGGCTGTTGCGCGCCATCAGGGCGAACAGGCGCTTGCGCCACATCGCCATCGTGCGGCGGCCCGTCACGATCGGCGTATTGCGACCCACGATGTACACGGTGCGGCCCGCTTCGAACGTCAGGCCCTGCTCTTCTGCCAGCCGCAGCGCGGCGACGGCGTCCGGCTGCTCCATGAATCCATAACGGACGATGACTCTGAAGATTCCCGGCGCGACGCTTTCCACGGTGACGCGCTCGTCGCGCGTCAGCCGGGGGACTTCGGTCCGTACGAAGGTCAGGATGATCGATCGTTCGTGCAGACTGCGTTGCAGACGCACTTGCTGCATCAGAGAGCGCGGGATGACACTGGCTTCGCTGGTCAGGTAGACGGCCGTTCCGGCAACTCGGTGCGGCGGATCGCCTTCCAGGCCCTTGAGAAACTCTGCCGTCGATTGCTGCTCGCGCGCGACGTTCCAGTTCAACAGCCGCCGGCCTTCGCGCCACGTCGCCATGAGCGTGTACACGGCGAGGCCGAGCACGAGCGGAATCCAGCCGCCTTCGAACACGCGCAGGATGTTGGTGCAGAAGAATACGAGATCGACGAGGCTGATCGCGACCAGCAGCGTCAGCATCGCCGCGCGGTGCTCTTGCTGACGAATGTAGGCGAATACCAGGATCATGATTCCCGCGAGCAGCATCGTCGCCGAGACAGCGATCCCGTAAGCACCTGCGAGCGCCTCCGAGGAGCCGAAGCCGACTACCAGCAGCACGCTGCCTGCGAGCAGCACCCAGTTCACGGACGGCACGTAGATCTGCCCGATCGCTGCCGCAGAGGAGTGCACGATGCGCAGCCGCGGTAGATAGCCGAGATTCAGCGCCTGGCTCGCGACGGAGAACACGCCGGAGATCACCGCCTGCGAGGCGATGATCGTTGCTGCCGTTGCCAGCACGATCAGCGGCGCGAGCAGCCATGACGGCGACAGCAGGTAGAACGGGTTCTGAATCGCGGCGGGATTGTTCAACAGCAGCGCGCCCTGGCCGAAATAGTTCAGCGTCAGCGCGGGCAGCACCAACCGAAACCAGGCCCGGCTGATCGGCGCGCGGCCGAAGTGACCGAGATCGGCGTACAGCGCTTCGCCGCCGGTCACTGCGAGAAATACCGCCGACAGCGTCACGAAGCCTTGCCAGCCGTTCGCCGCGAAGAACCGCAGCGCGTGCAGCGGATTGAGTGCTTGCAGCACGTTCGGCGCCGCGAAGATCTCCACTGCGCCGAGCACTCCAAGCACGAGAAACCAGACGATGATGACCGGGCCGAACACGCGCCCGACCGCGCCTGTTCCCTTGCTCTGCGCGATGAACAGCACGACCAGAATCGCGACGGTCGACGGCACCACGAAGGGCTGCAGATTCGGCTGGGCAATCGCGACTCCTTCGACGGCACTCAGCACCGAGATCGCTGGAGTGAGCAGGCCGTCGCCGAAGAACAGCGCCGCGCCGAGCATGCCGGCTGCAACCACTGGCTGCCACAGCCGCCAGTTGCGAGTTGCGTTGCCCAGCAATGCGCTCAGTGCCAGCACGCCACCCTCGCCGCCATTGCTCACGCGCAGCATGACGAGCACGTACTTGATCGAGACGACGACGATCAGCGACCAAAGAATCAGCGACAGCACGCCAAGGACATTGGCATCCGTCACCGGCACGCCGCCTGCATCGGCGAAGCATTGTCGGAGTGCATAGAGTGGACTGGTACCGATGTCGCCGAACACTACACCGAGTGCAGCAACGGTCAGCGCCCGCATGGCTTGCGGGCTGGTCGCGGAGGTCATGGCGCAAGACTAGCGAGACAGCCCGTAAAGATTCCGCAAAATTTCCGGGCGAACCGGCGTACTGCGCGGTTTGGCCGTAAGCTATTCACGTTCGTCCCATGCGGTCGGAACATGCGCAGTTATGTCGCAGCGATCCTGGTAGTGATTCTGTGCACGGCCTTGAACTGGCCGCTGTCGCTATGGCTGGCACCGACGAACCTCGCAATGGTCTACCTGCTCGGTGTCGTAGCTGTCGCCACGCGCTACGAACGCGGACCTGCCATGGCGTCCGCGCTGCTGAGCGTGCTCGCGTTCGATTTCTTTTTCGTGCCACCAGTCCTCACGCTCCGGATCGACGACACGCAGTACATCGTCACTGGATTCGCGCTGCTCGTCGTCGGTGTGGTGATCAGCACCTTGGCAACGCGTGCGCGAGCCGCGACGCAAGCCGCGCTGCTGGCACGCGAGGAGCAATTGCGTAATTCGCTGCTGGCATCCTTGTCACATGATCTGCGCACACCGCTGGCTGTCATTGCAGGCAGCGCAAGTAGCTTGCGGGACGAACGCGCGCGCCTCTCGCAGGCCGAACAGGATCAACTATTGGAGACGCTCTACGATGAGGCCCAGCAAGTCAGCCTCACTGTCAGCGACCTCCTCGAAATGACCAGGCTGCACAGTGGCCGGGTCGAGCTCGATCGCCAGTGGTATCCGGCGGAGGAGTTGGTCGGTGCCGCCATCGAGCGCTGCAAGCGACATCTCGCCAGTCATCGCGTGCAGACACGACTCGACCAGCAGTTGCCGCTGTTGCACGTCGATGGAGTGCTGATCGAGAAGCTGCTCGTGAATCTTCTCGAGAATGCCGCGAAGTACACGCCGGCCGGCACGCTCATCACGGTGGTCGGCGAGAGCGCGCCGGGTGCTGTCGTCCTGCGCGTCGAAGACGAGGGGCCCGGGCTGCCGGCTGGCGACGAAGAGCGCGTCTTCGACAAGTTCTATCGCGCCGCGCGGGAAGGTGCGGTGACCGGCTCCGGACTCGGCTTGTCGATCTGCCGCGCGATCGCGCAAATGCACGGCGGCAGCATCACGGCCGCGAATCGTCCAGGCGCAGGTGCTGCATTCACCGTGACGCTGCCCGCCGAATCGGCGCCGCCGACGGCACCGCCATGACTTCGTCTGCCCCGCTGGTTCTGATCGTCGAAGACGAGCCCAAGATGCGCCGGCTCCTGCGCCTCACTCTCGAAAGCAACGGCATGCGCTGCGAAGAAGCAGCCACGGCACGCGAGGCGCTGTCGCGTGCGCAAACGCAGCGGCCCGATCTGATCATCGCCGACCTCGGCCTGCCCGACGGCAACGGCCTCGACGTGATCCGGCAGACGCGGCACTCGTCCGCGGTTCCTATCCTCGTGCTATCGGCACGCTCGCAGGAAGCGGAGAAGGTCGCTGCGCTGGACGCCGGTGCCGACGACTATGTGACCAAACCGTTCGCGACCGGTGAATTGCTGGCCCGATTGCGGGCCGCTCTGCGCCGCGCATTGCCACGACCTGCGACGAGCGAGCCGGCAGCGTTCGCAGTGCGTGACCTGCGCGTCGATCTGGTGCAGCGAAGAGTGACGTTGCACGGCGTCGAGACACATCTCACCCCGATCGAGTACCGGCTGCTGACGACGCTGATCGCGAAAGCCGGCCAGGTCGTGACTCATGCCGAACTGCTGCGCGCCGCCTGGGGGCCGGCCAAGCTGGACCAGCAGCATTATCTGCGGATCTTCATGGCCGGTCTGCGGCGCAAGCTCGAAGCGGACCCGGCGCAGCCGGTGTATCTGCTCACGGAGACCGGCGTCGGCTATCGGCTCATCGACGAGTAATTGACAGCTCCTCCACTTTACTGGACAGTACGTCCAGTATGAAGGAAAGGGCTGCCGCCACCGCTCCCGACATCAATTCCCGCATCGCTCGTCGCGTGCGCCAGCTCCGCACGCAGCTCGGCATGACGCTCGATCAGCTTGCCGCCAAGTGCGAAGTCAGCCGTTCCATGCTGTCGCTGGTGGAGCGCGGCGAGAGCAGCCCGACGGCGGTAGTCCTGGAGAAGATCGCGACCGGCCTCGGTATCGCACTCGCGGGGCTGTTCGACGACGCCAGCGCGCCCGCGAGCCCGCTGTCCCGGCGCACCGATCGCACGACCTGGCGCGACCCGCAGTCCGGCTACTTGCGCCGAAACATTTCGCCGGCCAACTACCCCTCCCCTGCTCAGATCGTGGAAGTGATCCTGCCCGCCGGTGCGCGCGTGGCGTACGAAAGCGGCGCACGCGAAGTGAGCCTGCATCAGCAGTTGTGGATCCAGGAGGGTGCCATCGAAGTGACGGTCGGCAACGTTACGTATCGGCTGACGAAGGACGATTGCCTGGCGATGCAGCTCGACGAGCCGATCACGTTCCGCAACCGCACGCGCAAGGCGGCGCGCTACATCGTCGTGCTCGCATCGGAGCGCGCGCGTACGGCCAGGAGGTGAGCCATGTTGCACGAGGTCGACGTTCGCGCCATCCAGAAGTTCAGCGACCAAGAGCTGCAGTCGTTGAGCGACGTGCTGATCGATTGCGTGGAAGGCGGCGCGTCCGTGAGTTTCATGTTGCCGATGACGCGCGGCAAGGCGTTGACCTACTGGCGCGAAGTGGCCGCGAGCGCGACGCGTTGCGAGCGCATCGTGCTGGCCGCGTACGACGCGGCGCAGACGATCCTGGGCACGGTGCAAGTCGTGTTCGCGCAGCCGGAGAACCAACTGCATCGCGCCGACGTCGCGAAGATGCTGGTGCATCGTCGCGGACGGCGTCGCGGTGTCGGTGCAGCGTTGCTGGTGGCCGCGGAACGTCATGCGCTCAGGTCGGGCAAATCGATGCTCGTGCTGGACACGGCTTCGGCAGATGCCGAGCGGCTGTACGTCCGGCAAGGCTGGCAGCTGTGCGGCCGCATCCCGGACTACGCGTTCATGCCCGATGGCGCGCCCTGCGCCACCGCCGTCTATTACAAATCACTGCGCGGCCCGTGAGGCGCGGCGACGGCCCAGTACGCCGCGCTCCCCCGGGCCGCGAGTGAATGGAATCAGCCCCGGCACGTCGAACTGGGGGACGAGCAGGGTGCCGACGAACCCGACGGCGTAGAGACAGGTCGCGAAAAATACGGCACAACCAAAGAAGCCGTATGCGAACCTCGGCAGGCGCTTGCCCATGCGTCTCTCCTGCGTAACAACTGCCCCAGTACGGGACATAGCGTGCGCTCGGGGCGCCGGCGGCGAATCGGCAGCCACTACCCAATTTGCACCCCGCGCCTACCTATATTTTGAGTAGCGGCACTACCGTGGCGCGGCGCGCCTGGCCTCGCCATGATGAAGCCATGAAACGTGCACCGATCGTTGCGCTGCTGCTGGCGCATTTGACAGTGGCCAGTGCCCAGCCCGAGCTGCCGCCTGCCGGGCTCGACGCGCTCTACCCGGCCTACCTGCGGATTCCTGGACCGCCGGACCGCCTGCTGGTCTTCGGCGGCGAAGGCGCAGGCGCGAAAGCGAACGATGCAGTCTTCGAGCTCACGTTTTCACGAGCGACTGCAACGGCAACGTGGACGGCTCGAGGTGCGCTCGCTGTCGCGAGGCGCGGGCGCACGAACGTTAGTCGCGACGAGGTTGCCTAGAGGGCTCGTCCACCATCAGGTCGTGCCCTGCGGCACGGGCCCGCGTGTACTCATCATCGGCAGCGACGCAAGCCTGACAGTGATCGAGCTCGACAAAGCAGCGCCGGCGCAGTCGGTGGTGGACCCATTGCGCGACGTCGCGGGTCGCAAGGTCACGCTGAAGACTGCGCGCAGCTTCGCCAGCGCTGCATCGATCGATGACGCGAACAGTCGGCTGCTCGTCGCTGGCGGCGAAACGCGCACAGGAGCTGCGTCGAGCGATAGCGAGATCATCGAAGTCACAGGCGAATGCATGGCACAGCGCGTGGTAACAACCCCGCCCCTCCCTGAGCGACGAACGCGCGGCGCCCTGACGCGCATCGCGTCTGGCTCCGCGATCTACTACGCCGGTTGGAACGGAGATTCGCTCGCCCTCGCCTCGTTCATCTACGACGCCGACGCGAACGCTTGGCACGCCGGCGCGCCGCTGCCGCAAGGTTATGGACGAATGCGTCCGCCGCGTGCAGTGAACGATGCGGTCATCGCGATTGCGGGCGGCGACATCGGCACACTGCACGGGCCCGCAGTCTCCGCCACGAATTGGGCGGTTTACTTTCCAGACGACGGTGGCGAATGGATATCGGGCGATGCGCCGAAGACGATGCGTCACGCGCGCGTCGGCAACGCGGTCGCGTTTCTCGACGGCGCGCTCATCACGGTGTTCGGCAAGGACACAACGTCCGCGCAACCGTTCGCGGGTCTCGATGCTCCGGAGTGAGCGGCCCGCTTATGCAGCGGCGCTGGCGTGCGCCGAGATGACGTTCAGCAGCTCGCGCGAGACGCGCTCGTCGATCTCAGCAGCCTGCGAGAGCTGCACCGGGTAGCGCACGATCGCATCGACGCTGGACGCCGAGAAGCGCAGCTGCACGGAGGGCAGCGGATCGCCCGTCTCGGCAGCCGATGCGGCCTTCTGGATTTCCCGCGTCTGCCGCACGATGTCCTCGTGATAGTCGGCGATGACCCGCGTGACTGCCTCGACCATCTTGTCCTTGAGCGCGCCGTAGTCCGCCCCGCTCGGCAAGGTGAACGTCACTTCGTGCCACGCCAGATTGACGCCCGGAATCTGCTTGAACAGGCCGCCGGACGACTGGAAGATGATCGAGTTCGCGAACGCCACGACGCGGCCGGTCGGCGCCATCTGCCCTTCGCCGGACAGCTCCATCAGGTGCAGCCGCACCAGTCCCATCTCGATCACCTCGCCGGTGACCGTGCCGATCTGCACGCGATCGCCGACGCGGATGCCGTATTTGCCGATCAGGAAGAAGTAACCGACGATCGAGACCAGCACGCTCTGCATCGCCACCGCGAGGCCGGCCGTGATCAACCCGGCGAACGTCGCGAGCGAGCCCAGCTCAGTGACGAACGTCGACGCGACGATCGCCACGACCAGCGACCACAGAACGATTCTCTGCAGCAACAGCAGGCGTGACCGGCGTCGCGCTTCATGCACGTAGCGATACGCGGCGCGCCGCCAGAGATGCGCGATGAGGAACACGGCTGCCAGCAAGCCAGCGAACAACGCGACGCGCAGTCCGAGCGCTTCGAGCGCTTCCCGGTATTGCTTGTTGGTCGCGGCGCGCCAGTTGGCCAGGTTGCGGCGATACTGATCGAGCAGCACGCTGGCCTTGTTCAACGGCGTCACGATGGAGGACGTCTGCTGAAACAGCCACGCGAGCGTGTCGTACTGATCGCGCGCACCACGAAGAGTCGTACCGTTCGTCGAGCTGGCCTGCGCCGCGAGCGCATCACCGCGATCCGCCAGGCGCTTGAGCTGATCGAGCGGCTGCGCCCGAACAGTGTTGAACGTCTGCTGCAATTCGGCCGTGCGCTGATCGATCTGCTCGATGGTGTGTCCCTTGGCCGAAAGCCGCAACACCGCGGTTGCCAGGTCCCAGATGCCGAACCGCCGCAGCGAGGTGCCGGCGCCGGGGACCGGCGACTCGTCCGTGGACGAATCCGCTTCTGTCGACGTCGCTGCCGCCGGGGCAACCGCCGTGCCGCTGACCGCCGGAATGGAAGCTTCGATCGCTGCGATGTGTGCCTTGAGCGCGTTCGCGCCGAAGCCCGTCGCATCGGTCTCGTTGTCGAACTGCGCCATGTTCGAGAGCATGTTGCGCCGTGCGTTCAGGAGATCGAGCTGCCCCTGCAGTACCGAGATGCGGGATTGCACCGTCGCCTGATGCTGCTTCGGCGTGCTGGCCAACTGCCGCCGGCTCGTCTCGATCTCCGCCTGGATCGATGCCCGCTGCTCGTCGAGCCGCTTGCGCATCCGGCTCAGCGATTGCTCCGAGGCAGAGTCCTCCGCCTCCTTCTTCACCCCGGCTTCGCTGCTCAACAGCTCGGCGTTGGCGCGCGCGAAATCGAACGCCAGCTTCATGATCTTGTCGGCCGTCTGGCGGTTCGCGTACAGGAGCAGCAGGTCGCTCGGCTGCGTCGCCGCCTGCTGCTGGGCGCCGAGCGTGCGATACCAGTCGACCGTCTCGTCGAGGATCTGGACCACTTGGTCGCCGGTCATCACGGCGCGCGACTCCGCCGCGGGTGCCTCAGGCTGGCTCGACTCCGTTTGGCTCGGTGCTTCGGCCGCACCAACGGCAAACACGGCGATGCCCATGAGGACACCGGTTGCAATTCTTGCGTGCATGGGGGAGCTATTCTATAGCTCCCCCGGGCTGGAAGGGCGTCAGTCGCTGTTCTGTTCGAACAACGGGACGACGTTGGCGCGCACCGCGGTTTCGCGCCCGTTGCGCAGGCGCAAGCGATAGCGAAGATCGCCCAGTTCGAGCACATCGTTGTCGTGCATCAGGTGCTGGCGCACCTGCTCGCCGTTCACGAAACAGCCGTTGGTGCTGCCCGCATCCTCGACGATGATGCCGTTCGGGCCGATGAGCAGCCGCGCGTGGTTGCGGCTGACCATCTTCGACGGCAACGCGATGTCGTTCTCGGCCGTGCGGCCGATGGTGAGCATCGTGCCCGTGAGCCGAATGACCTCACCGGCGTGCTCGATCGGCTCCAGGATCCACTCGCTGCTGTCTTCCACCACGACCGGTGCAGCCTTGTCGCCGATGCGGTTGACGTCGCGGCGAATCGCGGCGAGCGCTTCCGAATGCACGGCCAGGTCGGCTTCCAGCTCGTCGATCTTGTGATCCCGGCGGAAAATCTCCTGCGTGAGCTGCTTCGAGCGGGCCCGCGCCTTCTCGCGCTGGTCGGCCATGATTGCGCACTCGTCCTGCGCGGTCTGCAGTTGCAAGCGCAGGCCTTCGACGATCTGCTGCTGCGCTACGACGTCGTCCTCGAGGCGCAGCACGTTGGCCGCCGAGTGTGCGACCCGCTCGCGCATCGCAACGATCTCGTCGGCCCGCTCCTGCGCCAGCTGCTCGCTGGCTTGTGCGTCGGTTTGCGCTGCGGCGAGCTCTTGGCGCAGTTTTGCGATTGTCGCGACACTGCGCTCGAGCTCCGCGGATCGCGTGGCCAGATCTTTCGAGGCTGGCAACAACCCATCGCGCTCTTCAGTCAGCGCACGAATCTGCGCTTGTGCCGCGTCGCGCTCGGCGATGACGGCATCGCGCTTGGCTTCTACATCGCGCAGTTGCGCTTCCATCTCGACACGGCGACGCTCTTCATCGCCCCGCGCCTTCGCTGCGACAGTCACTTCGCGATGCGCGTCTTCAGTGCTGACCTCTGCCGCCTGCAGCGCGCAGCGGAGCGCTTCAATCTGCGCTGCGAGCTGCGCCTGGCGTCGACCTTCCTCGGCCAGTGTGTTCTCGCGCTCCAGCAGCAGCGCGCGATTGGCATTCATCGACTCTTCGCTCGACGCCAGCTTCGCCTTGAGCTCGGCGCTCGTCGCCAGCTCGTTGCGCAGGCGCAGATCCAAGTCGTCTCGAGCAGCGACCACGTCGGCGATGGTGCGGATGTGCTGGTCGACGATCGCGTGCAGCTTGTCGTGCTCCGACAGCTTGGCCGCGAACCGACGCGTCAGCTCCGCCGAGCTGGCCTTCTCGCCGCTCAGCGTGCGTTCGGCGGCCGCCAGCGCCTTGGCGTGATTGTCCTGCAGCTCCTTGAGCTGCGTTGCGTAGCGCTGCACGTCTTCGCGCAGCTGCTTCTCGGTCCGCTGCGCCATCTCTTCGGCGAGCGTGCGATGCTCGGCGACACGTGCGCTCTCAGTGGTCAGCGCTTCGATGCGCGCAGCGTGCTGATCGCGTTCCAGCTGCAATGCATCGTTGCGCTTCAGCAGGACCGCATTCGCGTCCTGCGCCTTGACGATGTCTGCTTCCAGATCGGCAATGCGTTTGAGAATGCGGTCGACGTTGACCGTGAAGGCTTCCGGAGCCGCCTTGTTGACGTTGATGCTGCGAACTTCGACCGGCGCCTCGTGCGTCGCGGACTCGACCAGCTCGTCGATGTCGCGCAGCGCTTCGACCGTCCAGGTGTCGGTGCGCGACAGGCTCTTCGCACTCTCGACCAGCGTTGATTCGTACGCTTCGACGTCGAGCACCGGCAACACGTCGGTGCGGTCGAGCGCGTTGATGGAGGCGTCCGCATTCGCGGCAGGCTTGGTTTGCATGATCAACTCGACAAATCGACTGGACTGGATGCGCCGTGGCCGAGTGCTTGTTGCTTGCGGCGGGTGGCCACGAGTATGCACGCTTCCACGCAGCGTGCCATCGGGACATTCGGGCGTCAGGCGTTTGCTTTGTAGGGGTTTTTTGTGCAGAGCCATGTGACATATGACCCTGCTGCGCACACGGGAGCGCAGAGCTGTAAAAGCCTTCGACGGTCTATCGGCCTGGATGTTGGAGTGCCGCCGACCAGTCCAGCCGGATGTCCCATGAGAACTGTCGTTCTGGCGGCAGCGTCGGCACTTTCTCGGGATCGATGCGGCGATAGACATTCTGTGGCGGCGACGGCAGCGGATCGCGCCCGAACAGATAACTCTGCTCGTCGACGATGATCCGGTACGCCTTGTTTAACAGCAGCGCACGCTGTGCCGAAGGCGCGATGAGATCGTAGACGTCACGGGCCCGGGCAAGCGCCGCTCCATCGATCGACCCGTCCGCTCGGAACCACCGCGCCTGCATCTCGACATTGCTGCGGAACTCGCTGCCGCCGCCGACGCGCTCGAGGTAGGTGGCAATCTCGCCGGCGCTCTCGCCTCTGCTGGGTGCGTCAGGCATGCCTCGCAGGTTGATGTAGCCCCACCCGGCGGCACCGTCCACTTTGCGTGCGAAGCTGAAAGTCTTGTCGATGGTGCTGCCGATCGAGTTGTGACAGCCCATGCAGAACATGTTCTCTTCGAAGGTGCTGGCGCGCAGCCGGCCGGCGCGATCCTCGATGAATCCCGCGATCTGCCAGCCCATTGGCGTCGCCAGCCCGCCGTGACCGAAGTTCACGTAAGCAGGAAGCTCGCCCTTGTCCTTCTCGACCTTCTCGGCTTCGTAGCGCTGGCGCAGCTGCGCATGATCGCTTTGCAGCCAGCGACGCATGTAACGCACTTCCTTCATCCGCATCGAGTTGACGATATCGCCGTGGGCATCTACGCCGACGTAGCGCACGGTGTGCAGGAACTCAGTGCCCTGCGGATAGACGAATGCCATCACCGGTATTGCAGCCGCACCGCCCACGTAATAGTTCGCCGCGCGAACCTGTGTGGCGACGCCGCGCCGGCCGTCACCATCGAGATCGCGGCCGACCCCGCGCTCATCCAGCGGCGACACATCGAGCATCGGCAGATCTTTGATGGCGAGTTCGAGCAGAGCGAGATTGGCACGATAGACGTCGCGTGATGGGCGACCCGCGGCATCCCGACGGAACTGCGGCGGCAGGCGGATCATCACGTCGTCGGTGGCCCCGTTGGTCGGCCAGAACGTACTCGGCAGCGGCTTGTAGCTGAAGGCCACCCACTCGCTGCCATCGCGCGCAAAGCCCTGCGCATCGAACGCAGCCGCGCCTTGCTGCAAATTCTCGAGGTCGGGGATGTAGCCCTGGAATCCGGCCGCCGCCAGGCGCGGCGCCAGCTCGGAATAGTTGTCGTCATCGATCCACTCGCGAATCTCGGCATCGCTGATCGCCGCGATGCGCTCGCGTCGATCCGCGAACAGGTTCAACCAGTGATTCTCGGTGCCGGTTTCGCTGAAGCTGTACTGCGCCTGCAGGTCGCCATCATCCATCTGGTTTTCATGCCCGGCAACCGGGCTCTGGTGGCAGACATAGCAAGGGTTGTAGCGGCCCTCCGTGCGCGTGTAGCACTGCGGTGGAACGGGAGCTTCGCGATTGAACATCGCGAACAGCTCGACGCGTTGCAGGCGAGGCGGCAGCACCTCGCTACTGGCGCGCAGCGCGTCGAGTTGGCGCAGGTACGGCGGGAGCGTGCCCGCGCCGGCTCCCGCAGCGACGGCGAGCGCCGCCGCTGCGATGATCAGACCTCTCATCAGCGCCAGCCGCTGACTTCCAGGATGATGCCGTGGCCGGTGATGTTGTGTTGCACGCTCACGTAGTAGCGCTTGCCTTCGGAATCGAAGACACCGCCGGTGCTTTCCGCGGTGAGATCGTTCAAGGTCCCGATCTTCACGCACGCGTCCGCCAGCGTGTTGGCGTCGTCGCCGTCATCCAGGCACGACCAGATGTCGTTGTTGCGCGGCGTCGCGTAAGTCGGCCCTTCACCATCCTCGTTGAAGATCCAGTTGCCGCGGGCGGGCTGGTACGCGACGTTGTCCATCATCGCGAAGTCCCGGTTGCCGATCACGAGCGGCTGATACTCGGGCACCGACGCTGTGTTCAGCGTGTAGACCGTGCCGCTGAGCGGACCGCTCGTCACCGACTGCGTGGTCTCGACGATAGAGCCCGCCTGCTCGACAGTGCCGTCGCGGAAGCAGTAGACCTCGCCCCAGTGGTTGTCGCCGTTCGCATCGGTTTCCGGAACATCCTGTCCCGTATCTGTGCCGCAGAAGCGCACGTTGCCGAGCGCCAGTTGCTTCAGGTCGACCGACGCATCCTCCGGGCGGTAGTAGCTGGTCATGCGCAACAGCGCGCCGGCATTGCGCAGGTTGATCGGCGTGCTGCCGACGTCCGCGCGATTCGTGACTTCAACCCAGTTGCCGCGCCCGAACTCATTGCCCTGACCGAAGTCGGTCGAGCCGCTGTTGCGTCCCGCACGGAAGCCGAAGATTCGTCCGGCCGCCAGCGGCGATGCCGCGAGACTGGCGATCGGCGCGCCGCCGTGCCACAGCGCGCTCGGAATGAACTTGAAGAAGCCGCCGCCGGGATTGCCGAGGCCCGGCCGCGATTCGTCGGTCATGTACAGTACGCCGTTCGGGAATAGCGCCAGACCTTCCCACGACAAAGTGCCCACCGCCGGCCGGAACACGACGTGCGCAGGATCCGAGCTGACTGTCGCCGCGCCCGAGCCCGTCACGGCCACACCGCTTGTATGCAGTGGATCCAGGATCTCGAACAAACGGCCGCCACCGCCGGCCTCCTCGCCGACGAGGATCGTGCCCCAAGGAGTCTTGCGCACCGGGTCGCAGGTCGAAATGCCGGACTTGATGATGTCCTCGGCAACGCCGGTCTTCAGGTTCACCCGCTGCACGGCGACGGTCGAGGTGTTGCTCTCGTTGCAGACGATCAGATGCGTCGCGTTCCTGCCATCCGGCCACAGCACTATCTGGTCGGTGATCGCGCCGAGGTTCGCAGCGGCACTGACGGTCCGCACCTTCAATCCCTGCGCCACGGTCAGGATGCGGCTCGGATTGGCATTCACCTCGGCGGCGGTCAGGCTGAGCGACGAGGAGTCGCGCAATGGCGCGAGCACGCCAAAGAGCTTGATCGCCTCGAATCGTGCCAGCGCTTCGACCGTCTCGCCAAAATCCTGAGAGCGGCCGAATCCGTCGCGATCGTCGTCGTGCGCCCAAGCCGGGGCCGCAATGACAATGGCCGCCGCGACCGCGGCGGTGGACAGCAGTTGTTTCATCGACAGAGTCTCCTCGAACACGGTGGGGGATGCGTGGCCGCGGAGAATCTGCGGGTTCGAGGTGACGGTGTCGTGACAAGGGCGTGACAGGACCGCGCCCCGATTGCGGATCAGTTTCGCTCGGTGAATCCGCGGCACAGAGCGCAGAGCTTGTTGCCGTCAGGATCGCGCACGTACGCGCCGTAGAAATCCGGGTTGTAGTGCAGCCGCAGGCCCGGCGGGCCGTCCGACTTGCCGCCGTGAGCGAGTGCGGCAGCGTAGAAATCGTCGACTTCCTTCCATGAGTTCGCGCGGAACGCGACCATGCTGCCGTTGCCGACCGTGGCCGGCTGCTGGTCGAACGGCCTGCCGATCCAGAATGCGAGCTCGCGCTTGCCGTCATCCTCGTATGTGCCCCAGCCTGCCGACACGCTGTCCCAGACCGGATCGTTGGTCACGATGCGGCGCATGCCCAGCGCGCCGAGCGTCGAGCTATAGAAGCCAATCGCGCGCGCCAGATCGTTGGTACCGAAATAGACGTAGCTCAGCATGAGATGCTCTCCATGTGCGCTCAGCTGCGAGTCCAGGGACGCAAGACGCGTCGCACCGGCTGGCGCAGTGCCGTCTGCACCGTCGACTTGGACAGACCGGTCTTGGTCGCAATCGTTTGCAGGCTGCCGGCATCAGCACGTCGACCACGTAGGGATCGAGCTGGAAGCGTTCCATAGCGATTATCACTATAGCGATAAGCGTCGTCGGTCGCACGAGTGCCGCCGCATAATGCGGCCAGCGAGCCACGCTTCGAGGGAAGTCACTTGATCACGCAACTGAAATTCGTCGGCATCCCGACGCGCGACCAGACGCGCGCACTCAAGTTCTACACCGAGCAGCTCGGCTTCGAAGTCTCGACCGATCAGCCGTTCGACGACAAGCAGCGCTGGATCAAGCTGCGCATCGCCAATGCAGCGACGCGCGTCGTGCTGTTCACACCGGAAGGTCACGAGAGCCGCATCGGCACGTTCTTCAACGGTTCCTTCACGTGCGACGACGTGCCGGCGACCTATCGGCAGCTGCGCGCTCGCGGTGTCGAGTTCGTGTCGGGCCCCGAGAAGCAACCGTGGGGCGAGTTCGCGGTGTTCAAGGATCCGGATGGGAATCAGTTCGTGCTGTCTTCGCCGTGAACGACGTTTCAGCTGAAACGGGAGAAACGCAAATGACCAGGATCATTGCCACCGCGGCCGTGCTTGCGATGCTCTGTCCGCTCTGCGCGCACACGACATCCGCACCAGACGCTCCTGCCCAACGTCGGAACCCGGCAGACGAACGGCACGATCTTCTGGAGCTACGTCGCGCAATTCAAGGTCACGGACAAGTCGGCCGAAGACGGGCCGATGCGCTGTAAGGAAATGCGCGAGTTCAATGAAACCTACGGCTGGCAGTCGCCGGAGCAGCAGGCGGATTGCGCGACGATCCTCTTCGCGCCGGCCTGCTCGTCGGAGGAATTCCCGTGCCTGGGAGACGGTCCGGTCACCGTGAATTGATCGGCGCCCGCAACTGTTGGACGAATGAACGGATTTCGCCCAGGACCTGCGCCTGGTTCAAAACGAACAGGTAATGATCCGTGCGCTCGATGACGACGACGCGCGCGGCGGGCGCGATTTGCCTGAAATAGTCGACGCGCCGCGCGACGCGCCGCTTGTTGACCGTCGAGTACGCCTCCGCATTCGCTCGCTGCTCCGGATCGTTGAGATCGGCGTTTCCGGGATCGTTCCAGATTCCGAAGATGGCAAGAGCCGGCGCGTCCACATGAGCGAACTTCTTTCTCCCCGCGAGCATGGCCTGGTGCACGCTGGCCGGCCGGCGGCGCTTCATGGTCGGCTTGCCGTCCGCATCGGTCGCGAGCATCTGCCTGAACTCCGCCTCGGGCAGATAGACCTTCGAGCCGCGTGCATACCATTCGCGCACGGTGGCGAATGTCTGCAGATCGGCGTCGGTCGCTGCAGGACGCGGCGGGCGTCCACGATCCGCGCGCTGGAAGGTCCGCAAGTCGTCCTGCAGCGCCGGCCAGCTCTGCTCGAGCAACTCGCCAATGAGCGGCATCGGATCGTCGGGCTCCTTGTCCAGCGCCGCCAGCTTCGCCTTCACTGCGTCGAGATGCTGCCGCCACTCTGGTACGCCGTACCAGGTAGTTGCCTCGAACTCCGGGTCCCAGGTGAAAACCGCATCGAGGTAGACGATGCCGGCCACGCGATCGACATGCCGCGATCCAAGGGAGCTCAATTCGAGACCGGCAATCGAGTGACCGATGATGACGGGCCGCTTCAGCTTCAGCGAGTCGATCACTGCGACCACATCGTCGGCCAACCGGTCGCTGGTATAGCCGTCCTCGGGAACGCTCGAGCCTCCATACCCGCGTCGCGTGATGCCGAAGACGCGATACTCCTTCGCAAGTTTGCGAGCGAAGTCGTCGAAGACGTGCGCGCTGTGTCCGAGCCCAGCGAGGAGGACGACGGGTTGGCCTGACCCGCCCCAATCGAGCACTTCCAGTTTCACGTCCTTCTCGACTTCGATGAGGGATGCACGATGCGGCGACGGATCCCGCCAGGCTGCGTGCGCCACCGAGGCGAACGGGAGGGTGAGCAGACAACACACCAGCAATCGCTGCAGAGTCTCATTCTTCACTGGTGATACCGTCCTAAGGTCTACGCGCCGCTTCGACCAGCTGCCGCGCAGGCTCTCCGGTTTGGCTGGCGACACTGGTGCGCGCGATATCTTGTATCTGTACCCGACACTTCTCCCCGAGATCGCCAAACTCGAGTGCGCCGCGCTCTCGCAGCTCGTTGAGCAGCTGCAGAGACTTGTTGCGGTCGGTGAAGGTCCCGGCAATCATGTTCGAGCATGCCGCGGCAGTAATGGTGGAGACTTGCGCCTGCGGCACGAAAGCCACGAAGCTCCCGAGCAGGCGCATCGCCGCGTTGCGAACTCCGGGATCGGGATCATCCAGCCGCTGAGTCGCGATGGAAATTGCCCGCGACGGATCGCCGATGAAGTTCAGCAAGTAGACGGCGTCTGCACGCTGCTCAACCGAGCAGCTCGAGCTCGCCGCTTCGAGATCCGGGATCCTCGAGCTGACCGTTGCATGGATACGCTCGACGAGCTCGTGGAGTCTGGCGGATTGAAAGTCCAGATAGTTGCGGGCGTTGACTTGCTCGGCAGTCGGATCGCCGTCGAGCAAGGTTCTGGCAGTCATGTCCATCCATTCGTCCGCCAGCCGCGCAAGCTCTGGTTCCAGTGTCGCAGCAGCATTGCAGCGAGGCGGTGCGAGCTGCGGCCGCTCCGCGACGTCGACCTCTACGACATACAAGGCCTGTGCAAGACCATCGACCTTGCTGTTGAAAACCGGAGAGCAGCGGATGGAGGCGGAAGGCAACTCCCGCCGGACCGCGTCGCAGGCCTTTTGTAGCCTGCTGTCGGCGACTGGCAGGACCGTGCCCGGCTCCAGCGCAGCTGCGCGACGCACTCGCTCGACTTGATCGACATCGTTGGTCACGACTTCGACGCCGACCCAGCGCAGCGGCGCGGTCTGGAACATCTGCGCCGTCGCAGGATCGACATCGGCGGCGAGCGCCGAAGCCATCATGCTCGTCAGCAGGACGGCGCCGGCCGATCTCGCGCTGACCATACGATCCTCCATGCGACGAAGACGAGCAGGATCACACCCGTCGCGGTCTCCAACCAGATCGTCGCGTTCATCGCAACCGTGTGCGCAGAGACCGGCGCGAGCATGTAGTGATCGAGTCCGCCGAATCCGAGCACCGAGAAGATCGCAATCAGCCCGAGCCCGATCATCCGTCCGCGCAGAAACAGCCACACACCCGCCGCACCGATAGCTGCTTCGGCCAACCACACCGCATAGACGCCGCCGGGTGTGATCCAGACCGGCATGTTCGGATAGTCGGCGAGGAACGTCGCGTTGTGAACGAAGTGCAGAAGGCTCGCGGCCGCGTGCACCAAAACGAGCGCGAGCAAAGATCGATTGGGCAAGCTGTTCATGCGCGCAATTGTACTTGACCCCGACGTGCCCGCGATGCCGTTAATAGAAGCAGGCCACAGGAGCAACAACAATGAACAGATATGGCATCGGGCTCGCGATTGCGCTCGCGCTGTCCGGACAGGTCTTCGCAGCGGGCACTGACGGGCAGCGCCTCGCGCTCACCATCTACAACCGCGATCTAGCGCTGGTGCAGGACGTGCGCTCGCTGGATTTCACTGCCGGGCGTTCGCGGCTGGAGTTCAAGGACGTGTCCGCGAGCATCCGTCCCGAGACCGTCACGCTCGCCGCAACGGGCATCGACATCGTCGAGCAGAACTTCGACTTCGACCTGCTGACGCCGGAGAAGATGATGGAGAAAGCGGTCGGCAAGCAGGTGCAGATCGTTCGCACCAATCCGGGCAACGGTGCCGAGGTCACGGAGACGGCGACGGTGCTTTCCGTGAACAACGGCGTCGTGCTGAAGATCGGCGATCGTATCGAAGTGCTGCGCGCCGACGGTGCGCCGACCCGCGTGATCTTCGACAAGGTTCCGGAGAACCTGCGCGCCCGGCCGACGTTGTCGATCAACGTGCAGTCGAATGCCGCCGGCCGGCGCGATGCGACGCTGAGCTATCTCACGACCGGTCTGTCGTGGAAGGCAGATTACGTCGCGCTGTTCGACGAGAAGGCGGCCAAGCTCGACATGCAGGGCTGGGTCACGCTGACCAATAAGTCCGGGACGACGTACGACGACGCCGTAACGCAACTGATCGCGGGCGACATCAACATCGTGCGCGCGGCGGACGATTGGCAGTACCAGCAATACATGCAGCAGCAACAGTACATGCAGCAACAGCGTGCACTCGCCGCCCGCAGTGCTGGGACCGAGTCAGGCGCGCGCCGACCGCTCGCTGACTACTACGTTTATCCGTTGCCCGAACGCACCACGATCGCCGACAACCAGACCAAGCAAGTCGGCTTCATCGACGCGCACGGCGTCGCGGCGCGCAAGGTCTACGAGTACTACGCCGACTGGTTCAGCACGCTCAACGATCCCGCGCACGCATCGGTCGTGGTTCGCTTCTCGAACTCGTCGCGCGGCGGGCTCGGCGCGCAACTACCCGCGGGCATGGTGCGCGTGTACGTGCGCGACACGGACGGCAAGCCGCGCTTCGTCGGCGAGAACCGCATCGAGCACATCCCGCAAGGATCGGAGATTTCGGTCAAGACCGGCGAAGCGTTCGACGTGACGGTACAGCCGACACTCGAGAAGCAGGACCGCGCTGGCTTCTGGCGCTCGCGCTACTCGATGGAATACCTCGTCCGCAATGCGCGCAGCCAGGCGACGACGGTGGAGATCCGCCAAGGAGGTCTGTGGCGCGAGGGTACGGTGCTCGAGGAGAGCATCAAGAGCACGCGGCCGGATGCGTACACGCTGCAGTGGAGCGTTCCGGTCGCTGCGAACGGCGAAACGAAGCTGACCTTCACGGTCGAGACAGGTTGGTAACGCCATGCGCTACGCAGCGCTCGCACTGCTCCTCGCCTCGGTCGCCGCGACAGCAGATGTCGTTTCGCCAGCACCCGATTCCGTGCGCGTCACGCTCTACGGCAATCAGGCCGCGGGCCAGTACGACGAAGAAGAGGCCTACGACGGGGACGACGACGATGCCACAGCCGGCGGCCTCGTGATGGTGAGCGAGACGCGCACCATCGATCTGCCCGCGGGCACTTCCAAGATCGTCTTCCGCGGCGTCGCGGACGCAATCGTGCCGCAGACCGCGGGCATCGAGGGATTGCCGGCTGCGATCATCGAGAGCAACTTCGATTACGACCTGCTCACACCCGGCGCAGTGATCGCCAAGTCGCACGGCGAGCGCGTGCGGCTGGTGCGCACCGATCGAGCCACCGGACGCACGACGGAGCGCGAGGCCATCCTGCGCAGTGGACCGCAGGGCGTGGTGCTGGAGATCGACGACAAGATCGAAGCTCTCGACTGCAGCGGCCTCGACGAAAAGCTGGTGTTCGCGCGGGTGCCGCCGGGCCTGGCCGCCGAGCCGCAACTCTCGATGACCGTCCGAGCAGAGGCACCGGGCAAGCACACTGTACAGCTCAGCTACCTGGCGCTCGGTATGGACTGGTCGGCCGACTACATCGCGCGCATCGGCCCTGACGACGAGACTCTGGATCTCAGCGGCTGGATCACGCTCGTCAATCGCAGCGGCACGACGTTTGCGAACACGCCGGCCGAAGTCGTCGCCGGCCAGCTCGCCCGCGACGAGGAAGAGACGCAACCGCCCGGGCCGACGCAGGTCGAGGAAAGCGCGTCCTGCTGGCCGATCGGCCGGTTCGAGAAGATGCTTGCACAGCCAATGGCCGCGAGGGTCGTAGGCAACGTCGCGCGCCGGGAGGTTTTCGGAGTGCAGTCGTTCTCCGGCGATCTCTCGGAAGTCGTCGTCACCGGCTCGCGCCTGGCCGATATGCGCGAGCTCGGCGACTACAAGCTTTACGCTGTGCCGGAGCCGACGACGCTTGCCGCGCGCCAGTCCAAACAAGTGGCGTTCCTGAGTCAGTCGCGCGTGGCGTTCGCTCGCATCTACATGTTCAGAGTCGATGAAGATTCGATCAGGGGCCAGAAGGACTTCGGCTCGCGGCCCGCCACGACGCTCCTGCGCATGCAGAACAAGGAGAGCGACGGCCTCGGCAAGCCGCTCCCCCGCGGCACCGTCTCCATCATGGAAACGGGCCCGGGCGGCACCGTGCTCGCCGGACAGGACCGGCTCGACGACACGCCCGTCGGACTGCCGGTCGAACTGGAGCTCGGCACGGCGATGGACGTCTGGATCGAGCCGCGCGTCACCGAGGAGCGCACGATCGAGCGCCACGACCACGACGAGGAGCGCCTCAGCGTCGAAGTCCGGCTCGGCAACGACAAGCCGGTACCGATCACGCTCGAGTATCGCCAGCCGGCCGAGGGCGAAGGGTTCCGCATCGTCAGCGAGTCCCGTTCGCACACGCTGAAAGAGGGTACTGTTCGCTGGACTTTCCGTCTCAAGCCGGGCGCCCGCACCGTCCTGCGTTACTCTATGCAGCGGTCTGAGTAGACGGGACGAACCACACCGATGCGCATCTTGATACTGCTGGCGCTGCTGGCGGCGACCGCTGCCGCGCGCGCCGAGCCGGCCGCCGAGACGCAGATCCTGCTACGCCCTGCCCGGGTATTCGACGGCACGACGATGCACACGGGCTGGCGAGTGCTCGTGAAGGGCGATCGTATCGTCGCGGCGGGGAACGACATCAACGCTGCCGGCGCGCGCGAGATCGAGCTTGCCGATGCGACGATCGTTCCCGGCTTGATCGAAGGCCACAGTCACCTGTTCCTGCATCCGTACAATGAGACAAGCTGGGACGATCAGGTGTTGCACGAGGCCCTCGCGCTGCGCACGGCACGCGCGGTGACTGCAGCGCGCGCGACACTGATGGCAGGATTCACGACTGTGCGCGATCTCGGCACCGAAGGCGCCGGCTTCGCCGACGTCGGCTTGAAGGAGGCCATCGACCAGGGAATCGTGCCCGGTCCGCGCATGCTCGTCGCGACGCGCGCGATCGTCGCGAGCGGCGCGTACGGACCGAAAGGCTTCGAGCCCGGCGTCGAAGTGCCGCAAGGCGCCGAGGAAGCAACGGGCGAAGATGTCGTGCGCGCCGTGCGTCGGCAGATCGCGGCCGGCGCCGATGTCGTCAAGCTCTACGCCGACTATCGCTGGCGACCGAACGAGGACCGCCGGCCCACGATGTCCGAAGCTGAGCTGCGCGCCGCGACTGCGGCCGCTCACGACGCGGGGCGAACCGTCGCCGTGCACGCCACTACAGAGGAAGGCATGCGCCGCGCGATCGCCGCCGGCGTCGACACTATCGAGCACGGCTACGGCGGCACCAAGGAAATCTTCCGCGCGATGAAGGATCGTGGCATCGCGTTGTGTCCGACGCTCGCAGCGGGCGACGCTATCGCACGCTATCAAGGTTGGAACGGTCAGGAGCCCGCACCTGCTGCGGTCGAGCTTGCACGCGCGAGCTTCAAGGCTGCGCGTGCCGCCGGCGTAACCATCTGCGCGGGCGGCGACGTCGGTGTATTTGCCCACGGCGAGAACGCGCGCGAGTTGGAGCTGATGCAAGACGCAGGAATGCCGGCGCGTGAAGTGTTGATGGCCGTGACGTCGGTCAACGCTCGCGTATTTCACATCGACGATCGCGTCGGCGCCGTCCGTGCCGGGCTCCTCGCGGATCTGGTCGCAGTGAGAGGCGATCCGAGCACCGACATTTACGCGCTTCGGCAGGTCCGCATGGTGATGAAGGGCGGCAAGGTGGTGCGCGAATGAGCGCCTCGGAGGACTTCGACCTGCCTGCTCCGCATGTCATCGATCTGACGGTCGGCGCGCCCGACATCGACGCCTACAACCACGTCAACAATGCGGTGTACGTGACCTGGTGCGATCGAAGCGCCTGGGAACACTCCGCCGCGCTGGGCCTGCCGATCGAACGGTGCCTGGAGCTCGACCGCGGCATGGCTGTGGTACGCACCGTCATCCAGTACTTGCGCCCGGCGCTGCTCGGCGACGTCGTCCACGTCGCGACTTGGATCGTCCCGGTCGAGAGCCGCCTGCGCGTGCGACGCCGTTTCCAGATCAAGCGCCTGGCCGACGACACCACGCTGGCGCGGGCCGAGATCGAGTACGTCTGCATCGAGCTGTCGAGCGGCAAGCCGATGCGTTGGCCGCCGGAGTTTCGCGAGCGCTATGTGAGCAAACCGGAAGTCGAGGCAGCGGTCGCCAGCCTGGCGCCGCTCTGAGCCGCCGCTACTCCGGTACTTCCTCTCCCTCGTCGAGTGCCAGATCGCCCCGTTCGAAAGCGGCGATCACCTCGCGGGCCTCGGCGACCTGGTCGCTACGGACCTGCAGACGCATGCCGCCTCGGATGGACATCAAGCGGTTCGCAACGCCGAGGTGCTCGCCCTCGATGAAGGCAAAGATGCCGTGCGAATCCAGGCACGCACGCAGCACGTTGGCCGTCAGCGGATTCTCGAACTTGGCGATCGTGACCAGGTCGATGTCATCGGTGTCATAGTCCTGGTCCGGCGCTGCCCCGACGGCGGCCTCGGGCTGCTCAATCGGTATCTCCAAACCACGCGAGCGCGCTTCACGTTCGGCGACTTCGAGCGCAAACGGCGTGAGAGTGCCTGCTCGCAACCGCTCGAGCAGCGCCTGATCGGTCAGGATCCGAAAATGTTCTGTCAAATCTGCTTCGGAAACGTCCACGGCCGGCTCCTCTCGCAGGTTGCGCAGAGGATAGACGATCTTCGGCCGCCGAGCGTACGCTTGCGTCCCGGTTGATTAGAACAACAAGACTGGGTCGGGAAGCACAAGCCATGAAGGGAAGAGTGACGGTCGGCCTCGTCGGCGATCGCAATGATTCCGTGCCGGCGCACGTGGCGATTCCATTGGCGCTCGAGAATGCCGCTGCCGTGCTCGGGATCGCGGCCGCGTACGAATGGGTCCCGACCGAACGCATCCGCTCCGCCAGCCGCGTGGCGTCGTACGACGGACTGTGGTGCGTGCCGGCCAGCCCATATCGAAGCATGGAGGGCGCGCTGCTCGCGATCCGCTGCGCGCGCGAAGGTCGCATCCCGTTCCTCGGCACGTGCGGCGGCTTTCAACACGCGGTCATCGAATACGCGCGCAATGTGCTCGGCTGGCTGGAGGCGACGCATGGCGAAACCGATTCGACCGCGACGCTCGCGGTGATCTCGCCGCTATCGTGCGGCATCCTCGACGGCAGCGGCTCGATCCAGCTACTCGCTGGCACACGCATAGCCGCGGCCTACGGCACGGATGAGGCGACCGAGGAATACCGGTGCAGCTACGGCGTGAATCCCGATTTCCGCGCGTCGCTGATTGCGGGTCCGCTGCGCGAATCGGCACGCGACGATACCGGCGACCTGCGCGCGGTCGAGCTCGACGATCACCCGTTCTTCGTCGCAACGTTGTTTCAGCCTGAGCGCGCAGCTCTGCGCGGCAAGCCAGCGCCGCTGGTCAACGCGTTTCTCGCCGCGTGCGCGGCTGAGTGATGCGAAGACAGCGCCCGCCTCCTTCCCGAAGCGGGCGCGTCCCCAACAACCTATCCCGTTAGCGCGGGAGCGGCTGTTTCTCGCAGGTGACGTTGGGATTCCAATCGTGCAGCGCGCCGCGCGGGTTGTCCTCGTACGCCCAGACGTGGATCTCGAAGAAGCCGCCGACGATGCCGTAGCGGTTCGGCGAGCCGACGAAGTTCAGCAGGTGGCCGTACAGCGACGGACGCGGGTCCGGAAAGCCGGGCTTCGCCGGATTCAGCGCATCCCAGGCATCCTTCGGCACGACATACTCGACGCCGACGAGACGCATCCTGCCGTTCGACTGCGGCTCGAAGATCAGCGCCTCCGGCTTCTCTGGATCCAGGACGCCGTCGACGAAGTTGGCGTTGATCAGGTGCACGCCCATCGCGCCGAAGTCCGGCCCGGTCACGCACGTCGTTGCGAGAATGTCACCGTAGGCGTCGCGTTCGTCCTGCGTCAGGTTCAGCACTGCCCGGCGGACCGCGTTCACGACAGGCGTGAAGTTGGAGGAGAAGTGCCGGTCGTTGTTGGACGAAGACTTGTCGTCCGTTGCGCCCGCAGCCAGCGACAGCGTGCACGCAATGGCGGCTGTCAGCAGCGGCAGGGCTTTGGTCATCAGATTCGCTTTCATATCGCTTCCTTCCCCGGAAATGGGACAAAGTGTGTGGAGCAGGTCCAGACGCCAAACCCAGCGAACGCTCCCGGTCATTCACGCCCTCCCCGGCATCGAAACCCCCGGCTTGCGTCTGCAGCACTGCACGATCAGGATAAAATTGCGGAGCGCGCACTAAATCGGGCGAGTTACCCAAGTTGCGCCGACGGCACCCCTAAATTGCGAAGGGCGCTGTACCCAGAACAGGCGCCGATTGCGAAATGACTGAAGATTGGTTCGTCTACCTGTTCGCGCTCACCGACTGCTCGGCGTTCAAGGTCGGGTTCTCGTGCAATCCGTTCCAGCGGATTCACACCTTCAGCCGCCGCTATTTCGAGCGCTTCGATGTCGGGCAGTCGCTGCTGCTGCGTCTCGATGCGGAGGCCGATGCGCGCGCGATCGAGGCGATTCTCAAGAGCGAGCTCGCTGTAAACCGTACCGACGCACCGGTTTGGGTGCCGTTGGAGGCCGGCGGTCACACGGAATGGTTTAGTGCCGTACAGTTCGGCGGCGCCGAACAGCGGCTGCGATCATTTCTCGTCGAGCACGAAGGCTCGCACGTGATCGATGCGGCCACGTATCTCCGTGGCGAGTTGCAGCGAATGAGCGGCTCGTTCGAGCCGTGGGCGTGGAGCCAGGCGCAGCAGGCATGCGACGCATCAGCGTCCGCTTACACGCTCGGCTCGTCGCACGCGATCGCGGACTCGCTGCGCGACTGGCTCGACGCTTATCGCTTCTTCGACGTGCCGCTGTTCACCGATGATCCGGCTGTGCTTCAGTTCGTATGGTCGATAGCGCGACCGTCTCCCAGCCTGCAACTACAGCGAACACCAGCGTCGTAGCGATGCCGCAGACGAGCGGCGTGATCGCGTGAGTCAGCGTCGGCCACACAAGCATCGCGAACAGCACGAGACCGATCATGTGCGACAGCGGCGGTGTCCGGCGATCGTTGGTCAGCCACTTGAACCAGGCCGCGCCGATCAGATAGCACGCCGGGCCGCCGAGTACCGCGAGGAGCGCGGCGGTGGTCCCGTGCAGCGGATGCATCAGCACGACCTCGTCCGCCACGGCGCACACGATGATTCCGGCGACGATCACGATGTGCACATATGTATAGGCGGAGCGCGCCGTACGCCCGGGATCGCCGGCATGAACGATGCGGTGCTGCGCGCGCTCTGCACCGGTGTCGAAGTAAAGCCACCACATCAGGACGCTGCCAAGCACGGCGCTGAAGAACGCGACCAGCGTCGGCAGGTCCCACGTCAGCTCTGTGAACGTCGCTCCGGTCACGAGCAGCGATTCGCCGAGCGCGATGATGACGAACAGCGCACACCGTTCGGCCATGTGACCGCCATCGACGTTCCAGTCCGTCACTGAGGACCGGCCGAGCCCCGGCACCCAGAACAGCGCCCACGGACCGAGCAGCTCGATGCCGAGCGCCAGCGTCCACCACGCGAGCCGCGGCCCCGGCTCCGCGAAGCCACCGACGATCCAACACGCGCCGGAGAGCGTCAGCCACACGCAGATTCGCTGAAAATTATTGGACAGGCGTCCTGCCGAGCCCCGCACGGCCCAGAGAACGAACAGCGTGCGGCCGACCTGCATCGACGCGTACGCAGCCGCAAAGACGATGCCGCGCTCCGCGAACGAATGCGGAATCGACATGGACAGGAACAGACCGGCGATGGTGAGAACGAACAGGCAGATACGCACCGGCAAGCGCTCGGGGTCGAGCCAGTTCGTCGTCCATGCCGTGTACATCCAGACCCACCACACGGCCATGAACAGCATCGTCACGCGGACGAGATTCGCCAGCGTGAGCTCTGCGAGCAGCGTGTGCGAGAGCTGCGTGACTGCGAACACGAACACGAGATCGAAGAACAGCTCGACCATGCCGACCCGGCCGCTGCCGGCCCGGTTTCGATCCCGCAACATTGCACTCACTGGTTGCTCCCCGGTCTGCGCGCCGTTTACGGCGTTCCCATGCATTAAGTATCCTCTGGCGCCAATGAAACTGTCGAACCTCATGGCGATCTTCGCGCTCGCCGCCGCGTCACCGGTAGCCGCGCAGGTCTGCCCGTACGAAAACCTGATGCCCGAGTTCAGCGCATTCGTCGCGGCGACCGGCGATCTCGAGCCGCAGGCGCGCGCCGAAGCTTTCGTCACGCGCTTCGTCGACAAGCATCGGGACTTCTACACGGAGGAGCTGTTCGGCACGCGCGAGAAGATGATCGCGCGCGCCAAGCGCCTGTTCGATCCGCAAGGCGCGCCGAAGATTTCCGGCGCGCGCCCGATTGGGCTCGACGACGTGCTCGCGACTGGCCGCAGCATCACTGCAGACTACGCCCGGATTGAGGCGACCTTCCGCAAGACATTCGCCGATTACCGGTGCGAGACGCCGATCAGCTTCAGCGTGTCGCTCTACCAGTTCGACGGCAATCAAGCGTCCGAAGTCCAGGGCAAGTCGCGCATGCGCTTCGGCGTCGAGATGATCGCCCTGCTGCATCCGCAGCGGGAGCTGCCGGCGTTCTTCCACCACGAGTTGTTTCACATCTACCAGGCGCAGCAAGTGGGCGCTGCCGCCCCGGCGGACGCAACGCAGCCGGTGTCGTGGGCATTGTGGGCCGAAGGGTTGGCAACCTACGTGAGCTGGAAGCTCAATCCCAAGCTGACTGCGCCGGAAATTTTCTGGATGCCGCGCGACATGGAAGCGCAGATGCAGCCCAAGGTTGCCGAGGCGGCGCGGCTGATGCTCGCGGACCTGGACGGTCACGAGGGTTACGCTCGCTGGTTCACGGTCGGCTCCGACGCGCCGCCGGGACTGCCGGCACGCAGCGGCTACTATCTCGGCTATCTCATGGCGAAGCGGTTGGATCGCGGCAACCTCTCCGCCCTGGCGCGAATGCAGCCAGAGCAGGTCGCACGCGAGGCACGCAGCTTCCTCGAATCGCTCGCCGCTAGCTCTGCAAAGCCTTGATCAGAGTGCGCGCCAGCTCGCGGCCGCTCGAACCATCCGCATCGAGTGCTGGGTTATAGATGGTGACTTCGAGGCCGACTGCGCGACCCGATGCGAGCGCGGTCTGCAGCACGATGCACAGCTGGTCCCAGCTCAAACCGTCGGCCATTCGGTAGTCGACGGCCGGCATCAACGCGTCGCTGACGACATCTGCATCCAGGTGGATATGGAAGCCCTGCGTGGATTTGTCGGCTGCAGTCAGATGCTCGACCGCTCGCTGCGCGGCGGGTTTCGCCCCGAGACGACGCACCTCGCTCAATTCGAGCGCGAGCAGCTCGCGCGGCAACGGCTGACTCCCATACTCGCGCTGTTCCTGCGCGTCACGGAAGCCGAACGCGACGACGTCTTCGTCACGCACCAGCGGCCGCAGTCCTTCGAGATTCGTCAGGACCTCCGGGCCGCGTCCAGTCGCGAACGCGAGATCCATCGAGGCGGCCTCGCCGCTGCTCAGAGCCTCGGGCTGATAGAAGTCCGCGTGCCCGTCGATGAACAACAAGCCGTACCGTCCGCGACGCCGCAGCGCGAGCATGCTGCCGAGAACGATCGAACAATCGCCGCCAAGCAGGATGGGAAATTCGCCGCGCCCGACGATGTCCGCCACGACGTCCGCGAGCTGCAAAGAGTATTCCGCGATGCCCGGCGCGTTGAGCATGAGAGTTTGCGGATCGCGCTTCGCGTCGTACGCAGCGGCGGGCGCGACGCGGCCCGCGTGGCGCGCATGGAGCTGGTCCGCCAGACCGTGTTGAAGCAAGGCGGACGGCAAGCGATCGACGCCGGTCGGTTTGAGCCCAAGGATCGACGGCGCTTCGATGATTGCGTAGCGATTCATTGGGCTCCAAACAAATTCAGCGCCGCATACTGCAACAGCATGATCGTCTTGCCATCGCGAATCTCGCCCGAGGCGATGCGGCCGAGCGCGTCGTCGAAAGCCAGCTCCATCACTTCGATGTCCTCCTCCTCGACGCCGCCGCCGTCGCTCACGCGCTGCGTGCGCGAATACTCCGCTACGAAGAAATGCAGGATTTCGGTAACGGAGCCGGGAGACATGTAGGCCTGCATCACCTTGCGCGGGTTGCGGATCTCGTAGCCGGTCTCTTCGAACGCCTCGCGCGCGATGCAGGTTTCCGGGTCGTCCTTGTCGAGCAATCCCGCGCACGCCTCGATGAGCATCCCCGACGCGTTGCCGTTGACGTACGTCGGCAGCCGGAACTGCTCGGTGAGCACGACCGTGCGGCGCTCACGGTCATACAGCAGGATGGTCGCGCCGTTGCCGCGATCGTAGGCCTCGCGGCTCTGCACTTCCCAGCTCCCGTCGCGCTTGCGCAGGCGGAACGTCACCTTGCGCAGCACGTACCAGTTGTCGGACAGCACCTCGGTTTTCAGGACTTGCACATGGTCGGTCATGCGAAAAGGCTATCGTGCAAAAACGTGCAGAGTCAAGAAAATTCGTGCATAGTGCGCGCATGCTCGCCAGCCAGCGCAAGGATTACCTCCTCCACGTTCTGCAGACGCAGGGTCAGATCGTCGCCAAGGACGTCAGCAACGAATTGCGGCTCTCGGAGGACACGATCCGTCGCGACCTGCGCGAGCTGGCCGCTGCCGGACGGCTGCAGCGAGTGCACGGCGGCGCTCTGCCCGCCTCGCCGGCCGTCGCCGATTTCGCCGGCCGGCAGCAGATCGCGTCGGATGCGAAGGTGGCGATCGGCCGCGCTGCCGCGAAGATGATTCAGCGCGGTCAGGTCGCCATCCTCGATGGCGGCACCACGACTCTGCAGATCGCGCGCCAGCTCCCGCACGACCTGCGCGCCACGATCATCACGCACAGCCCGACGATCGCGGTCGCGCTCGTCGAGCATCCGTCCATCGAAGTGATCCTGCTCGGCGGCCGGCTGTTCAAGCATTCGGTCGTGACGGTCGGCGCCGCCGCGATGGAAGCAGTGGCGCGTATCCGTGCGGATCTCTACTTCATGGGCGTCACCGGCATTCATCCGAAAGCAGGCCTGAGCACCGGCGATCTCGAGGAGGCGCACATGAAGCGCGCGCTGATGGCGAGCGCCGCCGAAACTCACGTGCTCGCGAGCGCCGAAAAAATCGGTGCCGCGTCGCCATACGTCATCTGCCCGCTCGCGGACGTCGATGGCATCGTCGCGGACGCCGCCATCCCGAAGAAAACGCTCGCCGACTATCGAAAACTCGGCCTGTCCGTCGTCCAGGCCTGACCGCGCGGACACTCCGAGCGGACGGCGGACGCGTCCGGACATGTCCAGGCACCTCGCCGGCACCCAGCAGTTTTCTCCGGAAATCCTGCACTTAGCGCGCACGAGAGAGTTGGCACGCCCCCTGCACTAGGGAAATCGAGTGTCCACACAGCGTGGCCACCACCGAAGAGAGCCAAGGAGATCGCCATGTTCGCCATCCAACAGAATCGCAACTCCGTGCAGCGCGCCGTGTGCCTCGTGCTCGCCGGCTTCATCGTCAGCATCGGCCTCGCGACCGGCGCATTCGGCATGCACGTCGCCGAGCGCAACGCTGTTGCCGCAATCGTGAAGCACGTCGCATAAATCCAGGCGCAGGTCGCCCCTCCGTCCAATATCCGGGCGGGCGCAACGTCAGTAACGTTGCGCAATGAGCGTAGGCGACCTGTACGACGTCGAGCGCACCGGCGAATTCGCTGTCACGCGAGTGCGCCGGCGCTCGAAGCAGACGAGCTACGACCCGACCTCGAGCGTTCCGATCACGGTTCTCACCGAAGACGCGACGCTCGCTGACGCAATCCACGATGCCGCGGCCGCCAATCACCCGGTCGCAACGGCGAGCAGCCTCGACGAGGCACTCGAGCTCGCAGCCAACGGCCGCTGCGCCGTGCTCATCACCGATCAACTCTCCACGCAATCGGCTCTGCGGCAGATGACGCAGAGACTGCGCGAGGCCGAGCCCGCGCTCGTCGTCGTCGCGGTCGGCAACGCCGGCGATCAGAACTGCCTGATCAGCCTGCTGTCCGCAGGCATCGTCGACCGGCTGATGCTGAAGCCCGTGACTGCCTCGCTTGCGCAGGTCGTGCTCAAGTCCGCCGTTCAGCAGCACCGCACGCTCGAAGGTGTCGGCAGGGCCGTGACTCTGGTCGAGCCGCAGTGCCCGCAACCCGAGCCCGCGGTTGTCGTGGTCGAGCTGCAACGCCATGCCGCCAACGACCTCGCCGCGCCAAAGCTCGATCTGGATCTCTCGCCTGCCGAAGTCGTGGCGCCGGCTTCGACCGTCGGACCGGCGACGCCGTCCCGTCCCAGAGACATCCCGCGCCCGCCTTGGATCGCAGTGGTGGTCGCGCTGCTCGCAGTCGCCGGCCTGATGTGGTGGATCGCCGCCGACCGCAAGCCCAACATCGATCCGCAGGCCGTCATCGCCAGCACTCTCGCGGCCGCGCAGCGCTCGCTCCGCGAAGGTCACGCACTCGAACCGCGCGGTCAGAGCGCGTTCGACTACTACAACACGGTGCTCGCGCTCGATCCCATGAATGCGACGGCGCACCAGGGCATCGATCAGATTGCAGATCGCTTCGCCGCTGAGGCCGCCATGGCCATCGCTCGAGGACAGGTGGCGGCGGCAATCGTCGCCATCGATGGCATTCGGCGTGTGCGGCCGGAGCATCGCGCGCTGCAGGAACTGCAGGCGCAGCTCGGCGCCGCGCAGGAGTCCCTCGCCGCAGCGGCGCCGGCGCGCGTCGAACTGACGCCTCCGCCGAAGGCAACGCCTCCGCCGAAGGCAACGCCTGCGCCGACGGTCGCCCCCGCCTTGCAGCAGCACGTCGAGGCGCAAGCTCGCGCCGTCGCCGAAGCAACGGCAGCGTTGAAGCGCGATCAGCAGGAGCTTGCGAACGCGCAGCTGCAGTTCGCGGCCAAGATCGAAGCGGCGGAAGCGCAGTTCGCGGCCGTGCGCAAAGACAAAGAAGTCGTTGAGCTGCCGCCGGTAGCGGCTCCTGCTCCTGCCGCAGCAGCGCCCGCGACACCGGCACCGACGCCGCGTCTCGCACGCATGGTGCGGCCCGAGTATCCGTCCGAAGCGCTGCGCACGGGCGCCGAAGGTTGGGTCAACGTGAGCGTGTCGGTCACGCCGGCAGGCAATGTGATCGATCCGCGAGTCGAACAGAGCAGCAACGGAACGCTGTTCAATCGCGCAGCGCTCGCCGCCGTACGCAAGTGGCGATACGAGCCGTTCGCCTCCGCCGACCCGCTCGCTTCGCAGCGTCTGCTCGTCCGCGTCGAATTCCGGATGGAAGAGCGGCATTAAGAAGCCGTCAGCTGAGCTTCACGCGCAGCCGGAACGACTCGCATCTGTTAAAGTCTCAACGTGAGTCAAGTCACGGGGGACGAAACAGCAATGCGTACGCATAGCTTCTTTTCAAAGATCGCGATCTGCCTGATCGTCGCCGGATTCAGCGTCGCAGCCGTCGCCGGAGAGCGACAGGAAGCGCGCCTCAACACCTCGACGCGCGTGCTCACCGAGCTGATGCAGATGCCGGAACAGAACATTCCGACCTGGCTGCTCGAGCGCGCTCACGCGGTCGCAGTCATTCCTTCGGTGATTAAGGTCGGCCTCGGCATCGGCGGCCGTCGCGGCAAAGGCGTGCTCGTGGTCCGCAAGGACAACGGCCAGTGGAGCAACCCGGTGTTCGTCAATCTGACCGGCGGCAGCTTCGGCTTCCAGGTCGGCGTGCAGTCGACGGACATCGTACTGGTGTTCACTTCCCGGCAGAGCATCGAAGGCATCGTCGGCGGCAAGGTCACGCTGGGCGCCGACGCGTCGGTGGCCGCCGGCCCGGTCGGTCGGCAGAGCTCGGCAGCGACCGACGTAGGACTCACCGCACAGGTCTACTCGTACTCGCGCGCACAGGGTCTGTTCGCGGGCGTGGCGCTCGACGGCTCGGCAATGACCATCGATCACAAGTCGAACGAGTCGTTCTACGGCCGTCCCGGCGTGCTGGCGAGCGACATCATCAAGGCGGATGCGCCGCCGGCGCCGGCTCCGTCCAGCGACTTCATCGCCGTCCTGCAGCGCTCGGCAACTGGCGCGGCTGCATCGAATGCGGCGCCGCGAACCACGACCGCAGAGGTGTCGCCGGCTCCATCCGCTTCGAGCTCGCAGCAGGCGCAGCCGAAGCCGGCCCAGACCTACCCGCTGGAAGATCAGCATCCGGGCCAGGAGCCGCCGGAATAACTCTCCGCGGCGGATGGCGACCTGGATCGCGTTGCTGCGAGGAGTGGGCGGCGGCATCCGGCCGCTGCCGATGCGCGATCTCACGGCAGCGCTCGAAGGGATCGGGCTGAAAGACGTCCGCACCTACATCCAGAGCGGCAACATCGTCTTCAGCAGCGCCAAGTCGGCAACGCGGCTCGCCGGCGAGATCGAGCGCTGCATCGAACAGAAGTTCGGCTTCCATTCCAAGACGTTCGTGCTGAGTGTCGGCGAGCTACAGCGCGCCGCCGCGGGCAATCCCTTCCCGCAGGCGGATGAAAAGCCCCAGGCGCTGCACCTGTTCTTCCTCGCCAAGCCGGCGAAGGCGGCGCAGCTCGATGCCATGAACGAGCTCAAGGCGAAGTCCGAGCAGTTCGTGCTCACGAACAAGGTGTTCTACTTCTACGCGCCGGAGGGCTTCGGCATCTCGAAGCTAGGTGCAAAGGCTGGACGACTGCTCGGTGTGGACGTGACGGCGCGCAACTGGCGCACGGTCGGCAAGGTGCTGGAGCTGGCAAGAGAATGAGAGCGGCTGCGTCCTTGCTTTGCTTGCTTGCCGCTGCGAGCCTCGGCGCTCACGCGCAGTCGTGCCCCGACATCGCGCCGTACCAGAAGGCGCGCGACACGATTGCCGATCTCGGCCGCATCGTTGCGCCGAACGGAGTCCAGGAGTCGTACAAGACGAAGATCGGCGGCGTCGACCAGTGGATCGACGTGCGCGGCCAGGACAAGGCGAACCCGATCATCCTGTTCGTGCACGGCGGCCCGGCCTCGCCGCTGATCCCGACGCTGTGGCAGTTTCAGCGCCCGCTGGAAGAGTACTTCACCATCGTCAACTACGATCAGCGCGGCGCCGGCAAGACCTACGTGGAGGACCACTCGGACGCGGTCGCGGCCAGCCTGCACATTCCGCGCTACATCGACGACGCGATCGAAATCGCGGAGCAGGTTCGCAAGCGCTACGGCAAGAGCAAGGTGATCCTGATGGCGCATAGCTGGGGCACGGTGATCGGCCTCGGCGCGGCGCTGCAGCGACCGGATCTGTTCCATGCCTACGTGGGCATCGGTCAGGTCATCAACACCCGCGACAACGAAAGGATCAGCTTCGAATACGGGATGCAGCAGGCGAAGGCGCACGGCAACACGGCGGCCGTGAAAGAGATGGAGAGCATCGCTCCCTATCCTGGCCATCAGCCAATCACGCGCGAGCGCATCATCATCGCGCGCAAGTGGGCGCAGTTCTACGGCGGGCTCACCGCCTTTCGCGAGGAGTCGGGCTACTTCTTCAATGCGCCGCTGCTGTCGCCGGAGTATTCGGCGACCGACGTGTGTGCCGTCGATCAGGGCAATGTCTTCACGCTCGGCCGAGTGCTGCCGGAGTTCCTGAACGTGGACTACAAAGGCGTGCGCTCGATGTCGATCCCGGTCTTCATGTTCATGGGACGCCACGACTACACGACACCGGCGCAGCCCACGGCCGACTGGCTGGCGAAGCTGAGCGCGCCCGCGAAGCAAGGTGTGTGGTTCGAGCGCTCCTCGCATATGATTCCGTGGGAAGAGCCGGGGAAGATGCTGCTGAGCCTCGTGCAAAGCGTGCGTCCCCTGGCCCAGACAATCGATCAGCCGAACGAGAATCGACGTCCCTGACAACACGAATACGAATGAGCTTCGCGCGTTTCTGCATCCTCCTGGTGGCCCTGCACGCCGGCGCCGCGGCGGCCTTCGACTTCGACGACGTCGCCGAGCTGGCGCAGCTCCAGGCGCGGCAAACGTATCGCAGCTCGGGCCGCAAGGCTCCCGCGCAGCTGCAAGCGCTCAACTACGACCAGTACCGCGACATCCGCTTTCGTCCGGATCGTGCGGTGTGGCGCGCGGACAAGCTGCCGTTCGAGCTGATGTTCTTTCACCTCGGCAAGTTCCAGAAGGAGTCGGTGCGGATCGATGAGGTCAACGCCGACGGCACGCGCCACATCCCGTATCGCGCCAGCGACTTCGATTTCGGCAAGAACAAGCTCTCGCCGCAGAGCTGGGGCGATCTCGGCTTCGGCGGTTTCCGCGCGCATTACCCATTGAATGGCGGCGCGTACAAGGACGAGCTCGTCGTGTTCCTCGGCGCGAGCTACTTTCGCGCGCTCGGCGCCGGCCAGCGCTACGGCCTGTCGGCGCGCGGACTCGCAATCGACACCGTCGGCGGTCAAGGCGAGGAGTTTCCGGCGTTCACCAGATTCTGGGTCGTCAAGCCGGCTGCCGATGCAACGACGCTGACGATCTACGCCCTGCTCGACTCGCCGCGCGCGACCGGCGCTTACCAGTTCGACGTGCATCCCGGCGGCGAGACCGTGATGGACGTGCACGGACGAATCTTCCTGCGCGCGAGCGTGGCGACGCTCGGCATCGCGCCGCTCACCAGCATGTTCTTCTTCGGCGAGAACCAACCGCATCGCACGGACTTCCGGCCCGAGGTGCACGACTCCGACGGCCTGCTGGTTGCGACCGGCAACGGCGAGTGGATCTGGCGGCCGCTGCTCAATCCGCGGCAGACGCTGACGACGTCGTTCTCGATGGACACGCTGCGCGGCTTCGGTCTCATGCAGCGCGACCGCGACTTCCGCAACTACGAGGACAGCGAAGCCCGCTACGAGCTGCGGCCGAGCGCATGGGTCGAGCCGACCGGCACCTGGGCACCGGGCCGGGTCGAGCTCATGCAGTTGAATACCCCCGACGAGACCAACGACAACATCGTCGCGTACTGGGTCCCTCGCGACCCGCCGGCACCGGGTCAGCCGCTCGACTTCACCTATCGATTGCATTGGCAAGGACAGCAGCAGGAGCAGCACCCGCCGGGCGCGTGGGTTTTGCAGACGCGCGCTGGCCGCGGTTACGCGGAGCTTGCCGAAGACGAGCAGCAATACGTCGTCGACTTCAGCGGCCCATCGCTCGCCGCGCTGCCCGCCGATGCGACAGTGAAAGCTGTCGTGACTGCGCCCGCGAACGGCCAGGTGCGCGAGAGCAATGCGTATCGGGTCGACGCGACCGGCGCGTGGCGCATGACAGTGGTCGTGAAGCAGCTCAATCGCAACGAGCCGACCGAGCTGCGCGGATTCCTCCAGAGCGGCAACGACGTGCTCACGGAGACGTGGAGCAATATCCTGCCGCCGCTGCTGCAGAGATAGAAGAAAAAGACTCTCAGTCTTCGGTCCGCAGCAGTGCGATCACCTGCTCACGCACGCTGCGGTCGTGCACCGGCATCACCAGCACATCGCCGGGCCGCGCCCAGCCCAGCGCGCGCTTGACCGCGTCGAGCTCACTCGGCTGCACTTCGATGGCAGATTGGAGCATGCCTGCCCGCAACAGTGCCGCGCGCAGAATCTCCGGCACTTCGCCCGGCGCGCGGCCGCGCATGTACGACTCCGTTTCCTTCACCACGACGAAGTCCGGCCGGAAGCGCGCCGCCATCGCCGCGAGCGATTCGATGTCGGCATTCGAGCGGTTGCCGGCCTGGCCCAGCAACAATGCGACGCGCCCGCTGCGGCGCAGGCGAGTCGCGACGTTCATCAGTCCTCGCAGGCCGTCGGGATTGTGCGCGTAGTCGATCAGCACCTGCGCGCCGCGATACTCGTAGCGCATCAACCGGCCGGGATTGTCCGTTGGGTCTGCGCCGAAACGCGTCAGCACTGCTGCTATCGTCGTCGCTGAGATTCCCAGGCCGAGCGCGGCCAATGCGACGCCGGCGACGTTTTGCACGTTGTAGTCCGCGGTGCCGTCCACCGTGAGCGGCATGTCGGTTATTGCGCCGAGGTCGAACTCCTCCGCGGCACTGTCGCGCGCCCAGCTCACCATGAGCCGACCGGCACGCACACCGCTGGTGGAGCCGCCCTTCATGCGATGGGAGAGCAGCAGCGGGTCATCGTAGTTGCGCGAGAACCAGCCGAGCGGGCAAGCGAACTGATCGACGCGCGATCGCAGCATCGCGTCATCGGCGTTGAGCACTAGCAGGCCCCGATCGTCGATCGCGCTCGCGACGACGAGCTTGGTGTCTGCCAGCCCCGCCAGGTCATCGATGCCATATTCGCCGAAATGATCGGCGCTGATGTTCGTGACCACCGCGACGCGCGCACGCTGCAGTGCCAGTCCGCGTCTGAGAATTCCACCGCGCGCCGTTTCGATGATCGCAGCCTGCACTCGCGAGTCGCGCAGAACTGTCCTCGCACCGACCGGGCCCGAGTAATCGCGGCGCTCGATCTGTTCTCCGGCGACGAAGAGACCGTCGGTGCAGTTGTAACCGTCGCGCCATCCCTGAGCCCGCGCGCAGCCAGCGAGCAAGCGCACCGTCGTCGTTTTGCCATTCGAGCCGGTCACGATCGCCGTCGGCACGTTGCGCAGCTCGCTCCACGGGACGTGCTCTGTATCCGGCAACGCATCGAGCGGCCATGTTCGACCGCCGGCGCCCGAGCCGAGCGTCAGGCAATCGTCATCTACAAGAACCGACAACGCGCGCGAATGGGCAGCCGTGACCAGGACGCGCAGCGACGGCGAGCCCTCGATGCTCGACAACTTTGCGAACCGTGCGAATGCCGCTTGCTCCTCGAGGACCGGCAGTGCGACCGCGAACGCGGCTGACATCGACGAGTGCTCCGCGGCAGCGCGCGCGGCATCGACGAGCGCGCTTTCGAGACGAGTCCAGCGCGGTGGATCTGCAGCGAGCAGCGAGGCGCAGAGCGCCCACTCGTTGACCTCGGTCGCCGTGAACAATTGATCGAGCGGCGCTGCTATCGCGAGCGACGTGCCGGCCGAATGCCGGCGCGCGACGATGGCTGGTGCCTGGTCTGACCAGCGCAATACCGAACGCGCGCGCGCAACGCGCCTGCGCCACTCGGCCAGCACCGTCGCATCGATTTCGACTCCGAGCGTTTCCAGGACTGCGCCGGTCGAAGCGAAGAACAGGTTGCTGCCGGTCAGGCGTCGCGAGCTGTCGAACGGCAATGCGGCCGGTTCGCTCAGTCATCGACCTCCGGCGCGAGGCGAATGCCACGTTCGTCGCGCAGCAGACCTTCGAGGCTCGGTAGCGGTGGCAGCTCGGCGGTCGCCTCGGAGAATGTGGGTGGATGTACTGGCGCAGCAATGCGCGCCTGCGGCTCCGGCGCGCCGGCCGGCCGGAACTTCGTGATCTGCTTCCACGAGCGGGTCAACGCGTCGGCGAAGACCAGCAGCAGGTCGCCGGGCTGGCCCATGTTGAGCGCCGCGTCGATCGCTTCCTGCTCGTCGGGAATGATGGAGATCTGCTTGTTCAGTACACCTTCGCCGATCAGCGAGGTGGCGATCATGCGCGGCACTTCGTCCGGCGCGCGGTCGCGCAGGTTGTCGTCGCGGCGGCAGATGTAGTGATCGAAGCGCCCGGCGACAGCCTTGGCGATTGCGTGCAGATCCTCGTCGCGCCGGTCGCCGGGCCCGGCGACGACGACGATGCGCCGCCCTTTGACGTCGAGCCGCTGCGCGAGCTCCGCCATCGCCGCGACCGCGTGCGCGTTGTGGCCGTAGTCGAACACGACCTTGAACGGATGCTCGTTGAAGACGTTCATCCGGCCCGGCGCCTGGAAGAACGTCGTGTCGAACGTCCGCAGACCCTGGCGGATCGCGTCGAGCTTGATGCCGAGCGAGAACGCCATCGCCGCGGCGAACATTGCGTTCTGCACGTTGTGGATTGCGCGACCTTCGAGCGTCGCAGGAATCAGATGCGTCCAGAGCAGCGGAATGTGGCTGCCACGGTCGTACAGCGTGATCATCTGCCCGTTGACGCCCGCTTCGAGCGCGCACGCGCGTCCGCCAGCGCGGATGTGCTCGCGAACCAGCGTGTGCTGCGGATTCATCGTCACGTAGCAGATGTTCTTCGCTTCGGTGTAGCCGGACATTTTCAGCACGAGCGGATCGTCGGCATTCAGCACCGCGCAATCGGTCGCGACTTCGATCACGACGCGTTTCACCTCAGCGAGCTGCTCCAGCGTATCGATGCCTTTCAGGCCGAGATGATCGGACTGAACGTTGAGTACTGCCCCGACGTTCACCTGGCGCACGCCCATGCCGGCACGCAGCAGGCCGCCGCGCGCGGTTTCGAGCACAGCCATGTCGATCTGCGGATCTGCGAGCACCATCTGCGCGGACATCGGGCCCGTCATGTCGCCTTGAACCGTGCGTTGGCCGTCGATGTAGACGCCATCGGTCGTCGTAAGGCCCGGCGTGTAGCCACCCATCTTCGTAATGTGCGCGAGCATGCGCGCCGTCGTCGTCTTGCCGTTCGTGCCAGTGACTGCCGCGATCGGCACGCGCGACGGCGTGCCCGGCGGGAACAACATGTCGATCACCGGGCCGGCGACATCGCGCGCCGTGCCCTCGCTCGGCGCCACGTGCATGCGGAAGCCCGGCGCTGCATTGACCTCGCAGATGCCGCCGCCGATCGTGCGATAGCTTTCCGCGATGTTCGTCGACAGGAAATCGACGCCGCCGACATCGAGGCCGATCGCGCGAATCGCACGCACTGCCATGTCGCGGTTGTCGGGATGGATCACGTCCGTCACGTCGGTGGCCGTGCCGCCGGTCGAGAGATTCGCAGTCGAGCGCAGGGACACGACGCGTCCGCGCTCCGGCACGGATTGCGCGGTGAGCCCGGCACGCTCCAGCATCTTCTCGGCTTGCGCATCGAGCTCGAGGCGCGTCAGCACTTTCTCGTGGCCGACACCGCGACGCGGATCCTGATTCACGATCTCGATCAGCTGCACGATCGTGTGCTCGCCGTCGCCGACGACGTGTCCCGGCGTGCGCCGCGTCGCCGCGACCAGCTCACCATTGACGACCAGCAGGCGATGATCGTCGCCTTCGAGGAACGACTCGACGATCACCGAGCGCGAATGCTCCTTCGCGACGTTGTAACCGTGAGCGACTTCCGCGTCCGTCGTCAGGCGGATCGAAATGCCGCGACCGTGATTGCCGTTGTACGGCTTGGTGACCACGGGAAAGCCGACACGCTTCGCAGCGCGCACCGCCTGCCCTTCGTTCTGCACCAGCTCCTGGCGCGGCACCGGCAAGCCGAGCGATGCCAGGATCTTGTTCGTTTCTTCCTTGTCGCTCGCCAGCTCGACCGCGATGTGCGGCGTGCGGCCGGAGACTGTCGCCTGGATACGCTGCTGATATTTTCCGTGACCGAGTTGCACGAGCGATTGATCGTTGAGGCGCAGCCACGGGATGCTGCGGCCTTCCGCTGCGCGCACCAGCGATGCCGTCGAGGGACCGAGGGCGCGGCGCTGCGCGAAGCGAATGAAATCGTCGCGCGCTTCCGGCCAGCTCCAGCCTTCGGGCACCGAGCCGGCCGGACGAATCGCCTCGGGCAACAACGAGCACAACAAGCGCAGGCCGAGGTCGCCTGCGGCGACGCCTTCGTCACGCTGCGCATATTCATAGACGACGGTGTAGACGCCAGGCTTACCCGCGCTGCGCGTCTTGCCGAACGTTACTTCCTCGCCGGCAACGTTCTGCAGCTCGATCGCGACGTGCTCGAGCACGTGGCCGAGCCACGTGCCGTCGTCCTCGCGCATGCGTCTCAGGAATCCGCCGGGCTCCCGGTACGAACAGCCGTGCTCGGCCAGTCCAGGCAGCGCGGCGGCCAGGCCGTCGACGTACTGCGGCCCGAGCTTGCCGGTCGGCCATGCTTCCAGCGCGCCGAGGTCGAGCTCCAGGCGAATGACGGGAAAATGCGCGTACAGCGACGGGCCGACGTAGACCGAGCGATCGACGATTTGCATGGTCGGGTAACGCTCCTCAAATTAGTCGAAGCGGGGCGTGACCCGATCATGTCATCCCTATTCCTTGGTGGGAATGAGGCTCGCGGCGGAGGCGGTGCGGGTATTAAGGTTAAATGTGGCGCCCGGCGTCAGGACGTGGACCTTGAGGCCGAGCACGGCCACGGGCTGTCCCTCGGACACGCTGTCGGCCGAAGAGAAGCTCACGTCCGAGGCATCGACGACCGTCACGCCGCCGCTCCCCTCCACCTCCAGCACCTCGTCCGGGCCGATGAACACCGCGGTGTCCTCGTCCAGGCCGATGCCGATCGCGAACGGGTTGTATGCAAGGGCCGTGATCAGGCGCCCGAGCCGGTCGCGCTCGCGGAAGTGCTGGTCGATCACGAAACGGTTCGTCAGCCCGAGGCCCGGCGCCAGGCGCACGCTGCCGGCCACGACCGACGAGCCTTCGTCGCCGAAGGCGATCATGTGCTCGCTCAGGATGCTGGCGCCCGCGCTCGTGCCGCCGACGGTCACGCCCGCGGCGTTGCGCTTGCGGATCAGTTGGGCGACCGGTGTGCCGCCGAGTAGAGCTGTCAACCGGAGCTGGTTGCCGCCGGTGAAGAAGATGCCGGTGGCCTCCTCCAGCCGCTGCAGGCGATTCGGTTCCTGGCAGTCACGGCGCGTGTCGAAGTCCATCACCGCAACGCGCGCCGCACCGAGGTCGCGGAAGAGCGCTTCGTAGCGCGGCCCGGTCTCGTGCATCTTGCTGGCGGTCGGGATGACGACGATGTCGGCGGCCTCGCCGCCGGATGCTTCGACGAAGCGGCGCAGGATGCGGCGGTCGTTCTCCTTGTTCTCCGCCCCGCCGATCGGGACGATCCAGCCGCGCGTGGCGTCTTCGGCAACTCTGCTGGGACACATGTAGTGGGCTGTACTCCTCGCGTGTAATTCTAACCTTATTCAAACGTGCCGCGCCGGACGCAAGTTCGATCTATGACGTGGATCTCGCCGCGCACGACCACAGTGTCGGCCCGATGCGACTCGTCGACCACGACGAGGTCGGCATCGTTGCCAGCGGCGAGGCTGCCCTTGTGCGTCAGCCTGAGAAGTTTTGCGGGGTTTGTCGTAAAGGCGGGCAGCGCCGCTTCGAGTGAAAGGCCGCGGGCAAGCGCCTCGCGCAGTGTTTCCAGCAGTGCGCCCGACGAGCCGACGTCCATGTGTGTGACGCGACCTTCGGTGTCGAAGCACGGCAGGCAGCCGCCGGCATCGGAGCTGATGGTGACGTGGTCGGTGGGCGCGCCCGAGGCGAGATAGCGTTCGAGAGCCTCGGCAGCGGAATACGCGTCTTCGCCCTCGGCAACCGGAAAGGCCGTGATGTCGACGGTGCTGCCTTGCTTGGCAAGCTCCAGCGCCTCGGCGAATAGAGCGCGGCGCCGATTGACGTGCGTGGGATTGAACACGCGCGCCGGTAATTCGCTGGTGCGCAGCGCTTCGCGAATCAGCTCCAGACCGCGTGGACCATCGCCGAGATGCAGATGCAGGATGCCCGCCTTGCCCGTCATCACGCCGGCGACGTGACACTCCGACGCAATCCGCAGCAGCTCATCCAGCGTCGGCTGACTCGATCGATGATCGCTGATCGCCACCTCGCCGATGCCGATCAAAGCTTCGACGAACACGAGATCGCCGCGAACGCTGCCAGTCAGTGTCGCGGGCGGCACGTGATAGCCGCCGGCGTAGCCGTACGCGTTCAATCCCTCTTCGCGCAGTGCGTAGAGGGTCGCGAGCAACTCGCCGGGGCCGCGCGCGACATCGTCGGTGCCGAGCAGACCGACGACTGTCGTAATGCCGGCGCTCGTGAAGCGTGACAGCGGCACGGCAGGAACGCGTGTGCGAAAGCCCGCTTCGCCGCCGCCACCCGTCACGTGGACGTGGCCGTCGATGAATCCCGGAATCGTGGCGCGTCCGGCCGCGTCTACGGTCCGCGAGACCGCGCGCAGAGGAACCGGCAGGTCGAGCGCCTCAGCGCCGATCCACAGAATTTTGCCGCCGCCGAGCAGAAGCTGGCGGATGCCGAGCGGTTGCGGCGCGTAGAGGTTCGCGTTGCGAATCAGGGTGAGCGTCACGGGCGCGTAGCCTGGGGCGCACTCCCGGAACCGTCAAGTAGCTCACTCGTTGTCGCGCGCGCGACCGGCCTGGAGGATGAAGCGCAGCGAGTAGTTCGCTTCGTGGCAGGAGTACTCGAGCAGATTCTCGTTCTTGCGCGTCAGGTTCGTCTCGCCCGTCCACGGCCGCGTGTAGTTCGCGGGATCGTCGATCGTGAACGCGTAGCTGAGCTCGTCGGCGGCGACGCGAGCGATGCGCTCGGTCACCGTCGCGTCGGGCGACACCAGGAACGCGATGCCCATCGTAAGGCGGCCCGTGTCGCTCGGCGTGAAGTGCCTGGTCTCGACTACCAGGGTGTCGCCCTCCCACCAGCCGATGGAGTCGCCCGGCCATGAAGTCACGGCCGCGGGCCCGTGCTGCGCGTTGAGACGGACGACCCGGACGAAGTGCATGACTTCCGATTCGATCATCACCACGTCCCGCGTCTGCACGATCTGCCGCAGGTTGGTACCGGGATTGAACAGATTCGGCGCCTGCGCGGCCGGGTTGCCGAGGCAACGCTCCGACGTCGGCCGCTGCTCGGGGCCGTCGAGCGCGTTCATTACGTTGGCGCGGACGTCCACCTGCCATTGCTTGAACGCAGCCGTGCCCGGAATCCGGCCGTCCGGCGGATCGACGATGATCGAGCTATGGAACTCGCCGTGAATCGGCAGCAGGCGCCGGTGATTGAAGTAGTCGCTGTTTTCTTCGGGCGTCGAACGGTCTTCCGCAACCTGCTCCAGCGCACGATCGATGGCAGCAGCCTGTTCGCGGGTGATCTTCAGTGTCGCAAAGCCGGGCGGTCGCTCCAGCGGCGTCGCATTGACGAAGTCCCACACCCCTTGCAGATCCGGATGACCGTCTTCGAGTCGCGGCGGACGATACTGCGCAGCAAGCGCCGGCGCCGCAAGGACCGAGAGTGCGGCGGCGCAAGCGAGCGTTGGCCAGGTGCGCATGGCTTGGTAACGATATGCGCAACGTAGCGGCCGTTTGAATTGGCCAGAGGGACAGTCAGTCGGCCGGGTTGTTGGCGTGCAGGAACTTATCGACCTGCTCGAGGAACGCGGTCGCGTTCTCCGGCTTGTCGAAGCCGTGTCCTTCGCCCTCGTAGACGAGGTACTGGTGTGGCTTGTTCGCCTTGAGCAGCGCCTCGTGCAGCTTCTTCGACTGGGAGATCGGCACGTTCTCGTCGTCCGTGCCGTGCGCGATCAACAGCGGAATGTTGATGCGATCGACGGCGTACAGCGGCGAGACGGTATTCATATCGAAGGTCTTGTCGCCCTGCACGCGCTCGCGCCACGCGGTGTAGTAACGCGTCGCCGAGAACGCGCGGCGGTCGTATTTGACCATCGCCGTGAGATCGGAGATGCCGGCGAAACTGATCGCGCAGCGATAGATCTCAGGGTTGCGGGCCGCGCCCCACAGCGCCGCGTAACCGCCGTACGAAGCACCCATGATGCAGACGCGCTTCGGATCGACCTTGCCTTGTTCGACCAGCCACTTCACGCCGTCGTCGAGATCGTCCTGCATCGTGCGGCCAACTTGACCTTCGCCCTTGGCGACGAAGTCGCGACCGTAGCCCGTCGAGCCGCGGAAGTTCGGCTGCAGCACGACGTAGCCACGATTGGCGAGGAACTGCGCCCAGGTGTCGTAGCCCCATTCGTCGCGTGCGAACGGGCCGCCGTGCGGCATGATGATCAGCGGTAGTTGCCTGGCCTCGACGCCTCGCGGCAGCGTGAGATACGCCGGAATCTGCAGTCCGTCGCGAGCCGCGTAGCTGACGCTGTCCATGTTCGCGAGCTGCTTGTCGGCAATCTTGCCGTACGGTCGCGCCAGCAGGCTCATCACGGCGGCCGTCGAGTCGTAATAGAAGTACGCGCCCGGATCCGCGGCGCTGCCGCTCCACACCAGCATCTTGGTGCCGTCGCCGCTCATCGAGATGACGCGGTTGATGCTGTCGGGCCGCGCGCGGTCGATCTTGGCCTGCAGCTCCTTCATGCGCGGGACCAGCCATTCGACGCGGCTGCGATCGTCGGTGTAGTAGACGGCGGTGATCTCGCCCTCGTCCGACATCCGGAAGTCGTCGATGTCGACCTGCGGGTGCTCGAAGACCGGCTCGCCGATCGAGTCGCTGGAGAAGTCGTAGCGGTACAAGCCGTAGCGGCCGGTGCGCGCGTTGGTGACAGCGTAACCGTGATCGCTGCCGTTCATCGGGATGAAGCGCTCGATCGAGCCCTGGTCGTCGTCATCGTCGTCCTTTTTGACGACGCGCCGCAGGACCTTCTCGAACTTGGCATCCGCGTCCTTGCGGTAGAGCAGCCACCAGCGGCGACCCTGGGCGCCGAGCCCGGCACGCACCGTGCCGCTGGCATCGGCGAACCAGTTCCACACGTGGGGGTGCTCGCCGACGACCTTCTTCATGTCCATCGTGTCCAGGTCGACGCGGAAGACCGATGGGTAGTCGTAAATGGTCTTCTGCACGTTCAGCAGCAACCAATGACCGTCGCGATCGACGTGAATGACGTTGTCGCCCTCGACGCCTTCGCTTTTCTTGCCGACGAAAACCGCCTTGTCGGTCTTGAGGTCGTACATCACCAGCCGCGTCACGTAGACGTCGTCGTCGAATAACGTGTCGGCGTGACCGATGCTGACGAGGACACGATCGTTGCCCGCCCAGCGGTACCAGCCCAGCTCCCATTTGCCCGGCATGGTGAACGCGTGCGACGGAGCGGGTTTCGTCCCCAGCTCGAGGATCACCAGTCGCTTCGTGCCGTTGATGTGGGCCGTGGTGACGACGTGCTTGGCGTCGGGCGACATCTTCGGCCCGACCATGAACGGCAGCGCGCCGAAGTCGGCGGCGCTGATGAGCTGTCGCTCGGTGCCGGCAGCCAGCGCGGAGCCGGTGCTCAACGCGGTGACCATGATCACTGCAAACGCTTTTATTCCCGTGCGCTTCATCGGACCCATCCCTCTCTTGTCGTTATCATCGGGACTGCGGTACCCGCTGATATGATGGCACGATGCAACGTACAGCACAGTGTTCCTGTGGCTCTGTGAAGGTCGTCGCGAAAGGCGCACCGGCCAGCGTGGTCGCGTGCCATTGCGTCGACTGCCAGCGACGCACCGGCTCGACTTTCGGCGTCGGCGCCTACTACGCGGACGAGCACCTCGCGATTACAGGCGCGACACGCGAGTTCGTGCGACCCACTGACGCGGGTAATCAGTTCTTCACATACTTCTGCCCGACCTGCGGGACGTCGGTTTTCTGGCGCTCCAACCGCAATCCAGGCATGACCGGGATCGCCGTCGGGGCCTTCGCGGATCCTGCATTTCCGGCACCGGTGCGCTCAGTGTGGGAGCGCTCGCGACACGCGTGGGTGGAAATTCCCGCCGAGAATCACTTCGACAAGGGACGCTTGCCGAAGTAGGCGCCGAGCAGCGAGGCCGGAACGGTCAGCCCGATGCCGACCACGCGGAACCACAGCGGCAGCTCGCCGGTCGTCAACGTACTGAGCACCATGCCGAGCACGCCGTACGCGAGCGCGTTGAAGTAAGGAATGCGCCGCGCGATGCGCGCCACCAGAAATCCGCCGACCACGGTCGAAGCCGTGCCGAGAACGAGCACGGCCCTGAGATAACCCGGATCGGTGGCCAGTGCCACTGCGGCCGCGCGCACCTGCTCTTCGCTGGCATTGGTGACCAGATCGGTGAACATGCTGAAGAGCACGATGCCAGTGATGAAGTCGATGCCGAACACCGCCAGCGTCGCCAGTACGATTGCCCGGATATCGAGGTACTTCAGCATCGACGGACAGCGTACAGGAAGCGCGCGTAGCCGAGCTCGGCGGCGTTCTTGGTCAGCTCGATGTTGACCCACGCGACGACATCGCCGAAAGGACGGTCACGGAACGGCCAGCGCGCGAGTTGTGTCGATTGCAGCTCGCTGTCGCTGAGCGGGTCGAGCGCCGCGACCCATTCGTCGCGCAGTCTGCGGAGTTGCTCGCGCACATTGTCCGCAGTTCCGGGCCAGGTCACGGCTTCACGCGTCAGCTTGCCCGGGCCGAAGGAATGGTCGAGCACCATCGACCACCAGAATCCGATGTGCCACGTGATCCACGCGATGCTGGATGGGCCGAGATCGTAGCGCTCGTGCTCGGGCCAGTCGGCGCGCCATGTTCCGTCAGCAGCGCGATGCACGTGCATGCCCTGCGCCGCCGGGCGCCACAAGCATTCATCGGTGTCGAGACCGGTAAGATGCAGATCAGTCAGCAGCCACGCGGTCTTGAATTGGCGGCGCAGAAAGCTGCCGTCGTCGCTCATCGCTCCTCCTCGCATGCAACGAGGAGGAGCTTAACGCATGCTGGAGAAGGTTGAGGTTCAGCCGAGCAGCTTGCCCTACTGCGTGCGTCACGCGCTGTTCTTCTCCCGACTCTCATCGAGAACGAACGAAACGCCACACCCGCCCAACCCGCAATACCCGCCCGGATTCTTGTGCAGATACTGCTGGTGATAATCCTCGGCGTAGTAGAACTCCTGCGCGTCTTTGATCTCGGTCGTGATCGCACCGTGACCGGCCTTCTTCAATCGCTCGCCATAGCTCTTCAGACTCGCCTGTGCGGCCGCGCGCTGTTCGGCGTCATAGACGTAGATCCCTGATCGATACTGCGTACCGACATCTCCGCCCTGGCGCATGCCCTGCGTCGGGTCGTGCGATTCCCAGAACGTCTTCAACAACGTTTCATAGCCGACCTTGCGCGGGTCGTACACGACGCGCACGACTTCGTTGTGGCCTGTGTAGCCCGAGCACACTTCTTCGTATGTCGGATTCGGCGTCGAGCCGGCCGCATAGCCGACGGCAGTACTGTACACGCCGGGCAGCTGCCAGAATTTGCGCTCCGCGCCCCAGAAGCAACCGAGACCGAACAGCGCGAGCTTCGTGCCTTCCGGAAACGGCGGCACGATGCGGTTGCCGTTGACAGCGTGGCGCTCGGGTACTGGCAGCGGCGCTGCGCGCCCAGGCAGCACATCCGAGGGCTCCGGCATGACGGCTTTCTTGCGGAACGGATTCATTGCGAGTTCCTTGAGTCGTAAACGGGGAGAAGCGCTTAGGTGGGGTCGCCGTAAGGGTAAGCAAGAGCCCACAACCGGGGCAAATGGCCCCGCTGCCCCGGCGGGACGTGACCTCCATCACTCTTCCGAAGCCTGATGCCCCGCAATAGCGGGACGGTCCTTGCGCCGGTCTGCCCGGGTGGTATTAATGGCCGCGAGGTTGCCCATGAACGCGCTTTCCCAGCCGTTTGCAGCGCTGCTCCTCTCAGCCGCCCTGCTGCCTTGGATGGCCGCCGCCGAACCCCCGGCCGCGAGTTCGAACACCGTGATCGGACCGAACGTGATGCTGGCCGACGGCGCCGAAGCGCTGATGCGCGGCGAGTGGCAACGAGGCGTGCAGCTCACGCAGATGGGACTCACGTTCGCAGTCTCGCAGCAGGACCGCGCCTCCGCGCTCGCGAATCTGTGCGCCGGCTACGCGGGGCTCAAGCAGTATCAGCGCGCGCTCGAGCATTGCGATCAGTCGATCGCGCTCGTCTCGGACAACTGGCGGACGTGGCAGAACCGCGCGGCCGCGAACCTGGGGTTGGGCAAGATCGAAGAGTCGCTGCGCGACATTCAGCGCGGGTTGCAGCTCAACCCGGATTCGGATTCGTTACAGAAGACGCTGGCGATCGCGCGCGATCATGAAAAACGCCAGCAGGAGCGGATGAGGCACCTGCTGGAGTCTTAGCAGCTTCAACCCGACTCGAGTGACGGCGTCAGTCCCGCCGTTCCGATCCCGCCCATGAACGCCAGGCCGTCCGGTGCACGACGGCATTCGCGCGGCGTGACTCCGTGGAAACGACGCAGCGCGCGGAACAGTGTCGAGCGCGAGTCGAATCCGACCTGCTTCACGATGTCCTCGACCGCCAGCTCCGTGCCTCGCAACAGGCGCGCGGCGACAGTCGTGCGCTTGCGTTGCAGATACTCGTGCGGCGTCACGTCGTGGATGCGCTTGAACAGGCGCAGGAAGTGATGGCGCGACAAGAACGCGGCCCGGGCCATGTCGCCGAGCATGAGCGGCTTGTCGTAGTTCGAGTGGATGAAGTCGGTCGCGAGCGAAACGCGCCGCAGGATCTCGCGACGGGTTGCGGCCCGGCGCACCGGCACAGAATGCGCACGCGCGACCACTTGCCGATGGCGCATCAGCAGCCGCTCGAGCAGGAAGGCGAATTGCTCTTCGTACCAGAGCGCATCGTCCAATCCCATCTCGCAGTGACGACGGATGAAGAGCAGCACCGGCGTGACGCTGCGATCATGCGTGTACAGATGCGGCATGAAGGGCAGCGCAGCGGGCTGCACGACCTCGCCGCTCTCCAACAACCGGTCTTCCGGCGTGATCAGTGCGCCGAGCGTCTCTTCCGGCATGCCGCGCCGGAACAGGATCGTCAGCGCATGCACTTCGCGCGCGCCGCGGATGCGGACGTTCGCTGGACATGCCGGCACTGTCATCCAGGTGTCATCGTCGACGAATACTCGTCGACCGTCGAGCGCGACTTCCTGCCGTCCGTTCCAGGCGCACAGCACGGCCAAACGCTCGGCATCGAGCGCATAGTCCGCCACTTGCGTCTTCACGTTGAGGATTGCGTTGCCGGTGTCGAGTTGCCGGACCACGCCAGGATTCAAATCGCCGCCGCCTGTCATCTCATGGGCCCTACGGAGAATCATCCGCACACCCCTCCCCGTTCTTCGAACCAACCGCCGGAAACGGCGCCGGCGTCACCCGAGAACTGCACATTCGCGTCTCGATCAGTTGCCTTGTGATTGATCGTCATTACGCGGATGCGTTCCCATGCGTACAAGGGAATTACGATGATCAGATCGCAGCATGCGACGAAAGGTTTCAGGCGCCGCGCGCGTTCGGCGCGCGCGTCACACAATTGCGCAATGAATGCCACCGGCGTTGCGAACTCGAAAACAAGGCAGTTCGAAACCTGTGATGCGCCAAGGAGATGAATCGTTGCAGCGGCGTGGCGCGCGTGCGTCATTCACCGGTGATATGCGTAGTTTTACCGGTTGCAGCGGACACATCGGACACTTTATGGCGGCCGTCGCCGAGCACGTTTAGAATCGCGCCTTCCATTTCCGACCCCGAGTGGCCGTTTATGCCCATCGTTCACGAACACAACCTCGCCCGGCCGATTCCGAAGCAGTGTCAGTTCGGAATTCGCGTGAAACTGCGTAGCACGGATCCGTTCAAGAACCTGGTGGGAGCGGAGTGGAACAAGGAGCACTGGTTCGCCACGCGCGAGGAGCGCGACCGTGCGCTGAAGGAGATGAGCGGACGCTACGTCTATTTCCGACCCGGCGACCAGCCGAGTCTGGAATTCGAAAAGATCGATAAATAAGAATCAGAAGGTGCGGCCGAGGAACAGATAGAACGCCTTGTCCCCGCCCTCGTCGGCACCCACCGCCAGGTACACCGGTCCGAGCGGTGTATCCAGTCCGAAGAACACGCTGCCGTTGATCCGCAGGTCGCTGAACATGTCCTGGCGATCGAGCCAGGTGTTGCCGGCTTCGAGCGACACGCCCGCGTACGCCGGCAGGTCGAGCACGCCGGAGCCGCCGCGACCGACCCTGCGGTAATAAATGAGTCGGCCGATGCCGTAGTGCGGCCCTGCCAGGAAGCCGGGAGTCAGTCCTGAGAGATTCAGAAAGCCGCCGAGCGAGAACGAGTTCTCCGGTGTGGCCAGCGCATCGACCGTCGTGCCCTCGTCGGTCCAGAAGATAAAGGTGTGCCGGTCGAACGAGCGCGCGATCAGCCAGCTGGTGCGCACGATGTCGAAGTTGCTGTCCGACCCGACGTTCTCGCGCTCGGCGCGCCATTCGATGTCGAACTGCTGGCCATGGCGCGGAAAGAAAATACTGTCGAGCTTGTCGTAGGAGAACCGCGTGAAATAACCGCCGCGATCGAACTCGGTGGCCGGCAGCGAGGGATCGCCGATCAGCACCCGGCGGTGGCCGGTGCCTCGATGCACGCCGAAGCGGATCTCGCCCCAGTTGGAAATCTCGCGGCCGAAATCGATGCCGCCCGAAACCTCGCGCACGCGATACTCGGCGACGCGATCGTTGTCGCGCAGCTCGAAGACGCTGCGCTCTTCGAAGTCGAACTGCGGCGCGACGAAGTAGCGGCTGGCGAGCGACAGCGGCTGATAGAACTCGGTGAAGAACTTCGGGTTCTCGCCGATCTGGATGTCGGTGAGCCACTCGCCGCCGAGCGGGTTGAGCTCCGTGGCGATGAAGCGGACCGCCGCGTTGTAACGGCTGTTGCCCTCGAAGTCGTCCTCGAGGTTCAGGCCCATGCGCACGTAGTTCGGGCCCCAGCTCTTGCGCCGCAGATCGAGCTGCAGGCCCGCGCGGCCCTGGTCCTCGACCAACTGATAGTCGATCGTCTCGAACCGATCGAGCGCGTACAGCGACGACAGCTTGCTGCGCACCAGCTCCTTATCGAGCTGCTTGCCGACCAGATCCTTCATCGTCGCCTGGATCAGCGGGTCGTACTGCACCGAGGCGGAGTCGGCACGCACGAACTCGATCATCGGCAGCTCGGTCGAGCGGGTGTTGCGCGCGGCGAGATAGTTGCGATAGTCGGCATCGCTGAGCGACAGCTTCGCGAGCGACGCCGACGCGCCGCGCGCCGCCTCTTCGCCGGCGCGCAGCGCCTGCGGCACCCGGCTGAAATCGGTGGAGGGGAAACGTCCGAGCACCGGGTCGAGCACGATGTCCGTCGCCTTCAGCTTCTCGCGCTCTTCCAGCGTGCGGCCCCGAATCAGGATCGCGAATGCCTGGTTGGTCACTTCCAGCGGCGACTTCAAATCCTCGCGCAGGTACAGCGGGAAGCTGACGTCGACGACGATCAGCACGTCGACGCCCATCGCGCGTGCAGTGTCGATCGGCAGATTGTCGACCAGGCCGCCGTCGACGAGCATGCGGCCTTCGCGCTGCGCCGGCGCGAACACACCCGGCGCCGACATGCTCGCGCGCATCGCCGTGACCAGATCGCCGGAATCCATCACGACCGGCCGACCGGTCTCGAGATCGGTCGCGATCGCGCGAAACGGGATCGGCAGGCGATCGAAGCGCTGAATTTCTGCGACCGGCAGCGCCGCGTTGCGCAGCACCTGCTCCAGCTTCTGCCCTTGCACCAGGCCGGGCGGCAGGACGAATCCGGTGTCCTTCACGCCGAGCGCGAAGCGCACCAGGAAATTGCGCTCGTCCTGCTTGCGGCGGAAACCGAGCTCCTCGCGCGGCGGACGATCGCGAAACGCGTCCTGCCAGTTCAGCGAGCGGATCAGCGTTTCGATCTCGGCGCCGGTCATGCCGGAGGCGTACAAGCCGCCGACCACTGCGCCCATGCTGGTGCCGGCGATGGCATCGACCGGCACGTGCATCTCGTCCAGAACTTTCAGCACGCCGACATGCGCAGCGCCGCGCGCGCCGCCGCCGCTCAAGACCAACCCGACGCGGGGCCGTTCGCCTTCGGCAGCATGCACGGCCTGGGCGAGCAGGAGCAGGCAGAGGGGCACTACCTGAAGCAGTCTCATCGGCTGCGAATACTAGCAGCAGTTGTGGCTGCTGAATGGCGGCTGATAGGCTGGCTCAATGACAAGTCGACGCATTGGGGTCCTCGCGATCCTCGGGCTCGCGATGTTCGCGGCCTCCGCGGCGCCGCCCGGACGCCAGTCGGACGACGACGAGCCGCAGTGGGGCTCGTACGGCGGCGACCCCGGCGGCAATCGTCATTCGCCGCTGACGCAGATCACCCGGCAGAACGTCGAGCAGCTCGAAATCGCGTGGACCTATCGCACCGGCGAGCTCGGCGCCGGCTTCGCTCGCGCCGACACGCTCACATTCGAAGCGACGCCGATCCTGGTACGCGACTCGCTCTATCTCAGTACCGCTACCGACATCGTGATCGCGCTCGACCCGGCGACCGGCGTGCAGCGTTGGCGCTACGACCCGCGCATCGATCGCACGCGGCGTTATTCGGAAGCCACTTCGCGCGGCGTGTCGTCATGGATCGATCCGATGGCGGATCCCACGACGCCCTGCGCCCATCGCATCGTCGTGGGCACGCTCGATGCGCGGCTGATCGCGCTCGATGGCCGCACCGGACGGCCGTGCCGCGACTTCGGCAACGGCGGCAAAGTGGATCTGAATCCAGGCCTGCGCGCGGGCTCGGCCGGCAGCTATCTGGTCACGTCGCCACCGGCGATCTACAGGAACATCGTCATCGTCGGCTCCGCTGTCGGCGACAACGGCGCAGTCGAAATGCCGCGCGGTATCGTGCGGGCATTCGACGTTCGCACCGGCAAGCAGCTTTGGGCGTGGGACCCGATTCCGACATCCGCAGATGAAGCGGCGCGTCGCGGCTGGCAAGCGCAGTCAGCGCAACGCACGGGCGCCGCGAACGCATGGTCGGTGCTGTCGGTCGATGCCGGCCGCGGCCTCGTGTTCGTGCCGACGGGCTCCGCCAGCCCCGACTACTTCGGCGGCGAGCGCACCGGCGACAACAACTATGCGAACTCGCTCGTCGCTCTGCATGCCGATACCGGCGAGGTCGCGTGGCATCGCCAGCTCGTTCATCACGACGTGTGGGACTACGACGTGCCGGCGCAGCCGATGCTGATCGACATCGACCGCGACAACAAATCGATCCCGGCTGTTGTCCAGGCAACGAAGACCGGCATGCTGTTCGTGTTCGATCGCGAGACCGGCGAGTCGGTGTTCGAAGTGGTCGAGCGGCCGGTGCCGCAGTCCGACGTGCGGGGCGAAGCGACTGCGCCGACACAACCCTTTCCGGCGACGCCGCCGCTCGTGTCGCACGCGGCGGTGACGCCGCACGACGCCTGGGGTCTCACCTTCTACGACCGCGGCAAATGCCGCGACCTGATCTCGCACTACCGCTCGGAAGGCATCTTCACGCCCCCGAGCCTGCAGGGCACGATCGAGTCGCCGGGCTATGCCGGCGGCGTCAACTGGGGCAGCACGGCATTCGACAGCGAGCGTCAGCTGGTGATCGCCGCCGTCAATCACATCCCGATGGTCGTAACCCTCATCCCGCGCGATCACTTCGACGAAGCGCGGCACTCGGACGCCTGGCCCGACTCCGATTTCGCACCACAGACCGGCACTCCCTACGGCGTGCGCCGCGAGGTATTGGCCTCGCCCTTTGGATTGCCTTGTACGGCGCCGCCTTGGGGAACGCTCGCGGCGGTCGATCTGCGGCGCAACGCAATCCGCTGGCAGGTGATGCTCGGCTCGACCCGCGACATGACCCCGTGGTTCGTCCCGGCGCCGACGCTCGGCATGCCGAACATGGGCGGGCCGATGGTCACGGACGGCGGACTGGCGTTCATAGGCGCCGCGACCGACAACTATCTACGCGCATTTGACATCGAAACCGGCCGCGAGCTATGGAAAGGCAGGCTGCCCGCTGGCGGCCAGGCAACGCCGATGAGCTACGAAGTAAACGGCCGGCAGTTCGTAGTCATCGCCGCCGGCGGTCACGGCAAGCTCGGCACGAAGCGCGGCGACTACGTCGTGGCATTCGCGCTGCCAGAGTGAAGATTTCTCCACGGAGAACACCATGCGCGCCGACAGTGACAGACTTGCAAGCGCTATGCGTCCCACGCTTCCTCTCATCGCCCAGCTCATTGCCATGACGCTGACGGGCACCGCCTTCGCCGGCGA